>JBKPMZ010000379.1:0-4245 GCA_046732415.1 Vulcanimicrobiota bacterium
GCGCAACGTACCCAATCGCGGATGCGCAAAAAGGTTTTGCGTGCCCGCAAATGGCGGATGGGTACGCGTGCACGCTGAGCTTCAATCTGCCTGCGCCCACACCGGCGCCGTCGGAATCGCCGAAGTCCGCAAAATCGGCGAAAGCCAAACCGAAGGCAACGGCAACGCCTTCACCAACTCCCACTCCCTCGCCGACACCAACGCCGACGGCGACTCCCACACCCGCTGCTGACGAATCGGCGTCTCCTGGCGCGAGCGCATCCGCATCGGCATCGCCAAGCCCGACGCCAATGCCCGCGTCGATCACCCTTACGGCGCAAGCGCCGCCGAAGGACGCACCGAAAATGGTGCACGTTCCCGCCAACACGCTCGACACGGTCGCGCTAATGATGGTGCAGCTGGAACCGAACGCGGACTTCGATTTGGACGGCTGGGCCAGTGCGCAGTTCACGCTTCCAAAGACCGAAGTCGATGGTCGCGGCTTTGCGCTGCAACTCTTTCAAGTCAACAAAAAGAAAAAGGGCGTGGAATACAAGCCCGTGTGGACGTTCGACAAATCGGTACTGAATGAGCGAACGCTCACGTTCTCGTTCCAGCCGAAGAAAATGTCCATTCCGAAAGGCAGCACGTATTTGCTCGTGCTGTACGGAGACGACAAGTCCACCGCGCCGTCGCCTACGCCGTCGTCGTCGAGTTCGCCGGCACCCGCGCCATCCGGTCTGCCATCAGACGTGCCCTCGGATACGCCGTCGCCGGCAACATCGACGCAGCCGTAAAACACAAAGAGGGCGCCGCGTAAACGGCGCCATTTCCAAGCAGATATTCCCGCCTTCATCGTGAACGTGCGCTGATGTGAACGCGTATCGCGCGCTGAGCGCGGATCGGTCCCTCCGGTTCTTATCGCTCGGGCGGATGCTGCGCAGCTTCAATCAAGCGTACCTCGGCGTCGTCACGCCGCTGTATCTGTTGAGCCGCGGAGCAAGTGCCGCGGAGGTCGGCGTGCTCGTCACGGTATGGACGAGCGGCAGCGCACTCCTCGGATTGGCGGCGGGTTTCGCGGGCGATCGCTTCGGACGCAAACCGGTGCTCGCAGCGTTCAGCGTTTTGAGCGCGCTCGCGGCGCTGGCATTCTTCTTCGGTATGCCACTCTGGGTGCTTGGAATCGCGGGAGCACTCGGAACGATCGGACGCGGCGGCGGTCCGGCGGCAGGCGGCGCGTTCGGTCCGTTCTATTCCGCCGAACAAGCACTGGTTGCCGAACACGTCGATACGCAGCTGCGCACACGTGTATTCGCGGCGTTTTCCATGATTGGCGCGATTGGCGGCGCATTCGGTTTCCTGCTCACGTTCGTCCATGACGTGCACGCGGTGTATCTGACTGCAAGCGGAATTTCCGTGTTGCTGCTGCTGTCCATCATTCCGATTCGCGAGAACGCCGCGCAGCGGGCGGCCGCGGAGCACGCACGAAACGCACCGCTTTCCCCCCGCACGCGCGGCATCGTGATGCGTTTCATGGTTACGAACGCCACCAACGGTTTGGCGGTGGGTTTTCTTGGTCCGATGCTCGTGCTGTGGTTTCATTTGCGGTATCACGCGCCGGCGCACGAGATCGGCGCGATCTATATGACGATTGCCTTCGCAAGCATCGCTTCGTATTCGCTCGTCGGCCGCGCGGTCGACGCGATCGGTGGAGCGGTTCGAACGGTGGTGAGCCTTCGCACCGTTTCATGTGCGCTGCTCGCGATATTGCCGTTTATGCCGACGGTATGGATCGCCGGTGCGATATTTCTGGTTCGTGTGCTGGTCAACAGCATGACCGTGCCGGTGCGCCAGTCGTACGTAATGGGCATCGTTTCGCCACACGAGCGCTCGCGCGTCGCGAGCATATCCAACGTGCCTTCACAGTTCGCGTCGATGGCCGGCCCGTCGATTGCCGGTATCATGCTGCATTCGGTTTGGATCGGCGCCATGCTCGAAGCAGCGGCGCTGCTGCAGTTGCTCAATGCGGGCTTGTATTGGACGTTCTTCCGCCGCATGCGTCCGCCGGAGGAATGCTAAAGGCCGCTACGGCGCAAGGACGAACCGTCGCAGCATGAGCACCACCAGCGCGCTGCGCGGCCTTACCACGCAGCAGAAGAAAACCTTTTTGGCGAGCTTCCTGGGATGGACGCTCGACGCGTTCGATTTCTTCCTCGTGATCGTGACCGTCCCGCATATCGCGAAAGACTTTCACTCGGCGGTCAAAGACGTCGCGGTCGCGGTCACCATTACGCTGATGCTGCGCCCGCTGGGTGCACTGATCTTCGGGTGGTTCGCGGACAAGTACGGCCGTCGCATTCCGCTAATGATTGACGTCGGTTTGTATTCGGTTTTGGAACTCGCGACCGCGTTCGCGCCGAACCTGGCGGTGTTCATCGTCTTGCGCGCCTTGTACGGCATTGCAATGGGTGGTGAATGGGGGCTGGGCGCAGCACTTGCGATGGAAGCGCTGCCTGCGGAAAAACGCGGCCTCTTTTCGGGGATTTTGCAAGAGGGCTACTCGGTCGGCTATCTGCTCGCCGGCGCACTGTACTTTGCGTATCCATACCTCGGCTGGCGCGGCATGTTTGCCGTGGGCGTGCTGCCTGCGCTGCTCATCCTCTTCATCCGCTCGCACGTTCCCGAATCGCCCGCGTGGCTGGCTGGTGAAGCGCAAAAGATTTCGGCGGGGCCGCATCCGCTGCTGCGCGCCGTTAAAGCGCGCTGGCCGTTGTTCTTGTACGCAATTCTATTCATGGCGGCGTTCAACTACATGTCGCACGGCACGCAGGATCTGTATCCGACGTTCCTCACGCTGCAGCATGGATTCACCTCGTCAACCGTTTCGACGCTGCTCATCATCATGAACGTTGGTGCTATCGCGGGTGGAATATTCTTCGGCTGGCTTTCGCAACGCTTCGGCCGGCGCAACATGATCCTGCTGTGCGCCGCGTTCGGTCTGGTACTCATTCCGCTGTGGGCGTTCAGTCAGTCGGCGGTATGGCTTGCAGTCGGAGCGTTTTTGATGCAAGTCGCCGTGCAGGGAGCCTGGGGCATCATTCCCGCGCACTTAAACGAGATATCTCCCGGTGAAGTACGCGGAACGTTTCCGGGCTTCACGTATCAAATCGGCAACTTGATTTCCGCGAACGCGCTGCAACTGGAGTCGGCGTTTGCGGCGCAAAAATTTCCGTTGCCCTCCGGCCATCCGGACTACGCAAAAGCAATGGCGGTGGTCGCAGTGGTGGTATTCGCCGCCATCATCGTGCTGACCGGCGTGGGATATTTCGTGACGCCGGAGCGGCGTGAAAGCGATTTCGCACCCGCGGCCACAACCGCCGAGTAACAAGGGTTACGCAACGCGGCAAGCAATTCACAGCCATGAGTTTTGCTTGCCGCTGTATCCTGAGCGCGCTTGCGCTCGTTCTCGGTGCCGCACTTCCGGCATACGCTTTAGACCTGGGTTCCCTGCAGTATCGCGGCATCGGGCCCGCGATCGCGGGCGGCCGCACCACCGTCGTCATAGGCAGCAACGATAATCCGCAGGTGTATTACGCCGGCGGCGCGGGCGGCGGCGTCTTCAAAAGCGAGGACGGCGGCGTCTCGTGGGCGCCCATCTTCGATACGGCCGACGTTGCGCCGATAGGCGCGATTGCCATCGCGCCGCACAACGCAAACGACGTGTGGGTCGGCACGGGCGAAACGAACCCGCGTAACGACGTCGAGGGCGGCGACGGTATCTGGCACTCCGCCGACGGCGGCAAAACCTGGAAGCACCTGGGGTTACAGGACGCAGGCTCGATCTCGAAGATCGAAATCGACCCGCGCAACAGCAATCACGTTGCGGTTGCGGTTCTCGGTCAGGTCTTCCGCGACAGCACGATGCGCGGCATCTACACGACAAGCGACGGCGGAAAGCACTGGACGCGCGCGTTGTACGTCGGGCCGATGAGCGGCGCGTCGGATTTGGTACGCGTGCCGGATCATCCCGATACGTTGTTCGCGGGCATCTATCAGTTCCGGCGCAAACCGTGGACCATGCGCAGCGGCGGTCCGATGGGCGGTGTCTACCGCTCCGACGACAACGGCGCAACGTGGCGCAAACTTACCGGGCACGGATTACCGGCCGGCGACACGGGCCGCATCGGCATCGCCGCGGGAACCCACGGGCGCCTCTATGCCGTCATTCAATCGAAAGCCGGCGATTTGTGGCGCAGTGACGACGGC
>JBKPMZ010000380.1:0-5713 GCA_046732415.1 Vulcanimicrobiota bacterium
CGCGACGGGCGTGCGCGTGCGCTTTGCCGCTCCTTCCGGCGTGAGTGCGATCGAAGGGAGCGACACGCTCGACGACGCGCCGCTCGAGAGCGGACGGCTCATCGCCAGTGAAGGCGCCGCTTTGGGTGAACTCGCGCAAAACGCGCAATTGCGGGTGGCGTGCAGTTTTCGCGTCGACGATCGGATCGAAGACGGCACCGAACTGTTGTTTCAAGCGGCGCTGAGCACCGATCAGACGCCCGTGCTCGGATCGAATCGCGAGCGCCTCGTCGTGCGCAGTCAGCCGTTGCTGCAAAACACCTCGACGTTCGTCACGATCGTCGCGCCCGACGAACCCAAGCCGGGCGACGTCATCACCATTCAGGCAACGATCGCAAATACGGGTGCGTCGAGCGCGCAGGACGTGCTCGCGTTCCTGCCGCTGCCGCCGAACACGGCGTACGTATCGCGCAGCGCGCGCATTGCGGGACGCGCGCTGGTGAACGCGCCGGACGAGCCGTTCGATTACGCAAACGAAACGATCGTCGCGGAGCGCCTGGCTCCCGGCCAATCGATCGTCGCGGAATATCAAGCACGTATCGACGCGCCGCTCGCCGACGGTACGCGGATAAAAGCGACGGGCGCCATCTCGTCGCGTGAAGTGGAAGAGTTTACGGTTACGTCCGCCGAGATCGTCGTTCGTTCGCCGGCCGAATTCGCCAACGACGATACTGCGCTGACCGTGTTTTGCGACGACGTCGTTGCGCCGGGCACGCGCGTGCCGATGACGATGCGCATCGTGAACAGCGGCACCGGAGAAGCGCACACGGTTTCCGTCGCGTTCGAACTACCGGAAGGCCTGGTATATACGCCGGGGTCGGCGCATCTCGACGGGCAGCCCGTCAGCGATGAAGCTTTTGCGGGCAGCGTGTTTTCGCTCGGTACGCTGCCGTCCGGACGCGTCGCGGATGCCGGCATCGCGAGCATCGTCACGATGCAAAACGAAGGCCAGTTGCCGATTGCGGTGGTGCTGCGCTGGAAAGGTGGAGAACGGCGGTTCACCCGGACGCTGCGCGTGCGCGCAAACTCGCGGTTCACTCGCGCCCGCAATTACATCGAAGTCGATCGCGGGATTGCCGCGGCGCGCGAAGACGTAACCTTTACCGCGCACGTCTTCAACGACGGTACGGCGCCCGAACCCGACGTGCGCCTGCGCGTGATTCCGGGCGCGTTCTTGGAAGACGTGCGCATCGCGGAATCACCGGAAGAACCGGTCGCGTACGGCGAACCGTTTTCACTCGGTATCGTTCAGCCGCACGCGGAGCGCGTGTTCACGGTTCGCGCACGCGTTGCATCGCCCGTTCCGGACCGCACGCAAGTCACGCTCGGCGCGGTACTCGAATTCGCGTCGGGGACGTTCGACCTCGGCGTTGCCAACGTCGTCGTGCGCTCGCGCCCGCACGTCGCTGCGGAAGCGTGCACGTGGGAGCGCGTGCAATCCGAGCCGCTGCGCCCGGGGCAGACGCATGAAATTGCGATTCGCTTCACCAACGACGGCGCCGACGTGCTGCGAGATGCGGCCTTGGATCTCGAACTGCCGCCCGAGATCGTCATCGAGCGCACGCAAAACGCGCAGCGCGAGCGCACCAACGCGCTGCGGTTCGGCGACATTCCCGCAGAAACCACGCACGAGGCACGCATCGCCGTGCGGCTGCTTCGCGCGCGACGCGATCGCACGTTCGCAATCGAAGGCACGCTGACGGGCCGGGGCATCAGCCCCGTGCATTTCGAGCCGCTCGAAGTGGCGACGTTCGCCGAGCCGCAATTCGAGCGCGACGCGCAACTTCGCAGCAATCCGCCCGAAACGGTGAACGCCGGCGATCGCGTGGCGTACGAGATTACGTTGCGCAATACCGGCGACGGGCCAGCGGAACATCTGGCCGTGCGCGCCGTGCCATCGAATTTGGCGGTGTACGTTCCGGGAAGCACGACGCTGAACGGTATGGCGCTCGGTGACGATCTCGGAACCTCGCAGCTCTGGTCGCAGCGCGGATTGCTGCTCACCGACGTGAATCCCGCGATCGATTTACGCATTCGCTGGGAGATGCTGGTGATTGCGCCGCTGGCTGTCGGAACCGGAATCGACACGCGCGCCGTCGTCGAGTGGGACGGCGGACATTCGCTCGGACTTGCCGCGCCGACGGTGCACGTGCTCTCGACGCCCTCGCTCGAAGCAGGCACTGCGGGCACGCCGATTTCCGTTGCATCGCTGCAGCCGGCGCTCGAAACGCCTGCGCCCGAAGCGATCGTTCCGCCGCCGCCGGTCGAAGAGCGTCCGCGTCCGGCAGCACCCGCAGCTCCCACGCCGCTCGATGCAGCGGTTCCGCGCATCGAAGCGCCGCTGCCGCGACTCGAAGAGCCGCTTGCGCATGACGAGTTCGTTGCCTCGACGCCGGTGCTGTACGCCGAATATTCGCAAGAAGAATTGACGCAAGCGATTCGCACGCTCGAAAAAAGCGATGCGGGCGGACTGATACCGCATGTGTTCGCGATACGCGCGCTTTTTCCGAGTGCGGTTGCCGGCGCCGACGCGCGCCTCGCGCAAACGGCGGAGAATGCCGCGCGCGCTATTCGTGCACCGCTCGATCGACTGTTCGTGCGCCTGCGCGTTCCGCGTTTGGCGATCACTGCAAAGGATCTGGAAGATCGCGATAGCCGGTTTGCCTTGCGCGGTTTGGTTTCAACGATCGTCGACGCGCCGGCGGCGGCACTCGATGCCCGCGCCGCGGGCGTCGTGCGACTCAGCGGTGCGGTGGACGTCGCGGCGCTCGAAAAGCGGTTGCCGGAGCTCGAATCCGCACCGCTCGGATCCGTCGTTCCGTGGATTGTCTACACACAATTACTCGGCGAGCGCGTCGACTACAACGGCAGCTCGCCGTCCGCCGGTTCCGCGCAGGCGTCACTCGTGCTCGGCCTGTACCGCGCGGAGCTGATCAAAGTGTTCAGCGTTCTGGAAACGCTGCCCATGCCGGAGTTTCATCGCGTGCTCAGTTCGAGCGTGAACCGGACGCTGGACGATGCGCTCGGCGCGGTGCTGGACGCGCTGCGATCGGCAGCGCAGTACAGCGTCCCCTAGCGGGCGCGCCGTGGCTTCCACCGCATGGATCGTCATCGTCGTCGTCTTCGTCGTCGGGCTGCTGCTGCTCGGCATCAGTTCGGCGATGCTGCGATCGGTGCGCGAAGAATCCGGCGCACAGCCGCGCGCGTCATGGCCGCGGCTTGTCGACGAATCGCTGAACGGCGCGGACGCGCAACTTCGTTTGGACATGGTGGAACGGCTTGCTATCGTCGGCAGCGACTGGAGCCGCGGCGTGCTCGAACGCGCGCAGGCGGAAGAAACCGATCCGCAGGTGCGCAGCGCGATCGAACTCGCGCTCGCGCGTTAATACCCCGGTCCGGGGTTTTTGATCTTGAAGTACTTGATCATGATTTCGCGCGCGATGGGCGCCGCGACCGAAGCACCGTAACCGCCGGAGCGATCGACGAATACCGCCATCGCAATTTTGGCGTGATTTGCCGGTGCGTACGCGACGAACCACGTCGTGTTCGCGCCTGCGCCGTTGCCCGTTTCCGCCGTACCCGTCTTACCGCCGTACGGCAAGCCGTCGATCTTCAGGCCGTACGCCGTTCCCCACGGCTCGGTGACCTGATCCATGCCTTCGCGCACCGCCTTGAGCGATTCCGGCGTTACCGGAACGTGACGGATGATTTGCGGATCGTATTTCTTGATGAGATGCCCTTGCGGATCGCGAATCTCCGATACGACTTGCGGTTTGTACAGCGTACCGCCGTTGACCACCGCCGACTCGACGTTGGCCATCTGCAGCGGCGTCGCTTCGAGCGCACCTTGACCGATACCCAGGCTGCACACGTCGGATGGTTCGAGCGGAACGCCGGCAACTTTGAGCATCCACGCGTTCGTCGGATAGTTGCCCGCAAACTCGCCGGGCAGATCGATTCCCGTTTTGTGCCCGATGCCGTAATACTGCGCGAACTTGCGCAGGCGATCGTTTCCCAGGCGCCACGCCATTTGGTAGAAGTAGCCGTCGGACGACGCGGCGAGCGCGTGCACGAACGTCGTGTTTCCTAAACCGCCGGCCGCGATGTCGCGAAATTCCGCGCCGTAACAATTCCACGCGCCGGAGTCGTACACGTTTTCGTTGACTTTTACGACGCCGGTGGTGAGCGCGGCCGAACCGGTGATCATTTTGAACGTCGATCCGGTGGGCGTGGCCGCGGCGATGGCGCGATTGAACAGCGGATCCATCGGATCGAGCAGATACTTCGCGATGTGCGAGTAATCGTTCGATGCAAACGCGTTCGGATCGTAGCGCGGATAACTCGCAAGCGCGAGCACGCGTCCCGACCACGGATCGAGAATGACGACCGCGCCGCCCAGCGTGCGCTTTCCGCCGGTCCAAGAGCGGATGCCGTGCTCGAGTGCTTCGTCGGCGATCTGCTGCAGCCGCCAATCGATATTGAGAACGAGACTATCGCCGGGCACGGGCTGCTTGGGCGGCAGTTTGATGTCCGGCACGACTTGGCTTTGCGAATCGACGACGATGCGCTGACCGCCCGGCTGTCCGCGCAAATACTTGTCGTACACGTATTCGACGCCGTCCTTGCCGACCACGTCGTTCATCGAGTAGCCTTGGGAGCGCAGGCGCTTGTATTCGTCGGGCGTGATCTGGCCGACATAGCCGAACACCGCGGAACCTTCACTTCCGTGCGGATAGTTGCGCACCGCTTGCACTTCCACGTCGACGCCGGGCAGATCGTTGAGCAGTTCGGAGAGCCGGCTGACCTTCGCCACCGGAATGTCGCTCGCCAGAATCACCGGTCCGTACGGTTCGTACACGGTGACTTCGTCGAAATTCTTGTAGTTCACCCCGTTATGGTGCAGCAGTTGCTGCTGCAGTTTCGAGACGGGCACGCCGATCGTTTTGGCGACGGTGTTGAGTTCGGAATCGACGTCTTTGACGAGCGAGGGAATCAGTGCGACGACGAACTCGGGACGGCTGCGTACGATCACTTTTCCGTTGCGGTCGAAGATGAGTCCGCGCGGAGCGGCGACGGGAATGAGCCGCACTTGATTTGCTTGCGCCGCAGCGCGAAACTTCTCGCCGTTCACGATCTGCACTTGCACCAGGCGCACGATCACGATGATGAGTGCGATGAGAATTGCCGCGGCGAAAAAGGCGATGCGCCACGGAGAGAACTCCCAGCGGAGCGCGCGGCGCCCGTAGGATTTCACGAGCTGCGCGACTCTCGCAGACGGGCAAGCAGCAGCAGCACCGAAACGAGCACCGCATTGAGCAGCGCTTCCCACAACGCCTGATGTAAGTGGATGCGCGCATAGCCGGGCGGATAGCCCTGCAACGCCATGACGACCCAGAAGAGCATGCGGCGCAGCAACGTGGCGACGATGACGACGCCGGCGAGAATCGGCACGGAGTCTGCGAAGAACCAGCGTGAGAGCCACGTCACGAAGATCGCCGTCAGCGCGCTCGAGGCCGTCCACGCGACGCCGGTTCCGGCGCTGAACACGTCTTCACACAATCCGGCGGCCAGGCCGAACACCACCGCCGGAAGCGTATCGGCGCGTAGCGCGTACCATACCAGCACAATCAGAACGGCGCTCGCTTGAGCGCCGCGGAAGGTCACGAAGTGGAGC
>JBKPMZ010000381.1:0-10272 GCA_046732415.1 Vulcanimicrobiota bacterium
AGCTTCAGTTCGCCGGCGACCTTCGAGCCTAGCGTGGCCATCGTCATCGGGAAGTAGTAATCCCACAGACCGTCGTGGATCATCGCGTCGATCAGCCGCCCGTCGCCGAAACGATAGCCGCTGCGAGCTTCCTTCAATATATACGGAGCGTTGGACATCGATTCCATGCCGCCCGCAACCACCAAATCGTTGCTGCCGTCGTTCAGCAGACGCGCCGCGTTGACGACGGCGAGCATTCCGGAAGCGCATACTTTGTTGATGGTTTCCGCCGTCACCGTTTTCGCAAGCCCGCTCTTGAAACCGACTTGGCGCGCGGGGTTCTGGCCCGCGCCGGCTTGCAGAACTTGGCCCATCACGATGTGCTCGAGTTCGGCGGGGTCGATGCCCGCGCGTGCGATGGCGGCAACGACCGCCGCTGCACCAAGGGTCGTTGCCTCTAGGGGCGCGAGCGTTCCGCCGAGGCGGCCGAAGGGCGTGCGGGCCGCGGACAGGACGACGGCCTTGGAATTACGCGAAATCATAGCCTGGCACGATTCGGTAAGGCCCTTTAGGCGTCCCTCATACTACTAAAGTCGAGCGCTTAGTGGCGCGGCCCGGCGCTCGGCAAGCGTTCGGACGGCGCTTGCGTACAGACGATCCGGTCGTCGTCCTGGCAGTTTTCGCATTCGAATTGCAGCGTGACGTGCGCGATGCCGAAGCGTTCGCGAACCAGTGCGTCGAGTTGCCTCATGATGATGCTCGCTTCGCTCACGCGGCGGTCGTTCACGAGAATATGCGCCGAGAGCGCGAGCGAACCGGTGCCGATCGTCCACACGTGCAGGTCGTGCACCGCTTGAATGCCGTCGACTTGCGCCATCGCATCGCGTACGTCGGAAACGTGCAGCCCGCGCGGCACGCCTTCCAGCAGTACGTCGGTTGCGTCGCGCAGCACGCGGACGACGCCTGCGACGATGATCGCCGCGACGAACAATGACAGTGCGGGATCGACCCATGCCGCGCCGGTAGCGGCGATCGCTGCACCGCCGATGATGACCGCAAGCGCGCCAAGCGCATCGCCCGCAACGTGAAAGAGCGCGGCGCGCAGGTTCAAGTTCTCTTCGCTATGGCGCACCAGCAGCAAGCCGACGCCGCCGTTCGCCAGCAAACCAATGCCCGCGATGATGCTCATGATTTCGCCGTGCGGGGTCTGCGGCATAAAAAAGCGGTGCACGGCTTCATAAGCGATGAAAGCGGTCGCCGTGAGCAGCACGGTACCGTTGAGCACCGCTGCCAAAATTTCAAGACGTCCGTACCCGAAGGTTTTACGCAGCGTCGCCGGACGCTGCGAACCGAGCAGAGCGAACAGCGCGACTGCCAGCGCGAACACGTCCATGCACACGTGCACGGCATCGGTAAGCAGCGCCAATGAATTCGCGCGCAGGGCTCCCCAAAACTCGAGCGCCGCAACCAGTGCAACGATGACGAGTGCCGTGATCAGCCGCGTGCGCGGCGACATGCGTTACGCCCTGAGTGCCTTGAGCGCGAGCGCGGCGAGCATCGCGCCGAAGGTGAGAAACGTGTTTTTTTCGGCTTGCGCGATCACGTTGGGCTTCCATTCGCCGCGCCGATCGCCAGCCGGCTCGAGTGCCGGTACGATTTGCGGAACGGAGGCGCAATAGCGTTCGTACGGCTCGCCGAACTGCGATCGCAGATACTGCTCTTCGTGCGGAACGATGATGCTGTACACCGCTGCCATCGTTCCCAACGATGCGGCAATCAACCCAATCTTCTTGCCCAGCGAGTTGCCGCCGGTGAATGCAACGGCAAAGCCCGCCGCGGTGATGAAATTACCGACGTAGAGCGGATTGCGCACGTAGGCGTACGGCCCGGCGGTCACCAGTTCCGGTGCGATGACGTGATCCTCGCGCGTGGTAACGCCGGAATAACCCACCGCCCAGCAGCGCAGCAGTTCGCCCGCGATCGCGATGGGCAACCCCAGCGTCACGCTTAACGCGCTCGGCTTGCCGAACGCCGCGAGCATGAGCGCGGGAATGGAGAGCAGTGCGCCGCGGTTTTTGAATACCAGCGCCTGGAGTTCGTCGCTTCTTGGATCGGTCACGCGCGCAGCTTGTCGAACCCGCTGTAAACGTCCTGCAGCGTGCGCCGCAGCGCAACCCGCGGTGACCACCCTGTCGCGGCGCACAGTTTCTCGTTGCTTCCATACAGCAACGGTACGTCGACCGGACGCATGCGGGCAGGGTCCTCACGTACCTCGACCGGAACGCCGGCGATGCGGATCAATTCACCGAGTATCTCACGTACGCTGATCGCACTGCCGCTGCATACGTTATAGATTTCGCCGCTTTGCCCGGTCTTCGCGAGCGCAACGTACGCGTCGACGACATCTCGCACGTCGAGGAAATCGCGCCGCGGCTCCAAATTGCCGACGAGCAGCACCGGCTCCGCACCGCGGGCAATGTGCGCGAGTTGCGCCGCGAATGCCGGTACGACGAATCGCTCGTTCTGCCCCGGTCCGATGTGATTGAACGCGCGCGTAGTAATCGCATCGACGCCGTACGCATGCGCTTCTCCGAGCACGAGCGCTTCGGCGGCGGCCTTACTTGCCGCGTACGGATTGGACGGATTCGGCGCACACGATTCCGCCAGCGGCATGCGTTCGGGCGGCTGCGCGCCGTACACTTCGGCGGAACTTACGAACAGCAAACGCACGTCGCGCTTGGTGCGATCGCGATACGCACGCAGTGCCGCCAGCACGTTTGCCGTTCCCATAGTGTTGACGGCGTACGTTTCTTGCGGCGCTTCGATCGCACGCGGAACGAACGCTTGCGCGGCAAGGTGAAACACGACGTCCGGCTGCGAGATATCGAACGCCGCGTGCAGCGAATCGACGTCGAGCACGTCGATGGCCACATGCGTTTCCACGTCGTGCGGTCCGCCGGCGGCAAATACTTCCGCCCCGTCACTCTGCAGACGCGCGCATAAGAACCGTCCTACGAACCCGCCGGCGCCGGTAACGAGCGCGCGCAAATCGCTCAGGAGCCCGTCTTGAGCGCAGTCGAAGGGCCGGCGAGCGGACGGAGCCGATCGATATCGGCCTTGACCATCATCTCGATGAGTTCTTCGAACGAGACTTCCGGCGTCCAGCCGAGCACGCGCTTGGCTTTGGAAGGATCGCCGATGAGCAAATCGACTTCGGCGGGCCGCATGAAACGCGGATCCGTGCGCACGTATTGCTCGTACGATCCGAGGCCCGCAGACTCGAAGGCGATGCGGCAAAACTCGCGCACGCTATGCGTACGGCCGGTTGCGATCACGTAATCGTCGGCGTGCTCCTGCTGCAGCATCAGCCACATCGCGCGAACGTAGTCGCCGGCGAATCCCCAATCACGCTGCGCGTCCAGGTTGCCCATCAGCAATTCGCTTTGCATTCCGAGTTTGATGCGCGCGACGCCGTCGGTGATTTTGCGCGTCACGAATTCCTTGCCGCGGCGCGGGGAGTTATGGATGACCAGTTCGCCTACCCCGGCATGAAAACGCTCGGTTTCGGTGGTCAAGTCGTACAGCCAGCCATCAAAATGAGGATCTTCAACGACACGTTTCACTTCGCTGAGATCCTTGCGCAGATGTGCTCCTTTATCGCCTTGCGGATTTGGAGAACGCAAGTTCAGCGAGTAGAACGGGCCGGGACGCTCGGCCGGACCAACCTCGACGTTCAACACGAGGTCCTGCTTCAGTGCTTTTTTCGCGAGCCACCAAAGGCCCATTGCAAGCACCGGCGAGTTGGTTTTGAAATTCTTGTAGCGGTACGTGCAGGGGCTGGATTTTAGCCCGTCTGCGGTGTTATAGCCTTCAAGAAACGCTCGCCAAACCGCCTCGTCGCCGTTGAGAATGCAGCGGGGAACGCGCTTATATCCGTCGTTGGTGTAGCATTCGTCGCGTAGCCACTCGATGTAGCGCGGAGCGCCGCTTAACGCCAGGGCGCCCACGATTTTTCCCGGTACGAATCCTGAAGAAGTCGCCGTGTAAGTGGCTTTTCCAAGCGTAACGCGCTCCCACGCGCCCGCGAAATATTCACGCAGGCGCGCATCGCTGTTGGTAAATTTAGCGGATACGTGCCCGCCTTCGGATTGCGCCCATCCATCCCCGACGAAGGCGCCGAGAAGCCAGGCTTGCTCCAGCGTAACGCTCGAGAAAGAAGGCGCGTCGGGCAATGATGCACGCAGCATTTTCGTGCCCGGCTCGACCACTTTCGACGGCACTTCGGCGTCCTGCGTGAACATGACGTGGTCTGCGGTAAGCGTTACGGTTCCGCAACGCGCTTCTACGCGGCGTACGCCCTTGTTATCCACCACAGGGCGATGGCGATTTGCCGTTGCGCCAAGTATTCGGACGAAACGTTCACCGTCCCAGACTTCCGTGTCTTTGATATCGAAGCGCTGAACGTTCGCGCCTTTTTGGGCGACGGGCACGACATCCGATATCGGTACGACGTCTACGATGTTGCCTTTGCGGACGATGATGGGCGTGTTGCCCGGAACGCACTCGTGGTTGAAAAGTATTCCGCTCACCGCAAACATGTCGTACGACTCGCGGTAGTTCACAGTAATCCAATGTCCGTATACTTTCGCGACGCCGTAGGGACTACGCGGATAGAACGGCGTTTTCTCGCTTTGCGGAACCGCCTGCACTTTTCCGAACATCTCGGAACTCGAGGCCTGATAAAACCGAATCTTCGGATTCACCGCACGGATCGCTTCGAGCACGCGCGTCACGCCGAGCGCCGTAAACTCGCCCGTGAGCACCGGTTGCGACCACGACGCCGGCACGAACGATTGCGCGGCGAGGTTGTACACTTCGTCCGGACGCACTTTGTCGACGATCGTCGTAATCGACGTTTGGTCGAGCAAATCGCCCGAAACGAATTCGATATCGTCGAAAATGTGCTGAATGCGCTCGTGCACGTCGGTGCTGGTGCGCCGCGTCATTCCGACGACGCGATAGCCCTGTTCGAGCAGCAATTCGGCCAGGTACGAACCGTCCTGGCCGGTGATTCCGGTGATTAAAGCGGTTTTCTTCAAACTGGGGCCTCGATAAGCTCGGCCATGCTTCGATACCTCAGCATGACACGTAAGTTAGTTCAAAATCAGAATGTTGTTGCCGCTGTCGTCAAAGACAAAGCGCGTCTCGAACATCTCGTCGCCCTCAGGGCCGACGACTTTCGATTGAATCGTGAGCCGGTGCATCAGTTTGCCTTCATGGCGCACGATGCCGGAGTAAAAATATTGTACCAGCGGCGTCTGGTTTTCTTTGAGCGGCGCGAGGCGGCGGCGTTCGACCAGCATGTGCAGGAGCCGGAACTGCAGGCGCGTCGGCAACAAGCGGTTCGCATCGTCCGGCGTCATCCGGACGGTCGTCAATTCCTCTTGCGCTTTGTTCGATTCATCGACGGTCTTGTCGGTGGTGTAGCGGATGATCGCGTCCCAATCGTCCGCGGAAATACCGGTAAAGCGCATGCCGTAGCGCCACACCGACTTTCCTTGATGCGTAACCGTGTCTTGCCAGACCGATTTTGCGCGCACGCGCACAATGCGCGACTCTATAGTCGCGCGAATTTCGAATTCATCCTTGCCGACGGGCTCCTGCGTCAGGACGCACAGGCCTCCGCCGCTGATGTCGAGTCCGATGGCCGGCTTTTGGGTTGTCCCGGCGTCTATTGAAAACGTCGCGCGGTACGGCTTCCGCTTGCGCGGGTACTTGCGACGATTCGGCTCCTTCCCGGTAAACCACGCCAGCAACTCTGGCAGCATGCTGGCGGATGTGTTCGCTTACGTCTAGGGCGCTCCCGCCTGAGCGAGCGTGCCGCGCATCTGGGCCATTGTGCGGCGCAGGCCCTCGCGCACCGGGACCTTCGGCTCCCAGCCGAGCAACTGGCGCGCAAGCGTAATGTCCGGACAGCGGCGGGTGGGATCGTCGGGCGGCATCGGCCGCGTTTGCGTGCGCAGCGGCACACCAGCGATCTCGCTGACGATGTCCGCAAACTGCGCAATTGGATACTCTTCGGGGTTGCCCAAATTCACCACGCGGCCGCGCGCGGCGTCGCTCGCGGCGCATGCCATGATCCCCGCGACCAAGTCGTCGACGTAGCAGAACGAACGCGTTTGCGAACCGTCGCCGTAGATGGTCAGCGGCTCGTCGCGCAGCGCCTGCAATATGAAGTTCGGCACCACGCGGCCGTCGTTCGAGCGCATGCGCGGGCCGTACGTATTGAAGATGCGGATGATGCGCGCGTCAATAGCGTGCGCGCGGACGTATGCCATCACGAGCGCTTCGCCGAACCGCTTCGATTCGTCGTAGCACGAGCGCGGACCGACTGGGTTCACGTGTCCCCAATACGTTTCGCGCTGCGGATGTTCGAGCGGGTCGCCGTACGCTTCGGACGTCGAAGCATACAGCATGCGCGTACGCCATTCGAGCGCGGCTTGCGCGCAAAATTCGGTGCCCTTACTGTTGACGGCGAGCGTTTGCAGCGGCAACTGCGCGTAGTCGATTGGGCTTGCCGGCGAAGCGAAGTGCAAAATGAGATCGACGTGCTCGTACTTCGTGCGGATGTCGTCGATGAGCGCGCGCTGCCTCTCGGTAATGTCGCGCTCGATGAGTTCGAAATGCGGCGAGCGCAGCGCTTGCGCGAGATTCTCGCGGCTGCCGGTGACCAGATTGTCGATGCCGATCACGCGCCAGTCTTGCGCCAGATACGCATCGGCCAAATGCGAACCGACGAATCCGGCTGCGCCGGTGATCAGCACGGTTCGCATAGGCACCTCCTTCAACTAGCTCAGGATGACGATGACGATGTCGAGACGAGTTTGGTGGCGATAAAAGCAGCCACTTCGCTCGGAACCGTACCGCGGCCGAATCCCGCATCGTACCCGAGCTCCGTCGCCATCAAGTTGGTAACCCGCGGACCGCCGCAGCACAAGACGACACGATCGCGCAGGCCTTCGGCTTCCAGCAATTCCACGAGCGCCGTGAAATTTTTCACGTCGCTGCCTTTTTGCGTGACTACCTGCGAAGCAAGCAGCGCGTCGATCCGTTTTTCTTTGGCGAAACGCACCAGTTCCTCAACCGAGACTTGACTGCCCAGATTGTAGGTCTCGAACATCTTGTACCGTTCCAGACCGTAGTCGCCCTTATACCCTTTCATGTTGAGGATCGCGTCGATGCCGACGGTATGCGCGTCCGTGCCGATGCACGCGCCCGCCACGCGCAGTTTGCGGCCAATGCGCTCAACGATGAGCGCGTCGATCTCTTCCATCGACATGGCGTGCGTCTTTGCCGACGGTGCGGTGATCGTCGAGAAGTCGATCGCCTGCGGCGTGCTGGCGTACACGACGAAAAACGAAAACCCGGTGGCGATGGAACGCCCTTCGACGACTTGCACGTCGCCGAAGCCCATTTTTACGACGAGTTGACGCGCGGCTTCGTCGGCCGCTTCGCTCCACGGCACCGGCAGTGTGAACGAGATCTGCACTTTGCCGTCGTTCATCGTGTCGCCGTAGGGTTTTATGAGCTGGGTCATTTTGAAAGGCGCTCCGTCCTAGACTGCGCGCCCCCCATCAAAGATGGGGCCCCCGCGATCTCATGGCGCCTAAGCCAAACTGCTAACATGATCGCTCCCCGTGGGCGCCGCAATAGTGCGTAGCTGTTCTTCGAACGGATTCCAGTAGTCGGCTGCGCGTTGGAACACGCCGTCGAATCCGCGGCCGCCGTCGGGCGGACGTGAGACGTCGGCGAATACGCTCGCTTCGATGGCGTGCATCAACCCTTGGTCGGCCACGCGGCGCAGCAGTTTTTCCGCATCCGACAACACGCTCTGTGCGCGCGTTTCGATGATGCCGCCGGATTTAAAGGTAATCTCGTCGCCGAAATGCCGTGCGGTATTCATAATGTAGCGGGCATTTTCTATCGAAAGCGCGCGGTCGCCCAAGAACGGCGTGTGGATCGCTTCCGTCAGCATGCCGCACAGGTGAATCGTCTGGCGCGTCATGACCGACGTAAGGTTGAACATCGCGTCGATGAGATGTCCTTTGAAGACGTCGCCGGTCATGTGCTTGGTCGGGGGCATGTACTTGAGCGGTGCTTTCGGGAAGATCTGGCGGGTGAGCTGCGCCTGCGCGACTTGATACAGGAATCCGTCCTGCAAATCGGGGCTGATCTCGTACGCGTCGCCAAGCCCGAGTTGCTCGTCCGGTAAACCGGCGCGATGCGCGAACTCTTCGTTGATGAACTGCGATGCCAGCACCGCCGGCGCTTGTTCCACCGCGTCGGCCGTCGTCAGATAATTGTCTTCGCCGGTGTTGATGATGATGCCGGAATACGCGTTGAGCATGCGGCTGAAGTGCTGGTCGATGAACGTGCGCTTCATGTTGATGTCGCGGAACAGAATGCCGTACATCGAATCGTTGAGCAGCATGTCGAGCCGCTCGAGCGCCGCCATCGTCGCTATCTCCGGCATGCACAGACCGCTCGCGTAATTCGTGAGCATCACGTAGCGGCCCAGACGCTCGGACACCTCGTCGAGCGCCTCGCGCATGATTTTGAAATTTTCTTGCGTCGCGTATGTGCCGCCGAAGCCTTCGGTCGTCGGACCGAACGGCACGAAGTCCAGCAGCGATTGGCCGGTCGAGCGAATCACGGCGATGATTTGCGCGCCCGCTTCGGCCGCAGCAACGGCCGCCGTGCGATCTTCGTAAATGTTGCCGCTCGCCACAATGACGTAGAGCAGTGGGGGCGGCAACTGCGGCAAACGCGTCATGCGCTCGCGGCGTTCTTCGCGGCGGGTGCCGATATGGTCCAGCGCCTGGCGCACGAAACGGCGAACCACCTCGCGCGCGGCCTGCTCGGGTACGTCCGAGAAATCACTCAACCGCAGATTCCCGGCCGCGATTTCGGCGGCCAGCGCTTTCGGGGCAACGCCGGTTTGCGCCAGTCCCCGGCCGAATGCCAGGGCGGCGCCGCGCGCTCGCTGCGCGTCGTCGAGGGCATCCACGATGAGGTTTGGAAGCGGCACGTCTTCCGGCCCCACGCCGTCCACGCCCAGCAAGCGCAGCACGGAGCGTTCCACCGATACGGTTGAATGGGCGGCGATGAAGTCGCTGACGGGCGCGACGATGGCGGCCGCGAGCTCGCGGGCGGAGTCCACGAGCCTCCGGTCGATGTGCAGTTCCATAACCTTCTCATCTTAGGGGCATGCTTGGGGATTCTTTCAAGGGAATACGTCTGACGATGAACCGCATGCCTTATGCGATGCTCGTCCTTGGCGCGGCGGCGGCCGCGCTTGCCGCCATGCTGGTGCTGCAGATTCCGCACGCATCCTCGTCGGCGCTAGGGCCGCCCGCCGGACCGGAAGAGCCCTGGCCCATGTACCAGCGCTACCCCACCCACAACGCCGTCCTCGACCAAGCCGACGGGCTCAAAGTCCACTGGATCACCGTCACCGGCGCGAAGATCAACGGCGGGCTGGCAATCAGCAACGGCACCATCTACGCCGTGAGCTTCGATAAGAAATTGTACGCGATCGACGAGCGCACGGGCGCCGTGCGATGGACGGCGAGCGCTGACAACATTTTGATGTCCACGCCGGTCGTGCAAGACGGTGTCGTGATCGTCGGCAGCGGCAAAGACGGCTTTCTGAAACCCGATGATTACATCTCGCAAGTGTGGGGACGGGCGCAGGGCGACGACGAGTACGCGTTTTCCTCGCGCGACGGCCACTTGGTTTGGAAGATTCACACGGTCGGACAAAACATGCCCTCTCCCGCGATCGCCGACGGGGCGGCGATTTTTTCGAACGGCGACCTGCACGTGCGCGCGCTCGACCTCGAAAGCGGCAAAGAGCGCTGGAGTACGGAGTTGCCCGGCGTGACGACGATGGCGTCGATGAATATTTCGAACGGCGTTGCATTCGTGCCGACGTGTCATAACGCACCGTACACGTGCGAGACGCGCGCCATCGACATTCGCGACGGCCACACGGTCTGGACGAATAAGTACGGCGGAAGCGACTGTGCGCCGACGGTCGACGACGGCACGGTATTCGTCAACGCATCGCTCGACGAGGATCCACGCTTTCATACCGGCGGTCAGATTACGGTGGTCGCGATAGACGCGCGCACCGGCAAGACGCGCTGGACGTACGCAGCACCGCCCGGACCGTACACGTATATCGCTTCAGCGGAACGGCAGATCGCGGGCGTCTCGTACGACGGCGTACTG
>JBKPMZ010000382.1:0-26374 GCA_046732415.1 Vulcanimicrobiota bacterium
GGCTTGCTCAAAGCGATCGACCGCTTCGACTTGGAACGCGGCGTGGAATTCACCACGTACGCGACGCCGACGATCGTCGGTGAAATCAAGCGGTATTTTCGCGACAAAGGCTGGGCGGTGAAAGTGCCGCGCCGCCTGCAAGAACTCAATCTCGCCGTCAACCGCGCAATTGAAAAACTTTCGGTGAAAATGGGCCGCAGCCCGACTGTCGCGGAACTAGCCGAGCATCTGAACGCCAGCGAAGAAGACATTCTGGAAGCGCAGGAACTCGGTCAGGCGTACAACTTGCTTTCGCTCGACACCGAACTTTCGGGAGAAGGCGACAAGAAAGCGCAGACGCTCGCCGACTACATCGGCACGACCGATGCGGGCCTTGCACTGCTGGAAGACAAAGCAAACCTGGAGCGTGCGTTCGAAGTGCTTACCGGCCGCGAGCGCGTGATCTTGTATCTGCGCTTTTACGAGAGCGTCTCGCAAACCGAGATCGCCAAACGCCTGAACGTCTCACAAATGCACGTGTCGCGCCTGCAGCAGAAGGCGCTCGAAAAACTACGGCACGTGCTGCAAGAGTAGCGGCCTACGCGCCGCTGTAGCGCCGCCATAACCCCACTAGGCCAAACACGCCGAACAAGCCGAACCAGCCCCAGTTTGCGGACGTGCCATGCGTTCCGGGCGCAGGATTCGGATTTTGTCCGGCGCTGGTGAACGTACGCAGGACTTGACGCCCGTGCGGATTGGTGCTCGATGCGGGGGCAGCTTTTTGCAGCAGCGGCCCGGCGGTATCGTGCGTGTTGGGATGCGGTGCGGCCTTTTGCAGCAGCGGTTCGGCGGTTCCCTGGATCGGTTTCACGTGACCGCCGCTGAAGGTATGCATGGCGCCGCTATTCGCGGCTGAAGGATTCGAGGCGCCACTGACGCCGGTATGTACTTGCGGTGTCGACGTCGCGGACACTGCTGCGAGAACGAGTGCAAAAAACATAGGCGCTCAACCTTATGCCCTGTCGAGTGCCCCCGCAATCTCGGCGTGCAGCATGCGCGTTGCCATGCGCGTTTCAAAAGCGAGCAACAGCGTGCCGGTAAAAAGCAGCACGGCGCCCGCAACGGTGAGCCAAGCCGGCAGCCATGAATTCGGATGTCCGAGCACGTGCGTGAGCGCAATTGCCAAGCTTGTGGCGACGAAAAATCCAATGGCCACATAGTACGAACCGAGCGCGTACTGCACGAGAGCACCGCGTATGCCGTAGAGCCGCAGCGCTGCGCGGTCGGCCTGCTCGACCCGCGTGTTGCCGTCCTTACGCGCGGCGTCGATGTCCGCCATGACGGTGCGGGCTCGGTCGACCGTCCGCGCTAGGCGCGAGAGGGTCGAGCCGATGAGGTTGGCCGTCGAAACGATGAGAAACGCCGGCGTGATCATGGACGCGATGACGGCGAGCGGGCCGCCGCCCGCAATGGCGCTGGACAGTACGTTCATCATGCGGCCCCTTTCGCCGCGGCAAGCGGGCATCCGGCGGCGCCGCGCCAAATACTGCGCCATCCCATGATGAGAAGCCAAGAACTCCGCTCGGCATTCGTCGAGTTTTTTACGTCCCGCAGCCACAAGCACGTTCCATCCGCGAGCCTGATCCCGGATGCGATGTCCACGACGCTGTTCACCATTGCGGGCATGGAGCAGTTCGTTCCGGCGTTCTTGGGCGACGAGCCGCCGCCGTCGACCAACGTGGTGACGGTGCAGCGCTGCCTGCGCGTCGCCGGGGCAAAGAGCGACATCGAAAACGTCGGCCGCACGGGCCGTCACGGCACGTTTCTGGAGATGCTCGGCAACTTCAGTTTCGGCGGTTATTACAAACGCGAAGCGATTGGCTATGCGTGGGAATTCGTCACCAAGACGCTGGGCATCGACGCGGCAAAACTCGCCGTGACGGTTCACACGAGCGACGATGAGGCGGAGAAGATTTGGCGTGAGGAGATCGGTCTGCCCGCCGAGCGCATCACGCGTTTCGACGAAGATAATTTTTGGACGATGGGCCCCACCGGGCCGTGCGGACCCTGCACTGAAATCTTTTATGATAGCGGTGCGGAAAATGCGCTCGGCCCCGACGACGACGGTCCGAACAAAGGCAATCGCTGGGTCGAGATTTGGAACGTCGTGTTTCAGCAGTACAATCGCGACGCCGCCGGCAAACTCGAAGAGCTGCCGCGCAAGCAGATCGACACCGGTGCCGGTTTGGAGCGCATGCTTGCGGTGGTCAACGGCAAAGTCTCGATGTACGAGACGGATCTCTTTACCGACGTGATCGACGCGCAGCCGAACATCGGCCAGACGTCGCTCTCCCCGAAAGCGCAGATCGAGCGGCGCAACATCATTGCCGATCATGCGCGCGCGGTCACGTTTCTCATCAACGACGGCGTATACCCGAGCAACACCGATCGCGGCTACGTGCTGCGCTTCTTGATTCGGCGTGCAATTCGCAACGGCAAACTGCTCGGTTACCCGAACGGGTTTTTGACCGAACTGGTTCCGGCTGTCGTTACCTCGCTCGAGTCGGGCTATCCGGAATTGCGCGCGAATCTCTCACGCATTCAAAACGCGCTGCGCGCGGAAGAGCAAACCTTCGATCGCACGCTGGAGCGCGGCACGACGATGCTCGACGATTTGCTGGATCGCACCGGAAGCGGCGGCACACTTTCCGGCGAGGACGTCTTCACGCTGCACGACACGTATGGTTTCCCCGTCGAACTCACGCGCGAGATCGCAGCCGAACGCGGCGTGAACATCGACCATGCCGGTTTCGATCGCGCGATGAACGAGCAGCGCGAGCGCGCGCGCCGCGATGCGGCGTCCAAGCGCGCCGTCGTGACGCTCGCCGAACTGCCCGCGGTGAAGACGGAATTTCTCGGCTACGAAGGTTTGCAAGCCGACGGAACGATCGTCGCGATCCTCAAGGACGGCGAGATCGTTGCCGAGGTGCAGGCGGGCGATGACGCGCAGATCATCCTCGATCGCACGTCGTTCTATGCGGAGAAGGGCGGCCAAATCGGCGATCGCGGCGCGCTGTCGCTTGGCGATGCTCGCTTTGACGTAAGCGATACGCAGTATCAAGGCGAGGCGGTCGTTCATCACGGAAAACTCGCCGGCGGCACGCTGCGCACCGGTGATACCGTGCGCACGCACGTTTCCGCGGATTGGCGGCGCGAGATCCGTCGGCACCACACCTCCGCGCATTTGCTGCAGCGAGCGCTCAAAGACGTGCTCGGCGACGAGGTGACGCAAGCCGGATCGTGGGTGGGGATCGATCGCATGCGCTTCGATTTCCGTTCGCCCGGCGGAGCGCTCAGCCCGGAGCAGAAGCGCGACGTGGCGCGGCGAGTGAACGAGATGATCCGCGACGATGTGCCGCTGGAAACGCGCGTGCTCGCCATCGAGGAAGCGCGTGCGAGCGGCGCGATCATGATGTTCGGCGAGAAGTACGGCGATCGCGTGCGCGTCGTCAAAGCGGGCCCGTCGGTCGAGTTTTGCGGCGGAACGCACGCGCATTCGACCGGCGAACTCGGCATGTTCGTCATCTTGAACGAATTTTCGGTGGGCAGCGGCATCCGGCGCATCGAGTCGTGCGTGTCGCGTGCCGCCGAGGAGTATACGCAGCGGCAGCAAGAGTTGATCGGCGACCTCGCCTCCACGCTTGCGACCACGCCGGACGAACTGGGCGATCGCATCACCAAGATGCAGCGCGAGATCAAAGACTTGCAAAATGCGGTCGGTGAACTCAACGCGCGTCTGGCTGCCGCCGACGCGCAAACCTACGTCGAGCGAGCGGAGCGCACCGGTGAGAAAACGTTTGTCGGCGCCGTCGTGCACGAGGCGAACGCGGAAGCGCTGCGCCACTTGAGCAGCGCCATTCGGCAGCGGCTTCGCAGCGGCGTGATCGCGCTTGCCGGCATCGACGACGGCACCGTGAGTCTGCTCGTGAGCGCGAGCGACGACATGGTCAAAGCCGGCGTGCACGCGGGCAATCTCGTCAAATTGGCGGCGCCGATGGTCGGCGGCCGGGGCGGCGGTCAGCCGGCGCAGGCGCAAGGCGGCGGCAAGAATGCCGGCGGTGCGGATGACGCCGTGCGCGCGATTCGCGAGGCCGTGCTCGGCTAGTGCTGCATGCACTCATCGCGGCGGCGGCACTTTCTCATGTGCCGCTCGATTCGCAGATGGTTCTCGAGCGCTACGCATCGCGGCTGCTGACGACCGAGGCGCCCAAGACGATGGTCTTCACGTACTCGGTTTCGCAAGCAGGGCCGCAAACGATCGAGCAGACCCACCGCATCTACCGCAGCGGCGATCTCGTGCGCGACGAAACGCTCCAGGTCGACGGTCAATCGCTGAAGATCAAGATCACGCGCATCGCCCGCTATCGCAACAGGTACGCGCTCGATACGCTCGCGCCGCGCATGACGGAGTACGCATTTCTCTTCATGCGCAGCACGAAAAGCGGTGCGGCGTACGCCTATCAGTATAAAGCCGTTCCACTCGGCGCAACAGGATCGTTTCAAGTGACCGGCATGACGATCGACGGCAAGACGTTCTTGCCTTCGGAGATCCGTTTCAAGACGTCAGCCGGAAACATCAGCGGCACCGGTACCGTGGCATTCGGCAGATCGGGCAAGTACTGGGTTCCCACTTCGGTCTCCATCCACGCCAAGATCGCCGGTAAACCCGCGAGCGAGCGCATCACGTTCGCCGCGTATCAGTTTCCGCGCAGCCTGCCGAAATCGACGTTCCACTCGCCGCGTCCGCTGCCCACACCGGTAGTGCCGGAATTTTGAAGCGCGTGCCGCGCAGCCTCGCGCTGCTGTGGTTTTTCGTTCCGTTTCTCGTTTACGTCTCGACGCTGCAAGGGCGCATCTCGTACTGGGATACGGGTGAAATGCAAACGGTGCCGTGGATCTTCGGCATCCCGCATTCCACCGGATTTCCCGCGTACGTACTGGCGGCAGGGCTCTTCGCGCACGTATTCGCTCTCGGCACCGTTGCCTGGCGCACCGCGTTGTTGTGCGCGCTCTTTACGCTGGGAAGCATTTTCGTCGTCTACGCGATCGTTACGCGCATCACCGGAGATCGGCTCAGCGCGGCGTGCGCCGCATCACTGCTCGCATTCGGCTGGTATTTTTGGATCTACGGCGACCGCGCCGAGATCCACGCGATGGGCGCACTCTGCGCCGCACTGGCGCTGCTATTCGCGCTGCGCGGGTACTACGATGCCGATCGGCGCTGGTTTTTCGGTGCGGCACTCGCGTTTGGCTTTGGCCTAGCAACGCACCCGATCGCCATCTTCGTCTTTCCGTCGCTCCTCGTGCTCGGCGCGGCACGGCGCAACCTGTTCGATCGGCGCGGCGCCGGCGTCGTGCTCGCGCTGATGCTGGCGCCGTTGCTGCTGTACGCGTATCTGCCCGTGCGCAGTGCTCTCGTCGTTGCGCACGGATTGGATCCGCGCGCGGCGCTGGGCAAGCCGCTGGGCGCGGCAATCTGGAATACGGATAATCCGCACACGTGGAACGGTTTCGTGCGCCTGGTTTCCGGCGCCGACTTTCACGCGGCCGCGAGCGTGCTGCACGTCGCCGATTTGCCGTCGTACGGTACGAACATCGGCGTGTTTTTTGCAGCGATGTATCGCGAATTCACGCCGGTAGGCGCAGCCGCGGCGTGCATCTGCTTCGGGATTCTGTTCCGCCGCAGAGCGAGCGTGGCGTTCTCGCTGCTGTTCGCCGTCGTCTTCCCCGCGGCATTCGCGCTGGCGTATCCGCCCGTCGTCGAGATTCAGCGGTATTTCTTCATTCCGATGATCGCCGTGGGTGCGACCGTCGGTTTGGGTATCGCGGCGCTGCCGCAGCAGTATCGCAATTTGCTGCGCGTGCCCGTCGCCGGCGCTGCCGTCTTTCTGCTGGTGACGAATTACGGGGACGCACGTCTCTACGCCGGCAGCGGCGCGGAGGAGCTCATTGCGGAAGTCCGGCGGGCCACGCCGAACGACGCAATCGTGATCGCGGATTGGACGCGCGGCACGGCGCTTGCCCACGCGCAATACGTGAACGGGGACCTTCCCGGCCGGATCATCGATATCGCATGGCCCTTTCAGGACATGCGCTATTTGCCGCGCTGGCTCTCGGAACGCCCCGTCTACTACGTAGGACGCCCCGTCGTGCGTTCGAATCGTCTGCTGCTGTGCCGCATATCGAAAGACTACCCCGTGTACGAGGTGCATATGGAGCCCGCACGTTGCTGAAAAAATCGCTATACGCGGGCATTGCCGCCTTCATCGCGACGCTGCTGCTCTCGCACTTCCGCTCCACTCCGTACAACAACTACGTGCTGCTGGCCGATGCGTTTTTACACGGTCATGCCTGGATAACGTGGCCCGGCGCCTACATCGACGCGCTCGGATACAACGGCCAGCACTACGTCATCGAGGCACCGTTGCCGGCAGTGCTGCTCATGCCGTACGTCGCGGCCGCCGGAACCGCGGCGAATCAAACGCTGCTATCGGTAGTTCTCGCCGGTATCGCAATCGGCGCGGCGTGGGAGCTCGGCGAGCGGCTTGGCGTTTCCGACGACACGAACGTCTGGATTTGCGCGTTTTTACTGGCGGGTACGGACCTTGCGTGGTGCGCGATGCTGGGCGACGTGTGGTTTATCGCGCACGTGAGTGCGGTGTGCTTCACGATGCTCGCGCTCGTGGAAATCTGCGGGAAAAAACGCGCATGGTTGGTGGCGCTGTGGGCGGTGTGCGCGGCTGAATCTCGATTCAGTATGGTCCTTGCATTGCCGGTGTATGCGGTGATGCTCTGGCCGCAGCTCCGATCGCCGCGGTCGCTGCTGGGATTCGCGGGCGTCATCGTCGCGGCCGCGGCATTGTGGGTGTGGTACAATCTCGCGCGCTGGGGCACCGTGGCCGACATCGGCTACACGACGTGGTATCACCAGGATCAGGCCGGCATGCCGACCGGATCGCCATTCCGGCTGCGGTATCTGCCGTATCAGTTGTGGTCGTTCTTCCTGCAGCGTCCCGATTTCGCGAGCACCTTCCCGTGGATCCGGCCTTCATATTCGGGCATTGCGCTCACGTGGACCAGTCCGGCGCTCATCTACGCGCTTTGGGCAAGAAAACCGCGCGGTCTGATTGCGGCGTTCTGGGCGGCGGCCGTGTTGACCGCGCTGCCGAATTTCGTCTATTACGTCAACGGTTTTGCACAGTACGGCATGCGCCACGCGCTCGATTTCATTCCGTTTCTGGTCGCGCTGATGTTCCTTGCGGCGCGGGAACGCTTGGCGCTGTGGGCAAAGGCGCTCATGCTTTATTCGTGCGCCGCGAGTTTGTACGGCGTGTGGTTCTGGAACGCGTATTTGCGTAGCGGAAACTAGGCCGCCCGCGAAGGCAGGAACTCGTGCAGTCATGGAGAGCTTCCCCATATGCAGAGTTCCTCGCGCCGCGAGATGCTGCGCATTTCCGGTTCCGTTCTCCTGGCCGGTTCAACGGCGAGCCTCTTGCAGGCGTGCGCCCACGGCTTCGTTCCATCGACTCCGCTGACCACGGGCGATCGCATCGCGCGAACGCTCGATGCGATCGCGAAAACCTATTTGGCCAGCGCGGATGCCGTTTCCGTCGGCGCCTATGTCGACGGCACGCAGCTCACGCGCAGTTACGTGCGCGGCGTGCCCTCCGTGCAATACGATCAAGATACGGTCTTCTGCATCGGCTCGAATACCAAGGTCTTTACGGCCAGTCTGCTGGCCCATCAGTGCACCGGCCCGGGCGCGACGCGAACGCTTGACGACTTGGCGGCGCACTCGTTGCCGCCTAGGGTCGAGAGCGAAGGGACCGTCATCAAAACGATCACGCTTCGGGATCTCGCCACGCACACGTCGTCGTTTCCCGACTTCATTCCGATCGAAGCACATGACACGCTCTTCGCCGGCCAGCCGCCGCCCGCCGATCAAATCCAATGGTGGATAGACTGGGACAACAAACTCGCCACGATCGGTTCACCGAATCCGTGTTTGGATCATAAGCCCGGCACGTGCTGGAACTATTCCGATTGGGGATTCATCACGCTCGGCTTTGCAGTCGCCGACTCCAATCGCGGCGTCACGCCGGTATATCCCGATTTGCTCGCCAACGTCTTGACGACGCCGCTCGGCTTGACGAAGACCGCTGCGAATATCACACCCGACGTACAAGGGCACGATGCGAACGGCAAAGTCATAAGCACGCCGCCCGCGGACCTCAAGTCAAACGTGCGCGATCTGCTGCTCTTCCTCAGAGCGAACCTCGGCGTGCTCGACGGCGTTCCGGACCGTTTGCAAAAGGCGCTACTCTTCGCGCAGCAAGTGCACTGGAAGGACGAGCCCAAACATGCGATGGGCTTGGCGTGGCAACTCCCGCCGCCCAAAGCACCCGACGATCCGCAGCTCGTTTGGAAGAACGGCGAAGCCGGCGGTTATACGTCGTACTTGGGCATGCTGCCCTCGAAACGCATGGCGATCGCCATCCTCACCAATAGCGATGCCGCAAATCCCACGGCAGCCGGCGCGCACTTCCTCAAGGCGATGAGCGGCACCGACCTGCCCGATATCACCCCGCAGTAGCGGTAAGCGACTCGAACGCCTCGCGTAATTCCGCCGTGCTGTGCGCGGGCGCGGCGCACACCGTGCCGCGGCACAGGTACGCGGCGGCCTGGCCGTCATGCTGTTCGATGGTGCGTACGACGAGCAGCGGATCCGGCAGCGCGTGCGCGGCTTCGCGCAGTACCGCCGTCTCTTCCGGCGCGCCGACGATGTTGACGTGTCGTGCGGGTGAAAGATAGCGCCGCAGTGCGCGAGCGAACGGAGCGGCAAACAAACCCGCACGCGCATAGGTTTGCGCGTACACGCGCAGGGCGTCTTGGGAGATCCTTCGGTATTCGTCGTTTGCCTCGATCGCGTGCAAGCGCAGGAAACAATCCGCGAGCATGGCGTTGTCGGGCAGCGGGCGTTCGCGCATCGGCAAATTGCCAAGCGTCGTTTCGAGTGCGGCATGATCGTAAAAGCCGCCGTCGGACGCGGAGAAATGCGCCCGAAGCGGCGCGATCAGTTCGCGTGCGCGCTCGAGAAAGCGCGGGGCGCCGCCGTATTCGTGCGCGTCGAGCAGCGCGCGCAGATACGCCGCCTGATCGGTCAGCAGTCCGCGCACCTGCGGGCGCGCGTCCGGTGCGGATTCGATGAAGTGATAGAGCAGACCGTCGCCGTCGAGCATGCGCTCGTGCAGCGCATCGAGCGCGGCTTCTCCTTCCGCGATGACGCGATCGTCTTCTAGTGCATCGCCTGCCATGACGAGCGCAGCGCCGATCGCCGCGGTCCAATTGGAATAGCTGGTGCGATCGACGTACGGCGCCTGCATCGCCGCCCGCTCGTCGAGCGGCAGCGCATAATACGTTTCGTCTGCGTCTTGACTGCCGGCAAAAAAGTGCGTGCGTGGATCGAGCAGCACGCGACGTACGTAGCCCAGCGTCGAGATCAGCGTTTGGCGGAAGCGATCGTTGCGCGTCGTTCGTGCGAGCGTCGCGAGCAATCTGACGAGGCCCGCGTGGTCCTCGGTCATCTTCTCGAAATGCGGCACGCTCCAATCGCGTGTCGTGGAATAGCGGAAGAACCCACCCTCGGTGTGATCGTACATGCCGCCCGACGACATGGCGAGCAGCGACTTGGCGACCATGTCGTACGCGCGCCGATCGCCGGTGACGCCGTGCTCCTGAAGCAGAAACTCCAGCACGTCGATCATCGGGAATTTCGGCGCGTCGCCGAACCCGGCGTATTCCTCGTCGTACGCACGCTCGGCGTACGCGATCACCTCGCGGATGATCTCTTCGCGCAGTTCCTGCGCGGCGGCCGGCGTGTACGTGCGCGGCGTGCTGCGAATTTCCGCCGCACGCTGCTCTATCTGCGCGCGGTTCGTCCGATAAAAATTCGCGATCTCTTCGAGCGCTTGGCGCAGTTGGTCCGGCGGCAAATACGTCGCGCCCGCGAGCAGCGCACCGTCAGGCGTGAGAAACGCGGTCGTCGGCCAGCCGCCTTGGTTGTAGCGCGCGTTTATGTCGGGGCGCCGGTCGTTGTCGACGCGTACCGGCACGTAGTTCGCCGCGATTGCCGCAATCACGCCGTCGTCCGAATACGAGGTTTCGTCCATGACGTGACACCAGTGGCACCACACGGCGGAGATCGCGAGCAAAATGGGCTTGTCTTCGCTGCGTGCGCGTTCGAAGGCGCCGGTTCCCCACTCGAGCCAGCCGATTTCATGCGCGCGGTTCGGGCGCGGCGAAAAATGCATCATCGTACAGCCTTGGCTACTCTTCATCGCTGAACCCGCGCGCAAACGACGAGAAATAAAAAATAAACACGAGCGCGTATGCGGCCAGCAGCGGAATGGTTGGTACGGCGTTCGTGAAGTAGCCGAGTACGAACAGTGCGGCGAACAAGACGCTGGCAAGCGCATAGGACGTATGCGTGCGGCGCGTCATCGCATAGACGTCACGCTCGTAATAGTTCGCGGTACCGCCGCGGGCTCTGCGCAGCGAGAATGCTATCTGTATGCAACAAAGCGCCAGGCCGATGCCGTTCCACATGATCGCCTGCTTTCCGCGCAGCAGGCGTGTGTGCTTGCCAGGCGTGGGTAAAAGTGGGCACTGCAATTCGAAAGGAGCAAGAACCAGTATGGCTGATGGCCCGGTTGTAGTGCACGACGACGGCGAACATGGTGGCGGCGCGGCAGCGCTCGGCATCGTGATCGTCGTGCTCATCGCGATCCTCATCGCCGTCTTCGTCTGGCATCCGTGGACGGTAAGCAGTTCCACTACCGGCACGACGAGCGGTTCGTCGTCGAATTCGACGACGACCACGCACGTCAACCCTGGAGGTTAACCTGTGGCAGGCCTGCTTTGGACGATTATCGTCATCCTGTTCATCCTCTGGCTGATCGGATGGCTGGCCTTTCACATCGGCGGCATCATCCACATCATCATCGTGGTCGCCGTCATCCTGCTCATCATCAATCTGCTAACCGGACGAGGGGCACGCCTCTAGTCTGACGCAGTAATCGGCACCATGCCGGGAGCACGGAAAAGCGCAGCGAGCCGGTCCGTCAAAGAGGCTGGTTCGCTTGCGCGTTACCACAAGAAGCGCGACTTCGCCGACACGCCCGAACCTCGCGGCGCACGCAAGAAAAGCGGTGGACGGCTTCGCTTCGTCATTCAAAAACATCACGCAAGCCGGTTGCATTACGACTTCCGCCTCGAAGCCGATGGTGTTCTCAAATCGTGGGCAGTTCCCAAAGGCCCTTCGTTCGATCCGAAAGACCGGCGCCTCGCCATGCACGTCGAGGATCATCCCATGGATTACCGCACGTTCGAAGGCATCATTCCGAAGGGCAACTACGGCGCGGGCGAGGTGATCGTTTGGGATGAAGGCACGTACGAACTGAGTGAAGGCGACGATCCCGCCAAAGAGATCGGCAAAGGCAAGATCAAGTTCGTCATGTACGGCAAGAAGATGCACGGCGAATTCACGCTCGTGCGTATCCGCGGCCGGGACAGCGACGGCGATCCTTGGTTGCTCATCAAGGATCACGACGAGTACGTCGATCCGAAATACGACATCGGCAAGGACAACAAATCCGTCAAAACCGGACGAACCGTCGAGTCATATGCGGAAGATCCCAAAGCGCCGCACTGGATCTCGAACAAGAAATCGTCGTCCGGAGAAAAGCGAGCCGCAAAAAAAGCGTCCGCCCGCGCTAGACGGGCTCCGATACCAAAAATCACGACGCCGATGCTGGCCACGCTCGTCGACGAGCCGTTCGACGATCCGCAGTGGCTGTTCGAGATCAAGTGGGACGGCTACCGTGCGATCTGCACGGTGCGGGAAGACGGCAGCATCGAGCTGGTGTCTCGCAACGGCTTGGACTTGCTCAAGAAATTTCCCGAACTCGCGCGCCTCGCGAATGCTTGGACGACGCTGCCGATCGTCGTCGACGGCGAAATCGTCAGTCTGGATTCGCGCGGGCGTTCGTCCTTTCAACGGCTGCAAGAATCGCTGAACAGCCGCCGGTCCAACGGCGCGCGCTCCGCCAATCCGCTGACGTTTGCGGCCTTCGACCTGCTGTACGCCGACGGCAAAGACTTGCGCAAAACGCCGCTGGAGGAGCGTAAGACGCTGCTCGAGCGTGCTATCGCCGACGACGATCTCGTCCTGTATTCCAAGCACGTCGTCGGCAAGGGCTGTGCGCTGTTCGCACAGGCGCAAAAGCAGCAATTGGAAGGCATAATCGGCAAACGCCGCGATTGCGCGTACGTCGAGCGCCGTACGCGCGACTGGGTGAAGATCAAGGCGCAGCTCATGCAAGAGTGCGTAATCGGCGGATATACCGAACCACGCGGAAGCCGCACGGGATTCGGCGCGTTGCTTTTGGGCCTCTATAACGGCAAGGACTTGGAATACGTGGGCCACGTCGGAACGGGCTTCAATACGAAACTGCTGAAAAGTCTCACCGCCGAGCTGAAAGGCATTGAGCGCAAGACCTCGCCCTTCTCCACTCGGGTGGACTCCAACACCAAGCCGCACTGGGTCGATCCCAAAATGGTCGCGCAGATCCGCTTCACCGAATGGACGCGCGACGGGTATCTGCGACAGCCTGCATTTCTTGGCTTGCGTTTGGATAAAAACCCGAAAGAGTGTGTGCGCGAGCGCGCGCTCGACACGGACGACCTCGCGTAATGGCGTCCAAGAAAACTGAGGTGCGCGTCGATGGACGCGCGCTCACGTTCTCGAATCTGGACAAAGTGCTGTGGCCGCGCGACGGCTACACCAAGGGCGATCTGATCGCCTACTATCGCAGCGTATCGGAATGGCTGATTCCGCATTTGAAAGATCGCCCGCTCACACTGCAGCGCTGGCCCGACGGCATCGACGATCAATCGTTTTTCGAAAAGCAGGCGCCGCGCTTTACGCCGGACTGGATTCCGACCGTTTCACTCTCGGCCGATCAGCAATCGCGCAAAGTGGCGTATTTGCTTTGCAACGATGAAGCCACGCTCGCGTGGTGTGCGAACCTGGCCTCCATCGTGCTGCACGTGTGGTATTCGCACGTGCCGACGCCCGAGTCACCCGATTACGTGTTGTTCGACTTGGACACATGCGAGAACACGACGCTCGGAAACCTCGCGCGCGTCGCGCTGGCGTTTCGCGATCTGCTTGCCGGCGTAGGTCTGCCCTCGCTGGTAAAAACCTCCGGCGGATCGGGACTGCATCTGGTCGTGCCCCTCAAAAACCAGTACGACTTCGATACCGCGCGCCGTTTTGCGGAGATTGCCGTGGAGCACGTGGCTGCCGCGCTGCCCGAGCTGACGACGGTTGAGCGCAGCATTCGCAAGCGTCCCAAAACGGCCGTGTATTTGGATTGGGGCCAAGTCGCGCGCGGCAAGACCGTCGTTCCGCCGTACGTTGCGCGCGCGCGGGACGGCGCGCCGGTTTCCATGCCGCTGGCATGGCCCGAGGTCGAGGCGCTGGTCAAAAAGCGCGGTTCACCGGAGGCGTTTATCGGCCAGTGGACGATTCGCAACGCGCACGTGCGTTTGAAAGAGGTCGGCGATCTGTGGGGCGGGCGGCTCTGGAAACCCGCCCGTTTGGAGCCCGCCTTGAAAAAGGCGCAGCGCGCCTGGGACCCATAGCGCTTTTGCCCATAGGGTATAATTGGCAGGTATGGCTCACGCGATATGGTCGGGGTCGATTAACTTCGGGCTGGTCACGATTCCCGTAAAACTCTTCACGGCGGTGCGCGCCAACGAGCTTTCGTTCAACATGCTGCACGCCAAGGATGAGGGACGCATCAAGTACGAGCGCGTCTGCTCGGTCGACGGTAAGCCCGTTCCGTGGGACGAGATCGTCAAAGGCTACGAGTACGAAAAGGGCGAGTACGTCGTGCTGACCGACGAGGACTTCAAGAAAGTCAATCCCGAGGCGACGCAGAGCGTCGACATCCTCGAATTCGTCGAGCTCGACAAGATCAACCCCATGTTCTTCGACAAACCGTATTACCTGGAACCCACCAAACAGGGCCGCCACGCGTATGCGCTGCTGCGTGAAGCGCTCGCGCGTGCGAACAAAGTCGCGATCGCGCGCGTCGTGATTCGCACCAAGGAAACGATCGCGGCGGTCAAGCCCGACGGTCATGCGCTCGTGCTCGAACTGATGCACTGGGCCGACGAACTGGTCGAGCAATCCGATCTCGATTTTCCTTCGGAGATCAAACTGCCCGAGCCCGAGATGAAGATGGCCAAGATGCTGATCGACTCGATGAGCGTCGACGAGTTCGAGCCGGAGAAATTCACCAACCGCTATCACGACGAATTGCTCGCGATGATCGAGGCGCGCGCCGCCGGCAAAGAACTGCCGAGTCCGAAAAAAGCGCCTGCGCGCGCAAAGGTCGTCAATCTCATGGACGTGCTGCAGCAGAGTTTGGAAGAAAGCAAGAAGCAGCGCGCGGGCCGCGCGGAAGCCGCTCCCAAACGTGCAGCGCATCGCGCTTCGCCTTCGAGCGGCGGCAAGCGCAAAAAGAAGAGCGCTTAGCTGACGCTCTCGTGCTGCGGTATCGCCGCCGCGGTGTCGCCCTGAAGGCGCACACCTAACACGAACGCGGCGACGGCAAACAGCAGCGAGGACGCCGCCGACCACGGTGAACCGAACGCGCCGAGCAATCCGGTGGAAATAGGCGGCGAGACGATTCCGGAAAACGAGTCGAGCGACGACGTAACGCTCAGCACCGTGCCTTGCACGTTATCATCGGCCGCGGCGCTAATGAGCGCGGTGAGCCCGGTGTTGCCAAGCGCCATGCCCACGCTGAAAAACGCCGTCACCACCGCCATTTGCCACACGGTGCCAACGAATGGAACGAAAGCGAACGCGCACACCAGCGCGCCGATGCCGAGCGTCGACATCGCGCGGTTGCCGATGCGGTCCGAAACGCGTCCCAAAATAAACGCGTTGACCACGGCGTTGAGCACCGAGAAGTAAATCATGAACTCGTACGTTTCGCGCAGACCGAAGTGCAGTTGGCGCGCGAAGTACAGCGCCATCACGCCGAACCAGCCGTACAGCGCCAGTGCCAGCGCGAGCTTTTGCCAAAGTTTCGGCGAGAGCACCGGGTTTTTGAACGTGCGCAAGATTTCAGCGGGTCCCGCAACCGCTTCTTCGACCTTCGTGCGCGATTCGGGCAGCACGATGATCGTGACGATCAGCGTGATGAACTGCAAACCGGCTGCCGTGTACAGCGGGATCGAAAATCCGTAGCTCGCGAGCGCCGCGCCGATTGCCGGCCCGAACGCCATGCCGGCCGCGAACGTCGCGCCGATGTACGCAAACGCACGGGCGCGCTGCTTGGGTTCGACCAAGTCCGCGACGTACGCTTGCGTTACGCCGATGTTGCCCCCGGAGCATCCTTCGATTATACGCGCGATAAACACCCAGAGAAGCGACGGCGCCCAGCCGAGCATCGCCCAGCCGATCGTGGCGCCGATCTGACTGATGATGAGCACACCTTTGCGTCCGATGCGATCGGACATGTTGCCCCAAATCGGTCCGCTGATCAGTTGGCAAAACGAAAAGAGCGCGAACAGCACGCCTACGGTGATCGCCGATGCGCCGAAGTGCGTCACGTAATACGGCAGCAGCGGAATCAGCAGACTGAACCCGAGGATGTCGATGAACGTGATGCCGAGAATCGGGGCGAGGCGTTTGATCAAGGCGTCTCCGAAGCGTCGATTGGGAGGATCAGCGTGGTGATACGTTCGCCTTTTCGAACGACGCTCAGTTTGTAGCTGCGCCGAAGATCCAACAGCGTGAGTTTGCGATGCAGATCGTCGATGCCGCCGACTCGCTCGTCTTCGAACGCGACCAGTACGTCGCCTTCGGACAATCCGGCCACTTCCGCGGGACTTCCGGGCTCCACCGAAAGTATCAGCAAGCCGGTGCCGTCACGCAAATCCTGTCCCGCGATGCCGAGGTAGCCGCGCCGAATACGGCCGTCGCGCAGCAGCATGCCTGCGATGAGTTTTGCGGTGTTGACGGCGATGGCGAAACAAATCCCTTGCCCCGGAAAGACGGCGGTATTGACACCGACGACCGCGCCGTCCGCCGTTACCAGCGGACCGCCCGAATTTCCCGGATTGAGCGCGGCATCCGTTTGGATGACGTTATCGATGAGCCGTCCCGACTGTGCGCGCAATGAACGGCCTAGCGCGCTTACCACTCCCGCCGTGACTGTGTATTGTAGGCCGTAAGGGTTGCCGACGGCGACGACGAGTTGGCCGGGGCGCAGCGCCGAGGAGTCGCCAAGACGCGCCGGAACGAGATTCGCGGCATCGATGCGCAGAATCGCAAGGTCGGTGTGTTCGTCCTGGCCGACCAATCGCGCGGGCAACTCGCGCCCGTCCAGCAGCGAAACCGAGATCTGTTCGCCGTCGTGGACGACGTGGCAATTCGTGAGGATGTAGCCGTCCGGCGTGAAGACGAAGCCGGAGCCGTTGGCTCGGCGCCGGCCGTTTTGCACTTCGATAGCAACGACGGAGGGGCTGGCTGTTTCGGCGGCATGAACGACGGCTTGGGAGTAGGCGTCGAGCGGCGCCAGCGGCTCTTCGCCGGAGATAAAACGTACGCGAGCGGACATGGTGGGACCGACAACCCTTTGCGCCGGAACGAGGTTTCACGGAAAGGGCTCGCAGGCCGCTTCGCGAATCGGGGTCGGTCGGTTTCGCGCCCAGATGGCGGAATTGGTAGACGCGCTGGTTTCAGGTACCAGTGGCCGCAAGGCCGTGGGGGTTCGAGTCCCTTTCTGGGCAGTAGAATCGTAAGTTAACGCTCGATGGGGCTCACGAACGCGCGAAGCGTCTCGTCGATCTCTGCTTCCGGGAATATCTCGATGCCGAGCTCATTCCGCACCGCGCGGCGATAATCGCGGTACTCTCGCACCGCTTCGCTTTTGTTTCCCGTAGCGATGTGTGCGCGAATGGTAATCGAGCGCGCCCGTTCATCGCACGGATCTTGCTCTCGCAAGTGATTCGCATAGCGAATCGCCGCTTCCGTATCGCGTCGCTGTAGTGCATCTTCGGCAAGCGCTACGACTGCCGCTCTCAACACCGCGTCGGCGCGGCGTTCAGCAGGGGCGAACCACTCGTATTCCGTGAGCGCGCGATCTCGATGAGCAGCCCGGCTTACCAAATTCTCGAGCGCTCGCCGGAGCGTTTCCGCTAGCGGCGTCACGTGCCGCCCTTGCCTGAGCGTGGTTTCGGCGGCGTCGAGATCGATAACCCGCGAATTCGTGATTGCGTAACGCCCATTCCGGTGGAGGATCACGCCGGGGTCCGATGCCTTGCGGATGTTGGCGATATGCACTCGCAGCGCGTTCTGCATGTGCCCGGGATCGCGATCCGGCCATACGAGGCTCGCCAGGTGATCGCCCCTCAGCGGCGATCCTGCCAACGCCAGGGCGAAGAGAATCCGGCGCGCCCGTTCTTTGAGGCCGAGCGCCTTGCCTTCCCATTCGATCGTGCCGGTCAAGACGTTGATGCCGAGCGCTCCATTCCCGCTTCGCTCGCGGAGGAAACGCGTGCGGAATGCGTTCAACATGCCCGCGTCTTCCGATCTGTTTGCAACGGCATCAACCGCGCGCCGGAGCTCCTCGGAGGGAATTTCGTTCGCGAGCGCCCGTGCTGCGGCAAGGTGCTCGCCGGCGTCCCCGCTGTCGAGCAGAATGAGTGCGCAATGCGCGAGGATGCAATAAAAACGCCGCCCGGCCCGGCGAGATTCGGTTAACGCGCGCCTTGCGAGCCGCCGTGCGCGGCCCGCATCGCTCGCCAGTGATGATGCGATAAGATAGGCCGCTGCCCGCACGGTGGGCGTTTCGCAGCTTTCATCGATAGATTCATCGCCCTGCACGCAACCGAGAAAAAACGACGAGCCGGCTTGGGGTCGAGCTTTGGCAAGCCGGTCCAGCCAGTTGCGCAGATGCGCGTCGTCGCCGTACGCCCAAGCGAGAAACGCGGACCCCATCAGCGCTTCCGTTATATTCATTTCCTGATGGGAGGCCGCCGTTTGTTCGATCAATGCTTCCAACTCGCTACGCCCCGCGGTCCAATCTCCCTGAACGCAATGTAGATAACCGGCGAGCGCGGCATACAGGCCTCGCAGGTGCGGGCTGAGGAGTAACGCGCCTAACCGCTGACGCAACGCGGCGAGATCGATCATTTCATCGTGCATCGATTTCACGAATGCATCGAAGAGGACGAGCAGCGGTTGGCACTCCGGCAGATCGCCGGCGAGCGCCGTCTGTTCTTTGAGAATGCGCCCCGCGTCATCGTAGCGGCCGAAATAGGCGTACCGCGTGACGAGCATTCCAAGCGCGATCATGCGCAGCTCAGGCGGTGTCTGCGCCGGCGCGCGTTTCAGTGCTTCCTCCGCCATCGCGAGCCAGCGTTCGACATCGCGTGTGTAGAGCTGTTCGAGCGCCGCGACGTTGAAGACCGCCAGGTTTTCGATCAGCACCGAATCGTCGAGCGTCCCAACCGCCGCCGATTCGCCGGTCGACACGGCCGCCATTTCCGCGAACGTGAGGCGGCTATATGCCGCGCTGACGGCGGTCGAATCGCCTGCGAGTGCGTGCCACTGTGCCGCGCGAAGGTGAAGCCGCGCACCGTCATACGCACCGGCAAGCGCTCCGGCAGCCGCACGCACGTGCGTTTGAAAGTGTCTTCGAGCGACGGTTTGTAGTAGCGGATGCAGCCGGTACATGCCGTCGCTCTCGCGGATGAGGAAGCTTCCTTCCACCTCGTCAAGAGCCGCGCCGCAGCGATCTCCGAGCAGCAGTTCTGCTTCGTTCGGCGAGATCGGCTGCAAGGCGGCCAGGAGCGAGAGGGATCGGGCATCATTGGAAAGTGCTTGCAGAACTTCGTCGTGAACGTATCGCGCGAAAACGCGATCGCTCATGGTCTCGAGTGCCTCGATGGCTGCGCGAATGCCCACCTCCTGAGCGCGCGCATGAAGCGCGAGGACGGCCGCCGGCCAGCCCAGGGTGAGGGCGTGGACCTGCTCCACTTGCTCCGTCGAAGCCGGAAAAGCCGAGAAGATGCCGGAGATCGCGTCGTGCGCTAGGCAGAGGTCCTTGGCGCGGGCAAGCCGCACTTCGTGCGGCAGCACTAAATCGAACGGAACCTTCAGCGGCTTTCGCGCACAGACGATTGCCAGCGCTTGCGGGCGTGAGGCAAAAATCCGCAGCAGCCGGTCGTGGAGATCTTCCACGCCGTCGGCACGTTCGATGAGTGCCGAATCGCCGAATGCGGCTGCGACGGCGCCCGCCGTGACCGATTTTCCAAAGCCGGCCGGCGCGATCAGCATAAGCAACTTCGGAGGCGTTTGACGAAGCGACTCGATCAAGCTCCGAGCGGCGACCGCGTTGCCCGGTATCACTGATCTCCACTTGCATGCGGGCCGGTGCGGGTCCTGGCGCGGTTAATCGCCCGTTAATTCCCGCCGTCATGATGGATGCATGTTCGAGAACCTTCATCGGCTCTTGCGCCGCGTTGCATTGTCTTTGCTCGCGCTGGGCATTGGATTCATCAGCGGTACGGGCTCCTCACCCGCATCCTCGCAACGCGCGCAGCAAGGCGCACAGCACGCCTGCGGTCCAATTGCCGCCGCGGCCGTCCTGCGCGAGCCGCCCGACATCGACGTATGGACGCTCCCGCGAGATGCCTCGGGTGAGCGCGAGTTGATTTTGGCGGTGCACCAAGACGGTATGCGGTTCTGTTACAGATATTCGGCCGCCGGCGCCGTTCATACCGGGGCGCCGACGATTCGTGTGCGGCGAGGCGAGCATTTTGCGCTGCGCATCGTCAACGATATTTCATCTCCCAGCGCCGGTTCGCGCGTCGCTTCGTCGGCGATAACGAAGTGCTTGCCGAATCCGATGCCGGCGAACGTGCCCGTGCTGCACTATTCCGGTTATTTGAATCATGTGATCGACGATCGTTACATGCGCATGAAGCCGGTCGATACCAATATTCATTTGCACGGCTTCGAGGGTCCGGCCGGCGAAGAGGACGTCTTTCTATCGACGCTCAGTACGCCGATGCACGCGTGCGAGTACGATATTACGATTCCCAAGACGCAGCCGCCCGGAACGTATTTCTACCATCCGCACGTACACGGCATGAGCGAGACCGAAGTGATCGGCGGCCTGGCGGGGACGTGGATCGTCGAACCGGATAGCGATCCGATCCCGCGCGGATGGGAGCACGTGATCGTTCTGCGGTATGCGCTTCCGCTGCGCTCGGACAACCCGTTCGCACCAGATGATAGCGCGATAAGCGTCGATGCTGCCGCGCACGAGGGCGCTTTGCGCCTTGCGCCGCCTGTTGCCTACAACCCCTTCGCCCCTCCGCCGTGGCCCACGACCAACCCCATTCGTGCAGGAGCGATCGTGGAACCGGTGCGCTGTCAAGGACTTGCCGGTGAGCCGCTGATGAGCGTCGACGGAGCCCAAGCGCCCGCGTCGCTCGAGGTTGCGGGCGGTCGAGCGCAGCTCGTACGAATCGTCAACGCGACCTCCGATTCAACAAAGCTTTTGCAACTGCACGACTCCTCCGGCGCTCCGGTTGATCTGCACGTCGTCGGGTTGGACGGCGTTCCCGTATCCGGTAATGCACGACGTCCGCTCTCGCGTTATCTGGCGATGAAACGCTGGCCGCTCGCGCCGTCGGCGCGCATGGATATTCTCGTTACCGTGCCGCGCGGAAAAACGCTGGTGCTTTCCAGCGAGCACTATTGCAGCGGGTTCGCATTCCAAATGCACCGCGATCTCCTGCGGATCCACGGCATGAGTGCTTCGGCCCAGCCGGCACCGGACATCGCGTCGTCTCCGGCGAGCATCGCTCGGACTTCCGCGGGCCGTCTTGTCGCATTCGCGAGGACGCACCCGAAGCTGATTCGCCGCCGCGCCATCACGTTTTCGCAATATGCTCTCCCGAGACGCGGAAAAATTCCGGCGCATTCGGCATATTTCATAACCGACACGACGAATCCGCGCTTCCACGAACACCCGTTTTGGCCAACGTATTCACCCAGCGCATCCGCTCCTTCAAATCCCGACATCGTCGTCAAACACGGAACCATTGAGGAATGGTACCTCATCAATACGGCGCCGGAGGTTCACGCCTTCCACATCCATCAAATGAAGTTCGTCGAAGAGCGCAGCGCGGCGGGAATGCCGGTGAGCGTCGACGTCGCTTTTCTGCCGATTGGCAAGTTCTTACCGAATCCGCGCGACCCGAACTATCCCTTGGTGAAGCCGAGCATCACGAAGGTGCTGCTCGACTTTCGCGATGTGCCGCGCGGCACGTTCGTCTTCCACTGTCACATGCTTTTCCACGAGGATCACGGCATGATGGGTGTGATCCGCGTGGAGTAGCCGATCTCCCCGGGGCGCGGCGCTTCACGAGCGCGGAGGCGGCGTCCTACAGAAAGTCCATGCCGGTCGTAGCGCCCAGGATGTTGTGAAGCCGGACATACGGCTAGTGTTTTAATAACCTGCACGATGACCTGGTCTTGTTCCTCGAAGTGCGTCTTGAAACGCTCAACGTCGCGAATTTGTCCCACGTCGTACACGACGAAACGGCAATGACTCGATCGCTGATCGGTTCCGGCGGCTCGTGAACGCGGAGACGCCGCTGGGCACGGGGCACACGCCGGAATACTCGACGTGCATCGGGGACGCTGTGTGAGCCGGGCTAGGCCCCGCCTGTTCGCGCCCACAAGAATCCCGGCGAGTACATCGAAGTGCCCTGCACTATGCGGTACATTGTAACGGCACTTGCGCTTTTCACGTGCACGTGGCTATGCGGAACGCAAGCGCGCTCGGCACCGGCAGCGCAAGGCTGCCGCTCCAACGCTGCCCGCTACGACGTTAGCGTACCGGCTCATCCGTTTGCCGTCATGCAAAGCCGTAACGGCACGTACGCATTCGTATCACTTTTGAGTTCGTCGCCGACGAGTCCGACGGGCGTTGGGGTTCTCAAGTGCGTTGGCGGGCGGTATCGCTATTCGCATCTCGTTCGCTTCGAAGCCAGTCCAACGGGCATGGCGCTCACGCACGACGGTAAGATGCTCGTGGTTGCGAACGAAGGTTTCGTCACGTTCATCGATACTGCAGCCGCCGTTGCGGGAAAGCCGGCGATCGTGGGCTCCATCAAAGACCTGGAAGGCGATCCCGAAGACAATGACCCCGGTTCGGTCTACACCAACGTCACCAGCGACGACCACTACGTCTTCGTAAGCGACGAGCAGAACCTCACCATCACGGTTATCGATCTTGCCAAGGCCCGCCGCACCGGATTTTCGCGCAGCGCAATCGTGGGAGCGATTCCCGTCGCGAACGCGCCGGTCGCGCTAAACTTTTCACGGGACAACCGCTATCTTTTTACGACCAGCGAGGTTGCACGCAAAGCCTACAAATGGCCCAACATTTGTAAAGCCGCGGGTTCACCTGCATCTGCCGCGCCCGAGTACCCCGCGGGTGCAATCATCACCATCGACGTCGCCAAAGCGCAGACAACGCCGGATAGTTCGATCGTAAGTAAAATACCCTCCGACTGTAGCCCCGTTCGCATGGCGCTCTCGCCCGACGGAGCGACGGCGTGGGTGACGAATCGCGCGTCGGACACCGTTACCGCATTCGATACTGGGAAACTGATTGCAGGCGATGAGTCGGCACGCATCGCGACGGTTCCCGTCGGTTCGAATCCAGTGGCAATTGCCGTAACGGCGGACGGCCGTTACGTTTTGGCTGGCAACACCAATCGTTTCGGTTCCGGCGGGACGAACGGCGGCACGATTTCCGTAATCGACGCGGCAACAAAAAAAGTCGTCGGAACGCTTTCGGCGGGGTTGTTTCCCCGCGAGTTCTCACGTGGAAACGGCAGCACGCTGTTCCTGGCGAATTACCGCTCGAACAGCATAACGGTTTTCGATTCGTCACGTCTGACCGAATTACTAAAGTAACGTTTGCGCGGTGCGAGGCGTAGACTTCGGAGCAAGCGAGAAGTACTCCGGCGCCGCTGCTTGCCGCAGCGCGTTCACGTGCTATTCTTCGGCGAATCGCCTCCGGCCGGCGAGGTTACGAGTTGGCGTAGCGCACTTCGGCGCCCATCATCAAATCGATCTCGTCGGCCGGCCGGGCGCTGCTGAATAAGAACCCCTGCCACGCATCGCATCCCAGCGAGTTGATGATGGACAGTTCGCTCGGCGTTTCGATGCCTTCCGCGGTGACGTGAAAACCGACGTCGTGCGCCACGCTGACGATCGCGCGTACGATCGACGCGTTGAACGGGTTGTTGACGATGTCGTTCACGAAGACGCGATCGACTTTCACCGTGTCAATCGGCAGACGCTGCAGGTATTCGAGCGAAGAATATTTTACGCCGAAGTCGTCCAGCGCAAGGTGCACTTTCAGCGCGCGAATCTGATTGAGCGTCGCCAGCAAATCGCGCTCGTGATTGATGAACGAGCTTTCCGTCAGTTCCAATCCGATGAGCGACCCATCGAGATCGTGTTCGCGCAGCAGATCCGCGATGGTCTGCGGCAGCGATGCGTCGTGCAACTGCGCGGGCGATACGTTCACCCACATGCGGATCGGCATACCGTTGTCGGACCAGCGCTTGGCTTGGGTGAACGCGTGCTCGAATACCCAGGCACCGATCCGCCGGATAAACCCCGTCTCTTCGGCAAGCGGAATGAACCGCGAGGGCGGAATGGTGCCGGCGTCCGGATCGGTCCAGCGCAGCAGCGCTTCGACCGCGACGATGCGCCCGCTGCGCGTGTGAATCACCGGCTGGTATTGCAGCGAAAATTCGCCTTTGTCGAGGGCGCGGCGAAGCGCGGACTCCATGCGGAAGCGCTCCTCGGTGCTGCGCTGCAAATCGGACGTGTAATAATGAAACGTCGCGCCGCCGCGGCCTTTTGCGGCGTACATCGCCACGTCCGCGTTGCGCAGCAAGGCGTCCGATTCTTGCGCGTCGAGCGGATAGACGCTGATGCCCAAACTCGCCGACACAATATGCTCCAGTCCCGCAATCGTGAAGGGAGCGGAAAACACGTCGAGCAGTTGACGCGCGCGCAGCGAGATATTCGTGCGGTCCGGCATCGGCGGTGCGACGATCATGAACTCATCGCCGCCCGTGCGTGCCAGTACTTCATCGGTGCGCAGTTGGCGTGCGAGGCGCCGGCCGATCTCCACGAGCAGTTGATCGCCGACGCTATGTCCGAGCGTATCGTTGATCGTTTTGAACCGGTCGATGTCGAAGAAGAACACCGGAATGAGTCCGGCGGCGTGCCGTTCCTTGATGGCGAGCGCGAGATGGTCGCGCAAACCGGCACGATTGAGCAGATTGGTCAACGGATCGTGGAAGGCCAGATGTTCGAGTGCGTTTTCCGCCGTTTTACGTTCGGTGATGTCGAGAATCGTGCCGATCATGCGAAGCGGATTGCCGGATTCGTCGAGCGCCCAATAGCCGCGTTCCTCAACGTGCAGCACGGTTCCGTCGCGCAGCAGCACGCGGTGATCGCTCTTGTACGGGCGGTTTTCCTCGCGCGCCGCATCGATCTCGCGCCGTACGCGCGGTGAGTCCTCCGGATGATCGAATTCCCAGAGTCCGCCGCGTTTTATATCGCCCTGCGCCACGCGCAGAATCCGGCACAACTCCTCGGAGCAATACGTCTTTTCCGTCTGATAGTCGTATACGTAACTGCCCAGATGCGCGACTTCCTGCGCGAGTTGCAGCGTGGCCTCGCTTTCGCGCAATCGCTGTTCCGTATCGTGCTGCGAGCTCACGTCGAGCGCGTGGATCATACAAGCGGGCTTACCGCGATAGCGCAGCTCGTACCGGCGAATCGCGGCGTGGATGATGCTGCCGTCCTTGGCGAGGTGGCGGAAAACACCCAAATCGGTCTGCGTATTTTCCAGGGCCTGCATCAGCAGTGGGACGTCTTCCGGCGGGCGCAAATCGACGACGGTCAGATTGAGAAATTCCTCGCGCGTGTACCCATAGCGATCGAGGGCGGCTCCGTTGACGTTCAAGAAGCGCAGCGTGCCGCGATCGAAGACGTACATAGGCGTGGGCGAGGCATGAAACATGCCCGCGTGAAAAGGCGTTCGGGAGGCATTCGCGCGCCAAAGCGCGCTCGCGCCGGCAGCGCCGAAAAAGACGCCTCCGAGCGTCAGAAAGAGGCTCGCATCGAAGCCGGTCACCATCTTTGTATCGGCAGGCAAGCAGGTGAAGTGACAGCGGGGGTACATCCAAAAAACCGGACATGCGAGCGCTGCTGGTACTGAACGAGCGATCCCGCCTCGGCCTTCGTGAGGGCGCAGCAGTGTGCCGGACGCTCGAAACGTGCGGAATCGAGTGCGTGCGGGAAGCCGCTGGAGTCCTCGATGCGGTGATTGCCGCCGGCGGCGACGGCACGGTGATTGGGGCCATTCCGCTGGCCTTGGAGCTGGCGGTGCCCCTGGGCATCATTCCACTCGGCACGTTCAACGATCTGGCGCGCACGCTCGGCGTGCCGCTCGTCCCGGCGCAGGCGTGCGCGACCGTTTCCCGCGGCAACTCGCGCGCCATCGACGTGGGCCGCGTGAACGGGTGCTATTTCGTCAATGAGGCCAGCATTGGCGTATCGGCGCGCATCGCGCGGCGGCAAACGCCCGAAGTCAAACAGCGCTTCGGGGTGCTCGGGGTGCTTTCGACCACGCTGCAAACGCTGCGCGACGTGCGTCCGTTTTTCGCGGAAATTCGTTACGGCGGCGCGGTGGAACGCTGCCGCACCGTGCAGATTACGGTCGCGAACAACGCTCGCTTCGGCGGCGTTATCGAACGCGCCGATGCCGCAATCGACGATGGGTGGCTCGACCTCTACAGCATCGAGCCGCGCAACTGGATCGACGGGTTTGCGATCGTGCGCAAAATCGTCGCGCGCGATCCGTCGTCGGGACGCGGTTTGCGGACGCGCCGATCCACGCGATTCGAGATCCGCACGCACCGCCCGCATCACGTCAGCGCGGATGGAGAGCCGGCCGGAACGACGCCCACGGTGTTCGAGGTGTTGCCAAAGGCGCTGCGCGTCCTCGTGCCGTAGCGCACGCGTATGCGCTATCGAACGTTAGGACACTCGGGATTGCAACTTTCCATCGTCGGCCTCGGCTCGTGGCTCACGTACGGCGGCAACGTGGGGGCTGACATTGCCCGCGCGTGCGTGCTCGAGGCG
>JBKPMZ010000383.1:0-8148 GCA_046732415.1 Vulcanimicrobiota bacterium
GGGTAGAAGTCGGCCGGATAGTAGTGCTTCGCGTGCAAAGCGATCATCATCGAGATGAGCACGACGTAGGCGATACCGATCCAGCGCGTGCGCGCTTGGATGAACGACCACACCAGGCCCGCAATCCAAACGATTGCGAGCACGGGATTGGTGATCAGCGCCTGCAACAGAATGAACGAAAGCGGGCTGAGCACGACGTTCTTTCCGTTTTGTCCGTTGCGCAGCAATTCCAGCATTGGAAAACCGTAGTGTGCTTGCCATAGCGCGTTCGGCAGCACGATCGCAAACGCGACGGCAACGCCCACCGCAAACCACGGAGTACGCAGCGCGCGGCGCTCCTGGGTGAGCAGAAGCCCCACCGCGGCGCTTATTAAAAAGAACGCGGCGCTGTACTTGCTTTCCAGTGCGATACCCGCGACCACGCCCGCCGCCAGCCACCAGCGCGGATCCGCGCCGCGTGCGATGCGCACGACGTACAAGGCGATGAGTGGCCACGTCCACAAGCCTACTGTGTCGGTCCCGACGAGCGTTCCGAACGCTGCGAGAACAACCGCAAGCGCGGTACAGAGCGCCGCGAGCACTTGCGCGAACGTGCCGCCGCCTAACTCCTGAACCAGCCGGCACGTCACGAACACCGATGCGCCGGCGAAAACCGCGGAGATCGCGCGCAGCGCCACGAGTGAAATGCCGAAGGCTTGCGATGCCGCCGCCAGCAGCGGAATGACGGGCGGCTGATCCACGTACCCCCACTGCGGATAGCGTCCGCAGATGATGAAGTACAGTTCGTCCCGGAAAAAGCCGTAATGCGGGTTGCCCAGCAGATGCAAAAGGAATGTGGCCGCAGCACATGCGGCGGGCACGATCAAACGCTGACGTTCCATGCTCCCGTTATAATGCGGCCAACCGCAGCGCCGCCACTGCTTTGGGACGATCGGGACTACGGCAGCAGATCCGGGCGCTTTGCCGCGTACCGGCGGCTCCACGTGAGTTCGCTGCCGTCGTGCAGGCGTACTTTGAAATCGCCGTGGAACCACGGATGGATCTCGCGCACCGCGTCGATGTTCACCACGTGCGAGCGGTGAATGCGCACGAACTGCTGTGGATCGAGTCTGCGCTCGAGCGCGTCGAGCGTCGATCGCAGTGCGAACGTGCCGTGCCTCGTGTGCACGTGGACCGTGTTGCGCTCTGATTCGAGCCGCACGATCTCGGCGGTGTTGACGAACAGCGCGCGTCCGTCGCTTGGCAGGAGCAGCCGCTTCGCATAGCGGCTTTCGGGGCGTACCGCTTCCAGTAAACTCAAGAGCTGCGACTGCGCCATGTCACCGGCGTCGCCGACGGACTTTCTCGCGCGTTCCAGCGAGCGATCGAAGCGTTCCCGGTCGAACGGTTTGAGCAGATAATCCACCGCGCTCACCTCGAAGGCGCGCACCGCGTGCTCGTCGTGCGCGGTCGCAAAGATGATCGCCGGCACGCGCTGCGCGCCCGCAATGGCCTCGACGACGGCAAAGCCGTCCACGTCGGGCATTTGTATATCCAGGAAAACGACGTCGGGGCGTTCGCTCAGGATCATCTCCACCGCTTGCGCGCCGCCCGAGGCCTCGCCGGCGATCTCCACATCCGCGTGTTCTTTGAGAAAACGCAACACTTTGCGGCGCGCCGCGGGCTCGTCGTCCGCTATGACGACGCGCATCAAACGTGGAACGGCAGCCGCAGACACACTTCCGTGCCTTTGGGTTCGAGTTGCGCGATGCGAAGCTGCGCGGCGGCGCCGTGCAGGTGCATCAGTCGCGATTGCACGTTCGTCAGGCCGTGTCCGAAGCGGGGCGAAGGCTGGGCCAGTCCGTTGCCGTTGTCGCGAACGTCGATTGCCAGAGTTCCTTCACGAAGCGTTGCGTGCACGGCAATCTCCAATTCGCCGTGCGCCGTGCCGAGCCCGTGCCGAATCGCATTCTCGACGATCGGCTGCAGGAGCAGCGGCGGCACGCGCGCGAGCCGAGCGTCCGCGTCGGCCTCGATGCGCAGCTGCAGACTGTTTTCCAGGCGCGCCTTCATCACGTCGACGTACATGCGCTCGATCTGCAGTTCTTCGTCGAGCGTGATCTCTTTTGCATCGCTCGTCGTGAGAATGACGCGCAGAAAATCGCTCAGACGGGCAAGCATCGCGTCCGCCTTGCGAACGTCCTCGTACATGACCGCCGACACAGCGTTGAGCGTGTTGAACAAAAAGTGCGGCTGCAGTTGCAGGCGCAGGTTTTCCAGTTTGGCCTGCGCGAGTTCGCTTTGCAGCCGCGCCGCATCGAGCTCGGCCTGGCGCGCCGCGCGCGTACGGTCGTAGTAGTAGATGAAGCCCAGCATGATGCCGTAGAAGATGACGTCTTGCGAGGCTTCCATGGGGTAGCGGTACAGCATGATGCCGTAGTCGTACGGTCCTTGTCCCGCGAGCGGGAAGATGATCGCGCGCGAGAGCGCCATGAGTGTCGTGTGTGCAGCGGTAAACGCGAGCGCGCCCGCGATTTGTGCGGGCCACGAAAAGCGCCGCGCGAACCACAAGACGAACGGCAGCAGCACCAAGGCGCTGTAGACGCCGGTCATCTCCTCGATGAAGCGGCGCGCGAACGTCCCGTACTGCATGCGTGCGAGATCGTCCAGATAGTGATAGCTGAAGAACAGCAGGCCGATTGCGGTAAACAGCGCGAGCGGCCATCCGCAGCGCCGCAAGAGAGTCATGCGTCTCTCATAGCGCACGGCGCGGACGGCCGTCAATGCTTGCGGGACGAACGGGCTTATTCCGGGTCGAACGCGCCCGCGAGAATCATCTGCTCGGAGATTTCCCGCGCTTGCTTGTACAGCTCGCGCTCTTGCGGCGCACTATCCGCGGGCAACTCGCGCAAAATTCGCGCCAATTCCTCGTCGAAGGCGGCCGGAAGCGAGGGCGGCGTGTATGCTCCGGGATAGCGCATGCGCTGCGCGATCATCAAGCGATAAATGCGGTCGGTGGCGAGATCTTCCATGTAGCCGTCGAGCAGGCTCGCGCCGCGTCCGCTCAGCACGCCGTGCCGGTACCGGATCACGGTTCGTACCGCCGCGCGCGTGCCGTCGAGCGTGGCGCTGCCCACGCCGGTTGGCGCGGGACGCAAGTCGGGCGTCGGATCCGCGTCGCGGGGCCGCTGGTCGAGTTGATTGGGACACGGAAACTGCGCAACGGCAACGGCGTTTTGATCCGGATGCCCGGTCCACGCGCCGTCCATCAAACAGTCCGCTTCATTTTTCTTGTCGCGCGCGAGCACCTCGAGTGCACGCGCGTTGAGCTGCGCGTCTTCCCGGCTCGGATAGAGCGCCGTCATTCCGCCGATGGCAAGCATTCCGTGTTTGTGGCAGACGTCGGGAATCATCGTGCGCAGGCGCTGGAAAAACGGCACGTCGATTGGGATGGTGTTGCGATCGGGAAGCAGCCACTGCGGATCGGCCAGCGTGTAATGAATCAGGCTTGCCATGTAATCCCAGCGGCCCAGATTCAAGCCGACCAGATATGTGCGCAAATTATAGGCGAAGTCTTCGAGTTGGTAGGCAAGTGGATGCGCCTCCACGAGCGCCATGCATTTGATCGCGCCGGCGGGCCACGCTCTCGCGTCGATAATCGCGTTGAAAACGTCGCGCCACCAGAGCGCTTCGTCCGCCGATTCGGACTTCGGAATGTAGATGCAGAGCGTGCGGTTCGCCAACCGTTCGAGATCCACGCGGTGGGCGAGCAGCGCAACGTCGAACAGTGCGGCCGGCGTCGGCTCGGGGAAGATTTCGGCTTGCGAGAGATGCAGCCCGCGTACGCGGTTCCAGACGACCGTCGTACTCGGTTCGATACTTACATGCTGCGCTCGCTTGGGGTCCCAATACGCGAGCTCGCCGTAGAGCGCTTTGACGATGTTGTCGTGCCCGAGCAGCAGATGCGTCCATTCGTTGACCATCGAGTCTTCCAGATCGAGCATCACACCGGGCGCGCCGGAGTTTAGCATTTTGACGACCAGTTCCGCATCGTCCGCGGGCCCGGTCATCTGATTGCGTTGATCCGCGCACCACGCCGGAAGCGCGATCCGCCAGTCCGTCGGGCGCACTTTAGCCGCGTGCAAATACGCCGGCAGCGTGCCCGCGTGAGCGCGAGCCAGTACCTCTTTGCGGCGCGCGACGAGATCGCGCGCACGCGGTGCGAACCGCTCGTGCAGGTCGCGGTAGAATGCGGCGAATCCAGCCGGCAGATCGCGCTGCGCGTCAAATCCGTTGGGGGCGCTGTTGATGCGCGGAAGCGATAGCGTCTGCATCGGCATCTACGCTACTGCCGCGCCGCTCTTTTGTTCAGCGGCTTCGTAGAACTGCTCTTCTTCGGTGGAGCCCGTCAGCGCGGTGGTCGAGGCCGTACCTTCGGAAACGACCCGTGCGATTTCATCGAAGTATCCGGTTCCGACTTCACGCTGATGGCGCGTGGCGGTGTAACCGTACGCTTCACTGGCGAACTCGCGCTCCTGAAAATCGGCGTATGCACTCATTCCGCGCTCGTTGAAGTCGCGCGCGAGTTCGAACATGCTGTGGTTGAGCGCATGGAACCCGGCGAGCGTGATGAACTGGAACTTGTAACCCATCGCGTTCAGCGTTTCGCGGAAGTGCGCGATGCTCGCCTCGTCGAGTTTCTTTTTCCAGTTGAACGACGGCGAACAATTATACGCCAAAAGTTTGCCGGGGAATTGCGCGTGAATCGCTTGCGCGAACGTGCGCGCCTCTTCAATGTTCGGCTCCGACGTTTCGCACCAAATCACGTCGGCGTACGGCACGTACGCCAGGCCGCGGGCAATCGCGGCGTCGATGCCGCCGCGAATGCGATAGAACCCTTCGGCGGTGCGCTCGCCGGTGCAAAACACTTGGTCTCGCGCGTCCACGTCGCTGGTGAGCAATTGCGCCGCGTTCGCATCGGTGCGCGCGACGATAACGGTGGGAACGTCCAATACGTCGGCGGCAAAACGTGCGGCGACGAGATGGCGCACCGCTTGCAGCGTCGGAATCAGCACTTTACCCCCCATGTGTCCGCATTTTTTCTCGGACGCGAGTTGATCTTCGAAGTGCACGCCGGCCGCGCCGGCGCGGATCATCGCTTTCATCAGTTCGAAGACGTTGAGCGCGCCGCCGAATCCCGCTTCCGCGTCAGCGACGATCGGCACGAACCACTCCACGCCGCTCTTGCCTTCGCTGCACTCGATTTGATCCGCACGCTGCAGCGCGTTGTTGATGCGTTCGACCACGGCGGGAACGCTGTTGACGGGATAGAGGCTTTGGTCGGGATACATCTGACCGGCGGCGTTGGCGTCGGCGGCGACTTGCCAGCCGCTCAGGTAGATGGCTTTCAGTCCGGCTTTGACCGCTTGGACAGCCTGGTTCCCGGTCAGGCAACCGAGCGCGGCGAGCGGCTCACCGGAATGCAGCGACGACCACAATCGCTCCGCGCCCATGCGCGCCAGCGTGTACTCCACCCGAACGGTGCCGCGCAGCCGCTCGACGTCGTCTGCGGTATAGCGGCGTTTTACGCTCGCCCAACGCGGCTCGGTATTCCAGCGAAATTCGAGATTGGTGGCTCCGGAGGCGACCTTCACAGCGTGCTCCTCTCGTCGATTGAGCGGTTGGCTTGCTCCGGCGCTCATTTGGACCGCTCCAATTGGATGGTGTCCTTTGGACGTTTGGATGAGAGCCGATGTGAAGGACAGGCTACCAAAGTCGGTAGCCTAAGTCAAGGTAATGATAAATTTATTAGGCGCTCGCCTGCAGCAGCGACGCGACGTGTTCCAGGTCTTCAACGAACTTGGCCAGCTCGCGATGGCGGCTCTGGCTGTCGGGCGCGCGCAGAATTGCGGATGGGTGAACCGTCGCCACGACGCGCGCGGCCAGCGGGGATGAAAGCACCTCGCCGCGGTGTTTGGTCAGGCGGAAGGTCTTGCCCAGCAGCGCCTGCGCAGCGGTCGCGCCGAGTGCGACCACGACGTGTGGCTGCACGCGGCGCAACTCCGCTTCCAACCACGGTTCGCATGCGCGAATCTCGATCGTCTTCGGTTTTTGGTGAATGCGCTTTTTGCCGCGTTCGATGAACTTGAAATGCTTGACGGCGTTGGTGATATACGCGCTTTTCGGCTCGATGCCGGCTTGCGCCATCGCTTTGCGCAGCAGCGCACCCGCGGGACCGACGAACGGATGTCCCGTGCGATCTTCCATGTCACCGGGCTGCTCGCCGACGAACATCACCTGCGAACGTACGCCGCCCTCGCCGAATACCGTTTGCGTCGCGTATTTATAGAGATCGCAGCCGCGGCAACGTGCCGCTGCGTCGCGCAGCGCTTTCATCGACTGCGTTTGCGGCAGATAGTCGGCCGCGGAGCGCTCCATACTGAAAGTTTGCCACGGTCGGCGGCCGACGAAACGCGCGGTCTGCTAGTGCAATACGACCGCGAACGGATCCGCGAGCAGCGTATTGGATCCGGATACGCTCCAAACCGGTGCTACGTTCCCGGTCGCGCCTGCTGCGAATTCGGACAGGCTGCCATCGTTCCAACTGGGGCTATCGGCAACGAAGATATTTCCGAGCCGATCGCAGGCAATGCCCTGCGCGTTCGTGAGACCGGTGGATGACCCGGTGACAACCGCTGAAGGCGTTGTGGAACCGTTTGCATTCGCCGGAAACTCGAGTGCGGTGCCATCCGGCGCTTCGGCTACGGCAAGGCTTCCCGAAGCGCATGACTTGGCAACCGCAAAATCGGTGAGGCCAGAGCTCGTGATCGAACGCGAGGGAGCGACGTTACCGTTGGCGCCCGGCGGGAAAACCCACACGCCCTTGAGGTCGCCCACATAGACGTCGCCGGCGGCGTCTACCGAGACGCTGTAGGGAAACGCAAACTGCGTCGCTGTTCCCGATATCCTTCGAATTGGAGCGATGTTGCCGGTTTGTCCGGCGGCAAACTCGTCGATGGCGGGAACCAAGTAGTCGGAGACCCAGAGATTACCGCTCGAGTCGAGCGAAATATCCTGAATACTCGTCAGTGTCGTGTTGCTGCCGCTTATGCTTGCAATCGGCGCGACGTTGCCATTGGCTCCCGCCGCATAGATGTAAATCGCGGTTCCCATCAGGTTCGATACGTAAAATTGGCCTTTTGCGTCAATCGCAAGACCGGTCGGATGCTTGAGTTGCGTGTTCGAGCCACTGATGTTCACGACAGGCGCAACGTTACCGGACGTTTTCAACGAAAAGCCCAAAATTGCACCATCGAGGCCGCTGCCCGTATTACTGCTGGCAACATAAAGCATCGAGGGCGTCGGCGCGGGCGTGGGCGTGGGCGCTACGGCGAGTGCGGTAACGCCGGCGCTATCGCAGCCCGTCAGGACGGCAAGCACGACGATGGAAAGCGCTGCCCGGCAGAGCAGCTGCGTGGTTCTCATGATGAATCTCCTCGGTGGTGTTCCAACTGCGCGCGGATGAACTCGACGAGTTGCTCGTAGCTGGCAAACGAGACGGCGCGGCGGTAACCGACGTGCTGCTCCATGCGACCGATTCTGACGGTGCAGGTGTCCGAAAAACGTCCGAATTTCGGACGCCCTTAGGCGGTCAGCGCTATTTCAACCAATTCCGCCACCGTGAGCAGCATGCCGCTGCGCAGTGACCGCTCCATGCGTTCATCGCCGAGGTGCCGTGCCACGCGCTCCTTGGTCTCGTTCGACACCGCTTCCACGTGATTCTGAAACATGCCGATGTCCGGACGCGTTAGCCGCTGCGCGCCGCCGAATAAGACGGCGCTCTTTTCGGCATCGCCCTGCCGGAAGAACACCGTTGCCAAGCCTTCCAGGCACTGCGTTACGCCGATCTCCAGGCCGATTTCATGCGATCTCTGCAGACCGGCCGAAAAATAATCGCGCGCGGCGAGCAAGTCATTCATCCCAAGCGCCACGTCACCGAGATCGTGAAGGATCTCGGCGATGCTGCGCAGGTGTTTGTACTTGCGCCGAATTTGCAACACGCGTTCGAGTTGCTGCTTGGCACCGCGAAAATCGTGGGCGGTGAATCGTTCGAGCGCGGCACTGTAGAGCGCGCTCGAGAGCAAGTACTCATCGCCGATGCGTTCGATC
>JBKPMZ010000384.1:0-8053 GCA_046732415.1 Vulcanimicrobiota bacterium
ATTTACAGGCGTACGTCAATTTTCTCGGGCAACTTACGGGATGCAACCGTCTGCATAGCGTGTACGAACGCTGCGCCCGCTGGTTGCTGCTCACGCACGATCGCGTCGGGCGGAACGAGATTTTGCTCACGCACGAATATCTCGCGATGATGCTCGGCAGCCGCCGCTCCGGCGTCACCATAGCGCTCGCGGCCCTGCAGCGCGCAGGGTATATCCGGTACGCTCAAGGCTGCATAACGATTCAAGACCGGCCGGGCCTGGAAGAGACGTCCTGTGAGTGCTACGCGGTCGCGCAGATGCAATTCACCGGCTTCCTGCCCGTGGCAGGCAAGGGCTAAAGCAGAGCGCCGAACCTTGCCTCAAATCGCACAGAACGCCGCGTGCGGTGTGTATTAGACTACGAATGACATGGAACGAGACGAGAGAATCCCCGCCGAACGCGAACCCGATGAAATGCAAGAGGAACCGATCTTTCCGGAAGATGTGCGTGATGACGATGAGAACGCGGAAGACGGCCTAGACAACCATCATGAATGAAGCGGGACGGGATTATTTCCCCCCGCGCTTCTTCGTAGGCCGCCAAGACCAAAACGCTTTTCGGGGCGTTTTGCGCAGACCAGGCTGAGCCGCCGCAGGTGCAACCGGCGTGGGGCGAAAGTTCATAATCAGAACGCGAAGTATACCTGCTACCGGTACGGCGAGCAAAAGGCCGGGGATGCCGGCGAGTTCGCCGCCGGCCAGTAACGCGAGCACGACGGCAAGCGGCGTCAGCTCGACGCTCTTGCTGACCACGTTCGGTGCGATGATGTGACCTTCGAGCTGGTTTATCGCAATGATTCCCAACGTGACGAATAGCGCGTTTTCCACTCCGTTGGTGAATAGCGCAATGAAGAAGGCCGGCAGCCAGCCGGCAATGGCGCCGATGTAGGGAATAACGTCAAGTATGCCGGCGACGGCGCCGATAAGCGCCGCGTACTGCACGTGCAATCCCAGCAGCAACAGCGTCACCAATGTACCGACGATCGCGGCGACGATGAGTTGCCCCCGGATGAAACCACCGACCACGTGATCGAGATCGGCGATAATTTTTAGTGTTTTTGGCTGCGCGCTCTGGGGGATGAACCCGAGCAGTGTTCGCTTGAGCCCTTCGGATTCGATCATGAGATACGCTGCCACCACGGGAATGATGACGAATAGCGCGCCGATGGTGACGATGGAGAACAGCACGGGGAGTACCGTACTCGCCACGGTGGCTCCGTATTTCGAGATGTTCACCTCGATCTGCGCGGGGAAATTCCTGAGGTAGTCGCGCACGCCCCCCGGCAAATGCCTGGTGATTTGATTGTTTGGGTCCGCCAGCGCGGATTGCGCGTTGTGCACCAGCCTGGGCGCGTCGTGAATGAGCTGACGCGCGTCGGTATTCAGAATAGGCACGGCAACGTAGACGCCAAATGACACAACGATCGCCAAAGCCAAATACACGATCGCGATCGACAGTCCGAGAGGCAGCCGGCGATTCAAGCGCGTGATGAGCGGAAACACCAAATACGCAAAGAGTACTGCGCCGACGACCACGATCGTGAACGTGCGCACCCGAACCAAGAATTCCAGCGCTTTGTACAGGATGAAACCCGCCAGAATGACGAGCCAGCAGATGCGTACTGCATACAGCACCCGATCGCTGCGCTGGACAAGCCGCAGGCGCGCAGCTTGCTCCTGCTCTTGAGGGGCGGGAAGCGTTCCGTCGTCCATTATCCGTCCCTTTCGGCGCTTCGTGTCACGTTGCTGGTGCCCGCAGCAACGCTTCTATTTGCTCGAGACGGTGCAGCAATTCGCGCTCCAATGCATCGTCGCGTAAGATTGGCAGTACGTCACGCCGCGTTTTCGTAACGTAGCGCCGCCACCGATCGATACCCTCACCACGGCGCACGTCTTTGAGTACGTCTTCGAGATTTGCGCAGCGGTCGGCGCATTTGACGATCACGGCTTCGCGATCCTCGGCGATACGGCGATAATAGCGCGGGGCATCCGGTTCGCCGGGCGGTTCGGTCATGCGCTCGACCAGCGCGAGCAACGCGCGGTTGCCGGGAAACTGCGCGTGCAGCTCCGCCCGAGGGAGTTTCGTATCCTCGAGCACGTCGTGCAATAACGCAGCGGCAACGCACCGTTCGAGCGCACCGTCATCCAAGGCGATGACGTTCGCGCCGTTCCAACGCAAGATCAGCGTTGCAGCAAGTCGCGGGTGATCGATGTAGGGTGTGATGTGATCGGCGCGGCGCTGCCCGATTGCTCCATGCGCGACGGACGCCACCACGTCCGCCAGCGCTACCGCGGGCCAGCGATCCATAGCGCGGCGCAGTTCGGACGAATGCGCGGCGGGCGGTTTAGCGTGGTCGCGGCTTGCCATACGGCGGAGCTACCCGCTCAGCGGTCTTTCATGCGGTCGCGGGGATGCGCTTCGTCGTACGCGCGCTTTTTGTGTTCCTTTTCCGTGCTCAGGTACATACCGGTCGTGGCGAGCGATTCGTGGCCCAACAGCGATCGAACGACCTGCAGATCCACCCCGTTTTCCACCAGATGCGTGGCAAACGAATGGCGCATCGTATGCGGCGTCACGCGCATTTCCAGGCCGCTGAGCTTGTAGATTTCGTTGAATATGCGCCACACGTGCTTGGGCGTGAGGCGCTTGCCGCCGCGGCCGATAAATAGGGCCTCGTCCTTGGCGCGCGGCCGGCTTGCCAGATACCGCTCGATCGCAGCGACCGCGGCCTGGTTGATGACGACGAGCCGGGTCTTGCGTCCCTTGCCGTACACCTGGATGAACCGGTCGCGCAGATTCACGTCGCGCAGGTCGATGTTGCAAACCTCGGCTCGGCGGATGCCGCTGGCATACAGCAGTTCCATGATGGCGTTGTCTCGGGCTCGCTGCCACTCCGCGTGCTCGGCGTTCGGCTTCGTCCGTAAGAGCGTCGTGACTTCGGGCACCTGCAGGTGACGCGGCAGTTTGCGCTCGATGGGCGGCACCTCGAGGTCGGCCGCGGGGTTGTCCTCGCGTATGTGGTCGCGTTTCATGTACCGGTAGAGCGCCTTGATTGAGGAAAGCTTTCGCCGGACCGTCGTCCCGGCGCACCGCCGGGTCCCGGTGAGATACATGATGTAGCGGTTGATGTCTGCCTGCAATGCAGTCCGGAGCTCGGGGTATTCGCGCCGCATCGGCGAGGTCTTGGCCGGCAATTTTTGCAGCCACGCACCGAACTCGTGCAAATCGCGCGCGTACGCGTCCACGGTCAACTCGCTGCGGTTACGCCGCAGCCGCAGGTACGCCATGAAGTCGACAAGCAGCGAATCGACCACCGTGGGGTCGTCGCCGTTTCGAGTTGAAGCGTCAGCGCGGCTCAGTGGTGGATGCCGGGTCCTATTACGCAAATCTCCACAGACTTCTCCTCATCGCGCACTTGAATGCGACATAATACCAGTTTTATCGCATTCGAGCAGAAGCGAGAATGCCCTTTGTGGAGTTCCTGTGGATACCGCTTTCGAACGGCGCTTCTGCCGTGGCGTCGTATACTTTGGCCCTATGGAAAGCGATGTACCGGTGCTGCGAACGCAGCGGCTGCTGATGACCATTCCGGGCGCCCGCGCGGCGGAGGCCCACGCGCGCTTTGCGCGGGAAAACCGCGCGCATTTGGCGCCTTGGGGGCCGGTGGCGGACGAACGCGATTTCGACGTGGAGTTTTGGCGCGAAACCCTGGACCGCCAGATCGAGCAGTTCCGCAAAGGGACGCGGTATGCGTTCGGCCTGTTCGACGCGGCGGCGGGCATCGACGGTCCGCTCCTGGGTTACCTCATTTTCAGCGACGTCGTGCGCGGCGTGTTCCTGGCATGCTATATGGGCTACGCGCTCGCGGAGAGCGCGCAAGGCCAGGGCTACATGACCGAGGCCTGCCGCAAAGGAATCGAATTCATCTTCCGGCACGTGCGGCTCCACCGGATCATGGCGAATTACATGCCGGCGAATACGCGGAGTGCCGCAGTGCTTGCGCGTTTAGGCTTTACGGTCGAAGGCACGGCCAAGGCATACTTGTATTTGGCGGGCGCGTGGCAAGACCACGTGCTGACGTCGCTGACCAATTCGGAGCCGATCGTTCCCACGCGATCCTAGCTGCGCGCGGCCGCCACCATGACTACTACCTGACGGCGGGCCAGGCTGGGACCGCTGGTGTGCGAACCGTCATAGCATGGATGCAACGGCGGTTCGATATATTGCGGCGCCCCCGCAGAGAATTTCGAATGTCATGTTCGATCCGCGGCGCGACGCGGAATGGATTGGCGGCGTGAAATCCGTCGAGTGCGAAAACCTCGATTCCACGCAAGCCGGTGCGCGTGTGACGCGCCACGGCGGCTTCATGGGCAAAAAGTTCTCATGGCGGACCGAGGTCGAAGAATATAAGCCGGATTCGATGCTTGCCATGCGCTTTGTCGAAGGGCCGATGAAAGGCGGTAGTGTCGTCTACACGATTGAGCCGCATGCGCGCGGTTCCCGGGTGAGTGTGCGCAATACCGGGCCCGGCCCAAAAATCGTCGGCTGGCTGGTGAAACGGTCGGTTTCCAAGGATCTCGCGCGCCTCGCCGAACTCATCGAAGGTCAGCAGCACTCGGAATGTGACGGCGGCAAGATCACGTGCTGACGTCGCTGACGAATTCCGAACCGATCGTTCCCACGCGTTCGTGACGGCGCACCGGGACCGCGACGAATGCCATGATCGCCAGCAGCCCAAGCCACGTCGGCACTTTGGTGAGAACGTTGCGAAGCGACTCGGTCGTGCGCGCAGGAGTTGCACGCAAATAGGCGGCCCACGCGTCGGGTGCGAGTGCAGTCGCATTCACTGCGGGCGCGCCGTGCGCACCTTCTGCTGGGGCGGGCAATCTATACAAAATGAACAGCACCGCGCAGACCGCTACGCCGGCGGCGAATGCACGCACGAGGGTGCGCGCGCTGGGAGCGGGCGACGCGGCGACCAACGCGGCATAGGCGCCAATGAAATCGAGCGTCATGATGCTGCGGCTGGGATGCTGCGTCCACACGACGGCAAGAGCCGTCAGCGCGAGCCAGCACGCGATTCGCCGGGCGCCTTGCGAGCGCGCCACCGCGATAAGTGCCGCCGGCAGTGCGACGATGAATGTGATGTCGTGCACGTAGAGTCCGCCGAGCAATACCGCGGCGGCGGGCAGAAAGACAATCAGTTCCGGCGATGCGAGACGCGTGCGCGCGTATGCTGCTCCGGCGACGCCCGCCGCGATCATCACGACCGTCGAGATCTCTCCGAACAGCACGGAGGCTCGCGCGTTGAGCCCCGCAGTGTACAGTATGTGACTCAAACTGTACTGATCGGCGGCCGAGAGCTCGGAAGCCGCTTGCGCGGGCAACACCGAGCGTAGGTATTCGAAATTTTCGGCCGGTCCGATCGCTGCCAAACTGATCGCCGCCAGCGCCGCTAGCGTAACGAGCAGTGCGGCGCGCGTGCGCGGCGCGAGTATGAACAGCGAAAGCGCCACCGGTGCCGCGATTTGCGGCTGAACGAGCGTCAGCGCGCCCGCGACGCCCGCAAGCGCCCAGTGCTTCTTCTTCAGCGCCCAGCCGCTGAGCGCGAGCGCGGCAAGTGCAAAAACGGGCACTTCGCTGTACGCAATATTGAGCAACGCAAGAGGCATGAGGACGAGCAGCACGAGAGCTGCAGGCACTTCGGCGCACGCGGCGAGCAGTAGTGCGGCGGCGATCACCGCCAACGCGGCGGCGAGCGAAAACGTAAGCGCCGCATCCTGGAACGGCAGTTTGGAGAGCAGCGCAAACCCCGCCAGAACGTGGCCGGGAAACGGCGCAGGCTCGACTTCTTGCGGGTCGAGAGCCGCGCCCGTCGAGCGCTCGCACGTGCGCAGTGGCTCCACGCGATACGGGTCCGCACCATGCGCGACCGCTTCACCCGCGCAATAAAACGCTTTGAAACTGCCCGTACGGTATGCCTTCGATGCATGCATGGCCAGGACGATCGCGACGAAGATTGCCGCAGCGACGATGAGCAGCCCGGTTTGGTGTCTACGCGCCACCGTACGAGTGTATGCGAACCGAGGCTTGCGCGAGTTGAGGCGTTTGAATGAGGTCCTCCGCCTCAGCCCGTGAACCCAGCGGCATTCGCGGCCCAGGCACGTGCGCCGCTACAATAGTCTCGATGGCTACCGCCGCAGCGCTCGCCACGCGTATCCGCACGCTTCCGTCGATCGCCTGGGCGTGGGCGAGCTTTGTGCTGATCGTTCCGCTCGCGTTCGCGCTGAACATTTGGCAGGACGAAGCCTACACGCTGCATACGACCGCACACGGCATATCCTATGCGTTTGCCGAGGCGCTGCGTTTCGAACAAAACGCCCCGCTGTATTTCGTACTGCTGACGTTATGGCGGCACATCAGCGACAGCATTTTCTTCCTGCGGCTCTTTTCGGTACTGTGCGCGGCTGGAACGCTCGCGCTCGTGCCGCAGCTGTGCCGGCGGTATCTGCCGCGCGCAGATCGAACGCTTGTGACGATCGCGCTGGCCTGGAACCCGTTCTTCATTTGGGCGGCACTCGAGATGCGCGTGTACGCGATGATCGTGCTGCTCAGCGCGCTTCTCCTTCTCACGTTCTACGACGCGTTCGTAGCGCGCGAGGGCCGCCGATACTCGCTCGTGCTGTACGCGTTTTGCGCCGCGCTCGCGCTCTACACGCAGTATTATCTCGCCTTTCTCATCGCGGCGCAGTTTGTCGCGCTGTGTCTGTACCGGCGGGACCGCATACGAGTGTATCTGCTTTGCGCGGGAGCGGCAGCGCTGGCGTTCCTTCCAATGCTGGCTGTCGTACCGGCGCAGGTGCAGAATTTCCGCTCGCCTTTTGCGGGCCCGGCTACCGTGCTCCATTCGATCGGCGTGCTCGCGAGCATTATCGCTCATTACGTTTTGCCGCTGCCGCTCGCGCATCCGAAGATCGCGTACGCTGTGCTCGCGCTGGCTGCTGCGGCCGCGGCGGTACTCTTGCGCCGCTCGTTCGGCAAGACCGGCAACGCGCTCATCGCCATCCTCACCGCACTTGCGGCGATCGTGTTTGCATTGGCAACGTTTGCCGAAGGCGTCGATGTTCTGACGCGGCACGCCGCCGCCTTGTACGTCCCCGCGATATTCAGTGTGTTCGGGGTTCTGACGTTTGTGCGCCCGCAAATACGCGATCGCGCGATTATCGTGTGGTTTTGCATTGCGATCGCCGCGTCGACCGCGAGTATCGTCGCAACGTATCGCCATGTAGCCAAGCCCGGAGACTGGCGCCGCGTCGTGGCCGTGCTCGACGCACGGGAACGCCCCGGCGAACCCATCGCGGTATTCGAGGCCGAGAACGCGCTGCCGCTGGCGTATTACTATCACGGGCCAAACCGCATCGTACCGATACCCGGCGCCGTCAATTTCAAGCGCTACGACGTGAGCGCGTTTGTCGTTCGATCGTACGCGCAGTTGCAGACAACGATGCCGCATGCGAAACGTTTATGGCTGATCACGGCCGGTCAGTGCACCTCCGGAAGCGTTGATTTTGGATGCGCGGTACTCGAGCGCTACGTCGCAGCGCGGTATCGCGTCGATTACGACGCGCTCTTTTTTGAGTCGCGGCTGCGCCTGCTTTCTTCGCGGTAAGTGCAAGCAGCGAAGCGTGTTCTTTACACGCGTACGGGTCGAAAGTCCTAAAGTTCTTTAAGCAACGTCCGAAGTTTGGATCGAGACGCATATAGGGGCGCGTCTATTCGGACCTGCACATCAGCATCCGCAATCATCGTCCGCAGGAAGCACGGAAGCACACCTAGCCGGAACCGCCTGCCGCCCGACCAGGGGAGCGGTGGCGCGTGCGGATTCCCTCAGACTTTGAGGTATGGACTTTGCATCGTCGCAAGCGTCTGTTTGCTGCTGCCCTTATCTGTGCTTTACCCGCCTGCAGTGCATCTTCGGGAGGCGGCATTCTTCCCGAAAGCCACGGTAAACAC
>JBKPMZ010000385.1:0-2631 GCA_046732415.1 Vulcanimicrobiota bacterium
GCTGTTGCGGATGACGCCGCCGTCCCGGACGTTCGACGCGGTCGCCGCGCTCGAACACCCGAAAGCAACTGCCATTCCCAAAGCGGCGATCTGTCTCTTCATGTCCTGTGAACGAACCCCCACGGTCAAATGTTGCGAGGCTTGCTTACCCAGACCGGCAAGCAAACCCGCTAAAAGAGTTCGTTCGTACTGCTTAGAAATTGGAGCGCTCCACTGCTACGCTCGCGAGGATCTATTGTGAAAACCCGTCTCTTAGCGATCGGGGTGGTCGCTATTTCCGCCGCTCTAGCCGCCTGCGGCGGGGGAGGCACGAGCAACCCGACACCGCCAACCACGCCGTCGAAGCCGGCCGCAACGCCGACGCCATATGCGTACGGCGATTCGATGTCGTTTGCGGGTAGCCAGACGACAAGTACCGTTTTCAACTATCCGTCGCCCTCGCCGTATCCGTCGACGACAACGACGAATGCGGTGACGCAAACGGTCAGCGTGGGCGCATCGCCAAATCCGTTCGGCAGCGCGGGGGCCGGCGATTTCCACAGCGTGGAAACCGATGCTTCGGCACTGGTAACGCATAGCACGACGACGGACGCGTGGCTTGGGCTATCGGGACAGAACCTCGTCGAGTATGGTTACAAGACGGCGGACGACAGCGGCGATTCGCTCAGCGCGCAGTTTTCCGTTCCGGCGATTCAAGACGAGTATCCGGAAGCGAACGGCGCGGCGTGGACCAATTCGCCGGCGGGCACGTTCATCGAAAAGGACGCCGACGCAACGAGCAGCACGCGCACCTATGCCGCGAACGGAACATACACCGAAACGACGACGAACAGCCGCATGGGAACAACGACGTCGATTACGGAAAATCCCGACGGCAGCGGCAGCATCAACGCCAACGGCTTGTACCTGGGCGGCTTTGTCGACAGCATTGCGGTGAGCGCTCCCGCGAGCAGTCAAATCTCGATCACGATTAATTACGATCAGCCGGCAACGCCGACACCCGCGCCCACCGGTCAGCCCTCACCGACGCCGGCGCCGACAATACCGCCGCTGGTGTACACCGCGCCCGCGTGGTACGGAACCGGCACGCCGGTTCTGTATTCGCAAAGCACGACGGTCAATACAGGCATCGCGTATCCCGCTTCTTGCAGCGTTCCGGCAACGTACGGTACGAGCGGCAACGAACTGGTACAGACGACGACGCGCCTGGATACCGTACTCGGCTACACCGATACGCAGACACAAACCACGTATACGAACACCCAGTACGGACCGGTATGCGTAGTGCTCTCTGACGTGCAAAACGATTACTACGATTATCAAGACGACTTTGCAGACGCGAACGGCTTCCATTTTCACTTCCCCGGCACGGCGCTTTCCACGGCGACGGTCACTGAAACGCTAACCCTGCAAGCCGGCGCGGTCGTACACGCCGCGCGTACGGCGCAATCGCATGGCGCGCTTTCGATCTCGCAAGCGCGTGTCGCTGCAGCGGCGGCAAGTCTGCAATTGCATACGCAGCGCAGCAGGCACCAGCGTTTGATGCACCTGCTGCATTTCTTGAAATCACATGCCGTTAAGGAGAGCCGTTAATGCTGCGCCGCTTGCGCATGTCTGCGCTCGTATCTCTGAGCGCGTTCGTCCTTGCCGCTTGCGGCGGCGGCGCGCATTCGCCGCTGCCTGCCGCCACCAGCGTACCGGTCGCGCCGTACACGGGACCGCAGTCGCTCGCAAATTTCACGTGGGGTGCGCAGCTCATGCAGCGTGCGCAGTACGTGAGCCCTGCGAGCGTCGATTCGCTCTCGGTCGACGTACAGCTCAAGCCGCAAAACGCGCGCGGCCTGCTGCAGTACGCGCAGATGGCAAGCGATCCCGCATCGCCGATGTACCGCCATTTTCTCACGCCGCAAGAGATCGGCGAACGGTACGGTGCGAGCATGTCGGATTACGCTGCGGCGGCGGCATATTTCCACAAATACCATCTTGGCGTGGGCACCTGGCCGCAGCGGCTCACGATGGTCGTAAGCGGTAAGCAAAGCGATATCGAAGCGGCGTTCGGCACGAGACTCGCGGTGTATCGCGAATTCGGACGCACGTTCGTTGCGCCGAGTGAGCAGCCGCACTTTTCGCAAACCGTACCGGTTACGGGCGTCATCGGACTTGTGCACCTAAATCTGAAGAAGACGTTCATGATTCGTCCCGGCAATGGTAACTATTTCGGTATGAGCGCGCCGCAGCTGCGCCGCGCGTTCGACTTTTCCGGCGCGGCAACATCGGGTTTCGACGGGACCGGTATCACGGTTGGGATCGTGGGCACCGGGCCGATCTCGAGCGACGACGTACCTACGCTGGCGCGCCTGGACAACGTCAAGGGCGCGAGTGTGACGGTCGTGCCCGCCGCCGCGCAGACGCCGTCGCCGCAAAACAACAACACCGGTACGGGAGCGTATGACGACGATACCGGTCTTGCGACGCCTCCGCCCGTGACCGCGCCGTGCGCGCAACTCGGGACGAGCATCGTCTCCGATGGCTGCAATCCCGAGGACGGTGAAGCACAGCTCGACACCGAGCAAGTCGCGCTGCTTGCTCCTGGCGCTTCGGTGAATTTTTATCTCGCCTACAACACCAAAG
>JBKPMZ010000386.1:0-9324 GCA_046732415.1 Vulcanimicrobiota bacterium
GGTGATTTGCGTACCTTGCTCGTCTCCCAGCGTGAAGTACGCGTTGAAGTTGTGGTAGTTGCCCGCGACGGCTTGGTAATAGTCGGCCACGTCATGCGCGCCCGGCATGTCGACGCCGACGCGTTGATAGATCGCCTCGTAACGCCGGTCGCTCGAGTGCCATGCGACGGACTGCGCCGCGTCGTTGCGCTGTACGCCGATCGCATCGAATCCGGCGAACGTGACGTTCCCTTGTTTTCCCTCGATGGCATAGCCGCTGCGCGGGGTTGGGATATTCGGCGTATAGAGAAGCGGCCAATTCAAGCAGTCGTTGCAGTTAAACGAGTTATAGTAGTTTGCACCTTGCGTGAAGAACGGACGAACCTCGGAATACCGCCGTGGAAATGCGGTTGGCGAAATGCTCTGCTGGTCGAGTTCCACGTTGGAATAATCCGGATGGAACGTCGCGACGAACGACGAGGTCTGCGTGATCGGCAGCGACAGATCCACGCCCGTGCGTGAGGTCGAGCCGCCCAGATACGCGGGAGCGTATTCGCCGAGGCCGTATACGGCGACGCGCGGTTTGGTGCGCGCGTTTCGTGCGGCGATCTCCATGCCGTGTAAGTAACCGGCGTATATTGACTGGTCCGTGCCGCCTTGAGCGGGGTCGTGCGCCCATTCGGTGACCTGATTCGTCGCGCGGATGCGGCGGTCGAACTGTATGCGCCAAATCGCGCGCCCGTCGCCGCGCATCACGCTCAGCGGAATGCGTTCGGTTACGGTGTAGCCCGACGCGTCGGTTTTTGCGACGGCGTCCCACACCGGCGAAAATGCCGTGTTTTCGCCGGAAAATTCGTAACGCGTGCCGGCGGGATTCGCCACAAATCCGTATTCGATGCCGCTATCGCCGGCGGGCCACAGACACACGCGCACCACGTCGTCGCTCGGGAGCGGCTGATCGTTCGTATGCTGCGTGGCGACGATCGGTTGCGTTTGTTTGGCGACGAACGCGACGTACAAGTATTTCGAGTCGACCATCACGTACGCGTCGGTTTGTTCGCCGGCGGCGCGACGGAAGCTGTAGTCCCAGCCGAGTTGCGCGTGCCCGGCGTTTTTCCACGCCGGATCGTTTAGCGTGCCGTCGATCTTCGGCGGTGTTTGCACGGTCGGCGCAGTTATGGTGAACGCCGGCGTCTGCTGCGCGGCCGGCGCCGCGGTGCACGTGCCTAGAAATACAGGTATAAAGGCTGCAAAAAAGCGCAAACGCACGGATTAAAACCCGTGGTCCCGCAGGCGGATCAAATCGTCCGCGCTCAGATGCGTGTAACCGTGGCTGCGTAAGCGCTCGATGAACGACACGGTGACGCCGTGATCCGCCAGCCGCACGAGGTCGTCGGCGCCCGGCATGTAGCCCAAACGCTGCAGGCCGCGCAGGTATTGCACGGTAACGCCGTGATCGCGAAGGCGAATGAGCGAATCGACGGTCTTGGGCGAGAAGTTCAGGCCTTTCATCGCGGCGACGTAATCGTCGGTCACGCCGTGCTCGGCCATGCGCGCAAGATCGTGCGCAGACGGATGGGCAAAGCCAGCCGCGTTCAGAGCATCGAGCGTTGAGAGTTTAAAGCCCGCCATCGCCAGTTCGAACTGTTCGCGATCGCTGGGCGCGCTGACGCCTCGGCGCTGCAGTTCGCGCGAGAAATTCGGATTGGGAGCGAACGTCCACGTGCCGCCGCCGTTGCCGCCGCTGAACGTGCCCTGCGCGTGAAAATCACCCGCATCGGTCGCAATGGTGAACGCATTGTTGCGCACTTGCGGCGCCGGAACGGAATGCGATTCGTCCCATTCGTCGGAACCGTGCGAATCGACGTGGCGGTAGCGCAATGCCAGCTGCACCTGACCCGCTTTATCGCTCGGCGTGATGCTCCACGTTCCGCTGTAGGTGTCCGCGCGTGCGACGCAGGTTATCAACGAAAGAACTAAGAGTAACGTGCATGAAAACGTGAAGACCCGTTGCATCGGTGAGAGCCCCTTTCTAGAAACCGGCGTTGTGCAGGCGGATGATGTCGTCGATGGATGCGCGCGGATTCGAGTGGCGGATCTTCGCCACGTACGGCGCTTGCACGCCGTTGTCTTCGAGCCGCACCATGTCGTTCGCGGAGACGTACAAACCGTTGTCGCGGAATGCTTGGATGCAGCTCGTGCTCACGCCGTGATCCGCCATGCGAACGAGGTCGTCCGCGGACGGGCGCTGCCTGAAATAGCCGAACGCGGAGCGCATGAACGCCGGCGTGACGCCGTGATCCATCAGACGTACCGCGTCTTTGACGCTCAGGCCGGTGACACGGTCCGAGCGCAGTTCGTCCAGATACGGCGTGCCGACACCGTGATCGGCAAGGTACGTCAAGTCATCGCTGGAGATGCGTCCGAAGTACGACGTGGCCGAACGCACCAGCATCGGGCTCACGCCATGGTCGCGAAGTGCGATGAGTTGATCGACGGAAAGATTCGTCATGCCCGCGGCGTTCAACGCGTCGAGCAGATCGGTGGAACCGTGCGCAGATGCGACCAACGGTACGGCGGGCGCCGCAAATACCGCAGCGTGCACGACGGGGACGTTCAGCCGCGGCGCCACCGGAGCAACTGCCGCTACATGCGCGCGAATTTCGGCGATGTTGCGCGGCGCGACCGGAGCGATATGCACGCGAACGTTCGGCACGACCGGCGCTGCCTTCACGGGATGCACCGCGATCTTCGGCACGGCTTCCGCAACTTTCGGCACCATGGGCGCGACCTTCGGTGCGCGCACAACGATCTTCGGCGCAACGGGCGCAGCCTTCGGTGCGCGCACGGCGATCTTCGGCGCGGGCGGAACGGGCGGCTTGGCAATCGTCTCCGCGAAGACGGGAACTTGCACGCGCAGCACGATGGCGGCGGCGAGCACGAGTGCGGTTGCCGCGGCAACGGCAAAACGCCGGTTCATGCGCAGCGAATGGCTCACTGCCGAATCGAGCAGCACTTCCAGCCGGTGCATGAGATGCTTGCGTTTGAAGATGAGGCTCGGCACCGGCGCGCCGCGTCCTTGCGCCCATTGCGCGAGATCGGTCAGCGTCATTGCGTACGAGACGCGATCGCCGGTAGCGTTCACCGCTGCGTCGTCGCAAATCTGCTCGCGATAAAGTGCGAGTTCGCGCAGTGCGATGCGCACGCCCGGGCAGAAGAAGGCAATCGCCCCGATAAACCGTTGCACGACGTTCTGAATGTCGTCGAAGCGGCGCACATGTTCGCGCTCGTGCATGACCACGCTGGTAAGTTCCGCGCCGGCCTGCGCAAGCAATTCCTCGGGAATAACGATGAGCGCGGGCGCAAAGCCGAGCACGCACGGCGACGTAAAATCGCCGGATGCGGCAAATTCGAACGGACGGCCGATCTCGCCGGACAGCGCGACGGGCGGGTCGATGAGACGCACGCGCGCACGCGCTTTAATCATGCGCACGACGTCGCGAGCCAGCCACGCAAGGCGCAGCAGCGCGATGACGGCGACGGCGAGCAGAATCCACTGCGCGTAGTGCAAGACGAACGTAATCGCGGTTAGCGCGTTCTCGCGCAGGCTGGGGCGCGATACCGCAGACGCGCGGCGAGTCGCCGGTGTGACTTCGGTGCGCCGCGATGTCACGCTGAGGTATCGAAGCGTGGCCGAGGCATCGGGGCCTGCCGCCGTGCTCCGCGTAGCGCTTGCAGCGTGGCGCGTGACACTCACCGTAACGGGTTTCGGAGCGAAGGCGTAATTTGCAAACGGAAGCGCAACCGCGATCGCGAGCAGCACGCTCCACACCGTGAACATCGTCGTGGCGTTCAAGCGGCGGAAGAGTCGAAACGCGAACACCGCCAGCGTACAAAGGACGGCGCCTTGCCATGCACCGTTGAAGAGGGCGGTCAATACCGGCGCTGCATTCATGTGTGTTTCTCCGCCTGCGCGATCAGTGCGCGAATGCGTGCGAGTTCTTCGTTCGAGAGTTTCTCGCTTTGCAGCAAGTTCAGCGCGAGCGCGCCGGGTGAACCGAAGAAGCGCCGCACGACGCTTTGCACCGCGTTGCGCGACGCTTCGGCTTTATCGACCAGCGGGAAATAGCGGAACGCGCGCCCCTCTTCCGTGTGCCTCACGTATCCCTTTTGCTCCAGGATGCGCAGCATCGTCTGCACAGTGTTGAACGCGAGCGGTTTGGGCGTTTCAAGCGCCGCGAGCACTTCACTCACGGTTCCATTTCCAGCCGACCACAGTACTTCCATGACACGTTGCTCGACCTCAGTGAGGCCTTGCGATTTTGGACGCGGCACCGGCACCTCCGATGTTCACCTAAAACTTTAGGTCATAGTACACCCGAGGACCGGCGCTTGTCCAGAGCACCGGCAGTAACGCGTCAAGGCATCATCGGCGGCCGCGGCGGCATGGAGAGCATCATAAGGAAGCGCCCGGCGTCCGGCTTATGGCCGCCCATGCCGCGGTGGTGCTGCGCTTGTGCCTGCTCCATGGCCTTTTGCATCGCCTCGTGCAGTTTTTGGGCCTCGCCAAGGACGGCTTGCGTTTCCGCCGGTGACAAAATGGCGTCGATTTGTCCGCTTGCGTCGCGCGGATCGAGCGAGCCGCTTTGCACCTGCGCGAGAATTGCCTGGACCTTTGCGCGATGATCGGCGCTCAGACCGTTGAGTACCGCGGTCTTGTATTGCGTGCGCAATTGTTCCATTTGCGCGCGCATTTCCGGCGGCGGAGCGCCTTGCGCGAGCACCGCCAGCGGAGAAAGCATGGCCGCGAGAGTCGCGGCAATCACGATGTGATGTTTCATGCGCTTACCGTACGCGCAAATTCTTGGACCAATCTTGGAAGGGCAATTCGAACGCGGAAGCGATCCCATCGTGCGTGCCGCACCCGACGATCGACCCGTCGGACGTAAAGCGGAACGCGCCTTCGAATCGCCAGCCTGCAACGTGCGCGATATCGTCGAGCAGATGCAGACGCCCGCGCTCCCACAGAAACGCGTAATGCCTGCCGTCGCGTCCGAGCAGTTCGCCGACGACGCGATGCCGCGCGTCGATTGCATACGCTACGCTTTCTCGCGCATGCGGCGCAAGCGCGACTGTATGGCCGTTCATATCCCACAATACCGCATGCGGCGAGCAGCACGAATTCCAGTGCATAGGCGGCGCATCGCTGCCGGCTGCCGTGCCGTCGGCCGCGACGGCGAACGCTTCACCTGGACCGATTTCGGTTACATGGCGTGCATGATAACGAACGGCGACGTAGCGCTGCCGATCGACATTCAAATTCGTGGGCGCGAGCGCCCCGTACAAATAGCCGCGATAACCAACGGCAAAATGGCCGTTGAGGCCGCGCAAATTAAACCTGCCGAGAATCTGACAGCTCCCGGTGCGTAGTCGCACCGCATATGGCGCATACATTCCGGTTTGCGCTTCATCCATGACGATCAACATCGGCGACTCGTACGTCATGTCTAACGTTCCGTCGTCTTCTATGCGCTCGACATGGCCGACGCTGTAGCCCACGTTGCAGCCGCCGGTCGGAATCTGCGTCCACGAATTTCCGCTTCGCCGCAGCACGTCATACGCCGTGCCGGTGTACGCACCGCTGAACGGCGTCGCGCGCATGGCAAACAGCGCGCCATTTGAGTGAAGTGCGCCGAGTTCAATGTAACGCTGGGCGTTCCCGAAACGAGGATTCGGCGGAACCGGCGGAAGATCGATGCGGGCGCCGCTGCGCCAGAGTGCAATCGTCTGCTGCGCGCGAGCATTCTCAATGTCCGCCGCAATCGTGTCAAACGGCGCCGTAACGGTGAAGAACGGCGGCAACGGCAGCGGCAACAGTGCCAAAAGTGCGACAAAGAAGAACCCGTTCATGCGCCGCAAATACCCCCGTCATGATTACCAGCGATCGATTGTTTGTCGCGCGGCCGAACACCTCGAATGGCGCGGCCGTGCTCGTCTTCCAAGAAGCGTTCGGTGTGAACGGTCATATACGCGACGTTGCCCAACGCTTCGCCGATATCGGCTATCTTGCCGTGGCGCCAGAGTTGTTTCATCGTACTGCAGAACGCGGCTTCGAAGCCGGATATGACGAGTACGACAAACTTCGCCCGCATTTGGAGGCGCTCACCCCCGAAGGCCTCACCGAAGACGCGCGCGCTGCATTCGAGTTTGCGGCGGCACAGCCCGGCATCGACCGCGCACGCATCGCCTGCATCGGCTTTTGCATGGGCGGGCGCGCGTCGTTTCTCGCGAACGCGGCGCTCGATTTGCGTGCGGCGATTTCGTTTTACGGCGGCGGTATCGCGCCCGCGCTCCTGGATCGTGCTGAAAAACAGCATGCTCCGCTGCTGATGTTCTGGGGCGGAAAAGACGCGCACATTCCGCCCGAGCAGTATCGCGCCGTGGCCGATGCGCTCACCGCTGCCGGTAAAGAGCACACGCAAGTCGTGCCGTCGTACGCGGACCACGGATTCTTTTGCGACCAGCGTGCATCGTACAACGCCAAAGCCGCAGCACAGGCGTGGGCGCTGTGCCGCGCATTTTTGGAAACGAACGGCGTCTAGTGCAAGACGTTCGCGCGCAGTTCCCGGCGCTCGCGATCGAAGACGCCGGCGTGCCGCGCATCTATCTCGATAATCCCGCCGGCACGCAAGTGCCTGCGCGCGTGGCCGATGCGGCCGCGCGGTGCTTGCTCGAAACGAACGCGAATCTGGGCGGTTTCTTTACGACCAGTTTGGCAGCAGAAGAAGTGGTGACGAACGCGCATCGCGCGATGGCGCATTTCGTGAACGGCTCGGAACGCGAAGTCATCATCGGGCCAAGCATGACCGGACTGACGTTCGAACTCTCGCGCAGCATCGGCCGCATGCTGCAGCCCGGCGACGAAATCGTCGTCACGCGGATGGATCACGACGGGAACATCGCGCCGTGGCTGGCGCTGGCGCAGGATCGCGGGCTGACCGTGCGTTGGGTACCGTTCGACGAGCAGTCCTGGGCGATCGAACCCGATGCGCTGCAAGCGGTCCTTTCGAAAGACACCAAACTCGTCGCACTCAACTACGCGAGCAATCTCACCGGCTCCATAAATGATGTGCGCGAATTGGTCGAGCGCATTCACGCCGTTGGCGCGCTCGCGTACGTCGACGCCGTGCAGTTCGCGCCGCACGGCCGCGTGGACGTGCAGGCATTGAATTGCGATTTTCTGGCGTGTTCGGCTTATAAGTTTTACGGCCCCCATTTAGGCATTGTATGGGGCCGCGCATCGCTGCTCGAACGGCTGTATGCGTACAAAGTGCGCCCGCAGACCAGCGACATCCCGTACAAGTTCGAAACCGGCACGCCGCAGATCGAACAACTCGCCGCATTAACGGCATGCATCGAGTACTGGGATACCCTGTGGCAGCGTTGGGACGAAGTGGAGGCCCACGAGCGCGCGCTGACCGCGCATCTCATCGCCGGCTTGCAACGCCTGCGCGGCGTACGCATCATTGGTATTACCGATCCGGCGCGATACGATCGGCGCGTGCCGACGGTATCGTTCGTGCACGACAAGCGCACGCCGGATGAAATCGCGCAAGCGCTCGCGCGCAAAAACATCTTTGTGTGGTCCGGGCACAACTTCGCGCTCGAAGTGGTGCGCCAACTCGGTATCGACGAAACGCAAGGCGTGGTGCGCATCGGCATCGCGCACTACAACACACTCGCGGAAATCGACACGGCGCTGGACGCGGTTGCCGCCGCCGTGACGTAGGTCCCGAAGGGCGCATTCGGCAAAAAGCGAACTTTCGTACCTAGCGGCGGGTGCACTGTGGGAGACTCGATGCGCAGACTTATACCGGTCTGGCTTTTTGCTGTACTCGCCGCTTGCGGCGGAGGCAGCCATTCGATCCCCGCGCCGACGCCACGACCATCGGCGGAGCCGACGTCCACCGCCGGGCCTGCCGCGCTTTGGGTCGCCGATGTCCGCAGCGCGAACGTCGTGCACATCGGTTCCAGCGGCACGCCGCAACTCACCGTGAACGGCGGTATTTCCCCGGCCGGCGTTGCGGTGAGCAGCGGCGGCGACGTCATCGTCGCCGGCAATCAGCAGTCCGTGCTCTACTTTCACGCGCAAGCCGCTACGCCTTACAACAGCTTTACGTCTTCGAGCATCTGCGGTGCCGCCGGCGTTGCGCTGGACTTTGGCGACAACGTGTACGTCGGCGATACGCTGTGTCCGCAAGTCATGCGTTTTAGCGCGGGCTCGACCGGCTCGAACGTTACGCCCGCCGCAACGCTGAATTGGGACAAGGCCGCCTATGGCGGACTGCTCGCCTTCGATGTCGACCCAGCCGGAAATGTTTACTTACTGACAGGCGATCCGGGCAGCGCGCGCTACATCCTCGTCTACGACTTTCACGTCGCCGCCGGCGGCGCGCAGTCGTTCACACTGCTGACGAAAATTTCGGCATCGACCGACTTTCCGAATGCAAACGGGCTAGCCGTCGACGCAACCCACGACATGTACGTCGTCAACAACAACGCCGACGTGGTCGTGTATTCACCGACCGGCGATACGACGACGCCTTACGCTCGTTCGTGGTCCGCGGAGCTCGACGGTTTGTGCAACGCGTATGCCATCCGGCACGCGAACCTGACGCTCGACGGCCAGACGCGCAGCATGCTCTTCACCGCCAACGGATGCGGAAGCAGCGGCGGCTCGCAGATCGTCGCGTACAGCGTCGACACGCCCGCGCCCTCAGCATCGCCGTCGCCTTCGCCGACGCCGTTTGCGATTGACGTTGCCGATGTGAACGGCGCGCGCGGCATTACGGAAAAAAGCACGCTTGCGATTGATCAGAACAGCGGGTCGGTGTACGTCAGCACGCCGCTCGCGGACATCGTTACCGGCTACTGCAAGGGCTGCGCGGGCAATGCACCGCCGTTCGTGCAGTTGTCGCTCGGCTATCCGGGCATGGACGGGATTCAGGCGCTCTGGTTCGACAACGGTCTCCTCTATACGATGGATGCGGCGGCTACCGCAATCACCGTATACGCGGCGCCATCGAAGAGCGCGACCGGCATCGAAACCGGCGTTCCGCTCGCGCGCATCACGGGGCAAGACATCGGCGATCTCTGCGGCCTTGCGTACGTACTGACCGACGCACAGCACAATCTGCTCGTCACGCTCGCGTGTCCCGACGCGAATTACGTCGGCAAGATCACGCTGACCGGCACGCCGAGCGGAAACATGATTTTGCCGCAGCCGCCCGCGGACTTCAGTCATACGAAGGGGCCGTGCAGCGCGGCCAATCCGCTGTGCAATCC
>JBKPMZ010000387.1:0-1323 GCA_046732415.1 Vulcanimicrobiota bacterium
CTGCTGATCTACAATCTGCCGGGTTATCTCGACATTTTTGCAGCGGGCATGATTTCAGCGCTTTTGTTCGTGCGCTGGCGCGATGTCAAAGCCGCATGGGCTGCACCGGCGGCGACGCTCGCAGCCATTGCCGGATTCGTCATGCTCACGCTGCTGCTGCAAAATTTGTGGTCGATCCGCACGACGGACGAATGGTCGACCGTATGGCAAATTCATAACCGCACGCTGGTCGGCGTTGCATTCGTGCTGATGGGATTGGGTTCGCTGCTCGCCGTACCGGCATGGCAACGCCTCCTCGCAAATCCGGTGCTGCTGTTTTTCGCGGCGATCTCGTACAACTTGTACTTGTACCATCAGCCGCTGGCGCGTTTGCTGCTCAAGTGGCACATCCCGCCGTATGCCGGACAAGATCAGCATGGCGATCCGCATTGGGAGTTCACATTCACGCTGGTTGCGTTTGCCGTGACCATCGCGCAGGCGACACTCGTCACCTACCTCTTCGAACGGCCGCTCTTGCGTATTCCGATGGAGCGCTGGCGCGCGCTGGTGTCGCGAAAGAAGGCGGCGCGGGCACTTTCGAAGGTGTGAGACTCCGCCGCCAATCCGGTATTACGCTCGTCGAAACGGCCGTTGCCGTTGCCATTGTAACCGTCGTCGTGGGCGGCGCGTTTTTCGCGATCGCGACGGTGGCGCGGCACATGGCGCAACAAGGCGGGCCAGCACGCATGCGGGCGCTGGTCATCGCGCAGCAGACGCTTCGCGTCGCGCAAAATGCCTGGAAATACGGCTCTCCCGGCACGGCGCCGGCCGGTACGCAAAGCACTTCTTCCGGAACGGTCACGACGACGATCACCGGCAATACGAGCCCGGCGCAAATCACCGTTACGGTACAATACACACCGGAGCCCGGGCGCAGCGGCGATTCGGGTGTCGTGAGCGTTTCCGGCGCCGTGGATGAAAAGGCGCCTCTGCCGGGCTCTCAAGTGGATCGGCCCGGCCTGATTCCACTGCCGAGCAGCGCTCCGTAATGCTGGCGGGCACGCTTTACTACATCGCGCTGATCGCGCTCGTTGCAACGACGATTCTCTCGGCGTCCCTTGCGATGACGCGCATGGCCGTTGCACGAATGGCGCAACCGTATATTGCCGCGGGATATCAACGCGCATTGACCTCTCTACAGGAAAGCATCGCCGCGGATATGCGCTCGGGCGGTATGCCGAATCCGCTTCCGACGTTCGCACCGCTGCCCTCCACATGCGCCAATGCGACATGCACGTACACCGCGTCAGAAACTATTGCGCTGACCGAATCCAGCGAACCGAC
>JBKPMZ010000388.1:0-2053 GCA_046732415.1 Vulcanimicrobiota bacterium
GTGGTCGCGGTCCAGATGCTCGATTCGGTGGACTCGGGTACCGCCAAGCCCGGCGATTTCTTCCGCTTCGAAACGGTCAACGCGGTAACCGTGGGCAACAACATCGTCATTCCGGCGCGGACGATGGGCTACGGGATCGTCGCCATCGCATCGCCCGCGGGTTCCGGTGGCCGCCCTGGGACGCTGGTGCTGGAGCCGCGCTATTTCGTACTCCCGGGCGGCAACCATCTGGGCATCGTGCTGGACCACAACACAAGCGACCTGCACCGCGCGGGATCGACCGGCAACATGCCCGGCTACCTGGGAGCCGTCCCCGTTCCCGGACTTGGCGCCGCCATCGGCATCTTCAACTTCTTTCACCACGGCAAAAACATCGAAGTGAAAAAAGGCACGACGTTCGCGATCTTCCCGAATGACTCGCCGTCGAGCGAAAAATGCCAGAACGATCCGGACTTGTAGCGTCAGTGCTCGTACAGTGAGCCGCCCACGGATTGCCGGAACATGAAGCGCAGCGTGCGGGGGCCGACCGTGCCGAGCAGGGAAGGCGTCGAACCGAACGCCAGCACCGGCAGCCGATCCGCGTACACGTTGCCGAGGTTCTGCACCGAAAACTGCAGTTTGCAATAATCGTTGAGCGAGAGTTCCAGATTCGCGTTGAGCTGCGCGAATGCCGGACGCGCGTACGGATTGTTCGCACCGTAATACAGCATGCCGAGCGACGCGCGCGAACCGCGCGGCCATTTGTAACTGATCTCGCTGTAGCCTTGCGCGTACGGAACGCGCAGCGGCGCGAGTTCGCCTGGATCCGGGACGATCGGCGGATTGCCACTCAAATTCGCCTCACCGTTTAAGCCGTTTGCGAACGTACGCAGCAGCGAGGCCTGCACGATAAAACCCAACCCGACGCGCTTGAACTGCTGCAGCGAAAGCTCCGCGCCTTCGTGCGTCATCGCGGGGCCGTTCAGCCACACGTAGTTCCACGGCGGCGCGACGATGCGATCGACGAGCGGGCCGTGTACGGTCGTGTGATACACGTCGGCGGATAACGTCGTAGTATCGCCGTGCAACCGGTACTCCACGCCCGCATCGTAGCCGAAGGACGTTTCAGGCCGCAGCGACGGCGCAACGTTTTGCGTAACGGTACGCGGCGGCAATCCGATCGGCGTTTGCAGCACGACGCCCGCGAGCGAGGCGAACATCGCATCGGCGGGCGCGGCCGCACCGGTTCCGACCGCAACGCGGGCCGTGACGTTGGGGCGCACGTGAAACGCTGCGCCGGCGTGATACACGGCGTTGTCGAAACTGCGCGCGCCTGCGTCGTGCAGCAGCGATCCGGAGAGTTGCACGTCGGTCGCGGCGCCTGCGCGCAATTTTGCCGACGCGCGGATCATGCTGCGACTGTGATGCACCGTCTGTGCGAGCAGCGGGAGCGCGTAGTCGTTGCCGCTTTGATAGGCGGCTTGCAGTTGATACAGCGACGAACCGGTTTGACGATCGTCCTGCAATGAGAACCCGGCGACATCGTCCTGCGCGTTCACGCCGCTGCCGATGGCGGGAAACGCGAACGCGTCGTACGATCCGGTGCGCTGCAGTTGAAACGCGTACGCTTTGGCGGTGAAGTGATCGAGCCCGGAATCGCTCTGCAATTCGAGCGAGTACAAACCCAGACGGTGCGTTTCGCGCGCGTTCACCGCGTTCGCGAACGAGCCGAAACCGAGCGGTCCTTCAAAGCCGCGTGCAACGGCGACACCCAGCGTTCCCTGCGATCCCAAATGCGTGCCGGTGATTTGCGATGCGGGCGAAAGTTGGTAGCGCGCTTTGAGCAATTGCGCGCGCTGCAGCGCGGAGCCGTCGATGCCGAGCGACGGATCGGGGCCCGGGTTGCCGTCGATCGCGAGCATCGTGGTGAATGCGAAACGCCCGTCTGTCGAGGTGCCGCCATACGCGAAGTCGGTGAATTGACCGCCGCGATCGTCGCCTTCGATTTCGAACATGCCTTTGCGCGCCATGCCGGGTTCGGCGGTACGCAAATTGAGCGCGCCGTCTTCCGCGC
>JBKPMZ010000389.1:0-1650 GCA_046732415.1 Vulcanimicrobiota bacterium
TGTGAAAGAATTTATGCCGTGGGCGACGGGCATTGTCGTGAAGGAAGGCATCGGCCATTACGCGGCCGACTCGATTACGCCCAAGGCCGCTCAAGCTGCGCTGCGAGAAGGCGCCGCGCGAGCGATTCGCGATGCGAAAAATGCCAAGCCGTTCACGTTCGAGCCGCCCATCACGATGGAAATCGACACGACACGCGTCGAGCAAGCGGACTTTATCGAACTAATGCCCGGCTTCGAGCGCGTCGACGGGCGGACGCTGCGCTTTGCGCACAACGACTACACCATGATTTTCCGGGCGTTCGTGTGTGCGTTTCGCCTGGGCGGAGCGGCCAGTGCAGTAGCATGAACATCTACATTTCGTGCGACATGGAGGGTACTGCGGGCGTCTGCAGTTGGGATCAAGTCGACGCGCGCAAATACACGCCGGATTACTTCATCTACCGCAAATATATGACTGGGGAAGTTCGCGCGGCGATCGACGGAGCGCGCGAAGCCGGCGCGCAAGGCATCTGCGTCAACGACTCGCACGGCCCAATGCGCAATCTGATCCTCGATGACTTGCCGGACGACGTACGCGTGGTGTCCGGAAACCGCAAACCGTTTTCGATGGTACAGCAGGTCGACGGGGGCTTCGGCGGCGTGTTCTTCACCGGCTATCACGGCGCGATAGGCGACGCCAATGCAACGCTATGCCATACGTACACGCCGTCCGTTATCTACGACGTGCGTATCAACGGCGTGCGCTGCAGCGAAGCCACGCTGAACGCCGCGTTAGCTGGCCACTTCGGCGTTCCGGTGCTGCTGATTACCGGCGACCGCGTCACGGTCGAAGGCGCGAAATCGCAGATGCCGTGGATCACCGGCGTCGTCGTGAAGGAAAGCATCGGCAACTACGCCGTCGATTCGATATCACCCCAGGCCGCGCAAGACGCCATCAAAGCGGGCGCCTCGCAAGCCGTCAGAAATGCAGCGAACGCCAAACCGTTCGTTTTCGAGCCGCCGATTACCATGGAGATCGATATGACGCGCGTCGAGCAGGCGGATTACGTTTCGCTCATTCCGGGCTTCGAACGCAGCGGAGCACGTCAAGTGCGCTTCGCGCACATCGATTATCCGACGGTGTTCCGCGCGTTCGTCGCTGCGTTCCGGCTGGGAGCAGTTGCCGACCAACCGGCCTAACGCCTTTAGTTGGTTGGGTGAAACACCTGTATATGGCAGTGGTTGCCGCCCGAGTAGTAGCCATTTGCATCGGCGCCTCGGCCATACTCGTTGCCGCTGATGTATGCGCGCGCGTCCGTGTCGCAGAGCGTTGATTTGCCGCTCATCCACTGGAAACGTACGTGATGATAACTGCCGGTGGTAAACACGCCTTCCTTGAACCGCCGCGAGCCGTTTGCCTCGACTCGGCCGGAGGCTTCGATGCGCACTTTATGCAGTGAATAGATGGTGATCCAGGCCGGATGATTGCTGTGATTGTTGACCTGGATGAAGTACGGGCCGAAGGCTTGAGTCGGCATCGGCGCGATGACGGCGAGGGCCGCAAGCGCCAGCGTAGCCATGAAAAGTATACGTGCCATAGGGCACCTCCTAAATCGCCTTTGGCTCAAAGAGGGCGCTCACCTGCCCGGCTCAGCGGGCAAGCTTCGGACA
>JBKPMZ010000390.1:0-8274 GCA_046732415.1 Vulcanimicrobiota bacterium
GCGCAACTTGCCATCGGCGTGCTGCTGCTGGTCAACCGCTGCGTGCCGCTTGCGCTCGTGATGCTTGCCGCGTTTCTCTACAACAGCTTCGCGTTCCACATCACGATGGCGCCGGGCGCGCTGCCCGCGCCAATCGCCGTACTAGCGCTGTGGGTGCTTATTGCTTGGAAGTACCGTCCGCTGTTTGCCCAGCTCGTTCGCGTCCCATAAAGTAAAATTCGTCGTTCGGACGCATGTCCATCACGCTTGCCATGCGATTGGAGAATCCGAAAAATCCGGCGATGGCCGCGATGTCCCAAATATCGTCGTCGGAGAAGCCGGCCAAATGCAACTCGTCGATATCGTGCTCGGTCGGCGCATATCCCGCCTGATTCACGTGCGATGCGAACGTCAGCATCGTGCGCATGCGCGGCGAGAGATCGGCGGTGCGCCAATTATTGGCAATCTGTTCGGCGAGCACCGGATCCTTGCCGAGAATACGCAGCGCGGCTCCGTGCGCGACCATGCAGTACTGGCAGCGGTTCTCGGACGACACGGCAACGACGATGGCTTCACGTTCGGCGCGCGAGAGATTGCCCGGGCCTTTCATCAACACGTCGTGGTAACCCATAAATGCGCGAAAGTGCTCCGGCCGGCGCGCGTACGCGCGAAACACGTTCGGCACGAACCCCAGTTTCTCGCGATTCTTCTCGTAGATTTCGCGGATGTCGTCCGGCAGTTCCGCCTCTGGCGGCTCGCCGAAGCGGGAGACCTCGGCGCGGGTTTCCATGTGCTGTTGCATGCGATGGGGTTACCCCAAACACGCTGGCTCGCCTTTTGCGTGCGGGGTGGACTACCGGCGCGGGCGGCAAGTGGCTCTGGTATGGCGGGTACGTGCACGCTACGCTTGCGCCATGGATATGACGTTGACTTTGAGCGTCGTCGAATTGCGCCGCTACGTCATGCAGCCGGGCCGCCGCGACGACCTGATCGACCTGTTCGAGCACGCGTTCATCGAACCGCAGGAGCAGTGCGGAATGACGGTCGTCGGGCATTATCGCGATTTGGACGATCCGCAGAGTTTCGTGTGGTTTCGCGGCTTTCCGGCAATGCAGACGCGGCGTGCCGCGCTCGAAGCATTCTACGTGCACTCGCCCGCGTGGCTCGACAATCGCGAGGCCGCGAATGCAACGATCGCCGATTCCGACAACGTGCTGCTGCTGCGTCCGGCGCGTCCGGACAGCGGATTCGATCTGTCGGGTTTGCGGCGCGACAGCGATGCGGATTCATGCGTCGGCGCCGCGATCGTTATGCTTGCGGGTGCGCCCGACGCTGCGGCTATCGAAGCGTTCGAACGCGAAACCCTCGACGCGCTTCGCGTCGACGCGCAGCGGGTGGCGTACTTCGTCACCGAGGAACGCCCCAACGACTTTCCGAGGCTTCCGGTGCGTGAATCGGAATGGGCGTTCGTCGTGACCGGCATTTGTCCGACGCCGTCCGCGCTGCAGCGCTGGACCGATTGCCTGCGCCGGCACCTACCCGCCGAACTGCACGGCCGGGCCATCGGCACGGAATACCTGCGCCTGGAGCCCGCCGGCCGCTCGTTGTACCGCTAGCCTGTCGGAGAACCCATAGCGCCGCCCCTCTCCCGCGGGGTAGTGTAGAAGGCGCTATGCCTGAGAACGCAACCGATATCGTCCTCGTGGGCGGCGGCATTATGAGTGCCACCATGGCCGCTCTGCTCAAGGAGCTGCAGAGCGACGCCTCCATCGAGATTTTCGAAGTGCTGGACGCACCCGCTCAAGAGAGCTCGAACGGCTGGAACAACGCCGGCACGGGTCATGCCGCACTTTGCGAATTGAACTACACGCCGCAGAAGCCGGACGGCAGTATTGCAATCGATCGCGCACTCAACGTCAACACGCAGTTCGACTTGACGCGCCAGTTCTGGGCGTACATGGTCCGCAAAGGCGCGCTCGGCGCACCCGAGTCGTTCATTCACGACGTGCCGCATATCAGTTTCGTGTGGGGCGACGATAACGTCGAGTTTTTGCGCAAGCGGTTTGAAGCCATGAGCGCGCATCACTGTTTCAAAGGCATGGAATACAGCGAAGATCCCGCTGTGCTCGAGCAGTGGATGCCGCTGGTGATGGAAGGCCGCGACCGCAACCAACGAGTTGCCGGAACGCGCATGGCAACCGGCACGGACGTCGACTTCGGTGCGGTGACGCGGCAACTTCTTGCGCACGTTGCAAAACAGCCGGGAGTGAACGTGTCGTATTGCACGGCCGTTACCAATATCAAGCGCGCGAATGACGGGCGCTGGAACGTCACCGTGAAAGATCGCAAAAGCGGAGCGGCGCGCACCGTTTGCGCAAAAACGGTATTCTTGGGCGCCGGCGGCGGAGCGCTTCCGCTGCTGCAGAAATCGGGCATTCCGGAAGGCAAAGGCATCGGCGGCTTTCCGGTGAGCGGCATTTTCTTGCGCTGCGACGACGCAGGCACCGTTCGGCGACACAACGGCAAGGTTTACGGCAAAGCATCCGTCGGAGCTCCGCCGATGTCCGTGCCGCACTTGGATTCACGCTACATCGACGGGAAGCGATCGCTGCTGTTCGGCCCCTATGCCGGATTTTCGACGAAGTTTCTCAAGAACGGTTCGCCGAGCGATCTGTTCGCATCGGTCAAAGGCGACAATATCAAATCGATGCTCGCGGTTGGGCGCGATAATTTCGACTTGACGAAGTACCTCATCAGCGAGGTGCTCAAATCAAAGGACAGCAAGTACGCGGCGCTGCGCGATTACTTTCCTGATGCGGATCCCTCGAAGTGGGACTTCATCGTTGCCGGCCAGCGCGTTCAGGTGATCATGCCCGACGAGAAGGCCGGTGGCAAACTCGAGTTCGGTACGAAGGTCGTCGGCGACGCAAACGGTTCGATCGCAGCGGTGCTCGGCGCCTCTCCGGGCGCGTCCGTCGCGGTCGCGGTCGTGCTCGACGTGTTTAAACGCCTCTACAAAAACGAACTTCCCGGCTGGGAGGCCAAGATGCGCGAAGTCATTCCATCTTACGGCAAGTCTATTGCCGACGATGCGGATCTGTGCCGCACGATCCGCCGCGACACCGCGCAAGCATTGCATCTGACGAACATCGACTAACGCGCGTAGCGCGCGTGACAAGCTTTACCCTAGCGTTTCAGCGTGAGCTTCGAAACGGTTGCGCGGGCAATCGCGTCGGACGAGAACGGCAGCGGGATCATCTCACCGCGCACCCACGCGCGCATCAGGTCGTCATAATGTCCGGAGCCGGGTTCGCCCGATTCACCGCTCGGCAGAACGATGCCACCGGCGTCCCAATTGCCAACGTCCCATACCGCACGAAAGCCTTGCGCGAAACCCGGTTCTTGGAGATGGATCGTGTATTCGTCACCGTTGCCGGGCAGCGGAGCGCCGCGCAATAAACCGTACCACGCCGGTGAAAGCGGATGGGTGACGTCCACGCGTCCGGCTCGTGCCCACGGCAGCGGATCGCGTGAGGTTGGCGGTGCGAGGGCAGCAGCCACTTGCTCGTCGATGCTGTCGCGGATATTGAATCGTGGATGCCGCAGCTTCGCGAGCAGCAGTGCTAATGATACGTCTTGCTGCGTAAGTTCTTCGCGCACGCCGTGTTCCAGCGTTGCCGCGCGTGAACGTCCACTGAAACAGCCGTTCCAGCGCTGCAATTCGCCGTTGCCGGCGATGCGTGAAACGGTGCGCGCGATCTCACGGTCGATCGGCGAACACGCGTCCATCTGCATGCGGGCAAAATACGTTGCGTCGTATGTTCGGCGAGCGTGCAGTAGTTCTGCGGCGCGATACGCGCGATACGGCGGCTCGAACGCGGCCGAAAGCCGGTATGGATATTCGCGCCCGTACATGCGATTATTGGCGCTGAGTAAAATGCCGCTGCGTGAAGGTGCCCGCGAAGGCAAACGCGCGAACGGGATGACGTGCAGCGCGCTTTGCAGATCGTGCGCGGAATGTACGTACCGGCCCCATGCGGGATCGGCGAACATCGCTCCCGCCAAATGATACGCGATCGCGCCGCTGCCGTCGGCAACGATGAAATTTTGCGGCGCGCCGTAATAGGTCGACAGGGCGCGCATTGCGGACGAAACGTCGTTCGCACGATCCAACGCGAACAGCGTTGGAATCGTCGACGTCCTTTGCCGGTACGGCGGCCAGCGTACCAGATAGAGAGCATCGGCATCGTCCACCGCGATGGAAAACGCGTCCGGCGTGCGGTAATAGTCGCGTGTAACCGGGTGCCCGAAGCGAACGTCAAATCGTTCCGTGACGCGGTAACGCCTTGGAAGCGACGTCACGCGGTACACGGAACTGGTTGCGACTTCCGCGTTTGTAACTCCCCACGCGATGCGTTCGTTGTGGCCGAGGACGACGCCGGGCAATCCGGGGACCACCGCCCCGGCTGCGTGAAAGCCGGGCGCTTGCAGGTCCACGACGTACCAGATGCCCGGAATGGTGAGATCCACGTGCGGATCGTTTGCAAGCAGCGCGTGATGATCGCGCGTACGCGCCGCACCGGCCGCCCATGCATTGCTGCCGAACCTGGGCCGCTGAATGTTTTCAAGAGCAACGGCGTTGTCGCATTCAACCGGTGCGTGCGTTTTCGTAGCCGTTTGCAGCATTCGTCCATCCGGCAATACGTCGTATCGCGGATCCGACAAAGGGAACGCTTCGTCGAAACATGCCGCGCCGAGTTGATGCAGCTCGCTGTCTCGGCCGAGCACGTCGTACCAGGAATCGCCCAATTCCAGCGCCGCGACGAGCGAAACGGCTATCGAGTCCTGGGGCGTCCACGGCGCGGGGCGGTAAAGCAGCATGCGGAATTCGACGGGAAGCGGCTGATGCGCCAGCGCCGCATTGATGCCGTCGCTGAACGCGCGAAGCAGGCGGCGCGTTTGCGCATCGGACCCTTGCCATTCGCGTTCTGCAATGTCGGCAATGTCGGCGCCGCGCATGCGCTCGTCCATTGAGAGCGCTTTGCTGCCGAACACTTCCGCGAGCCGGCCAAACGCATAGCGGCGCGTGACGTCCATTTCGAACAGGCGATCGGACGCTTCCGCGAAGCCTTGCGCGAAGAACAAGTCGTGCATGTTCTTGGCGCGGATATGCGGTATGCCGCGCGCGTCGCGCGCGATTGAAACTGCGCCGTCGAGTGAGAGACCCGCGACCGTACCGCTTGCTTTTGCCGCCACGTGAAGGCCAAGCACGACGTTCGCTGCATAGGCCGACACAAAAAGCGCGAGCAGCAAAGCCGCAGCACACGCATGCCGGCGCAGCATGCGATAGAGCGCCGCCGGCCACGATGGGTCTGCCGTAGCCAGCAGTCGCGGGTCCTTGCGTACGAAGACGCTCATGCAAAGAGTATAGACGAAAAAGCACGGGCGCCGTGACGCCCGTGCCGTTTCTCTGGCAAGCGCCGTTCGGGCGCTATTTGATGACGCCGCAGCTCACATAGGTTGCCAGGTCGTTGCTGCTCTTGTGGACGTTGATGGAGAATTTGCCCCCGAGCAATGCGCTGAGTTTCTTGCCGCTGAGCACGGTAACCGATTTGCCGTTGGTTAGCGGGCTGAGCGGCGCTTCGGGCGCGGGGTTCAATTTCGTGCACGTTCCCGCGTGAATGTGCGTCGGCTGCGCACCGGAAGGCGCGCCCTTGATGTCTACCACGACTTTGACGTTGTTGCCGACTTGCGTAAGGGTTGCCGTGCCGGTTTCGCCGCTGTGGTTGAGTGCGCTCATTTGCACGGTGACGCTGGTGGGAGCCGCTGCAAATGCAAGGCCGGAGGTGGCGAGCACTGCCGCCATGATGGTAAGCAAACGTTTCATGAATGAAGCCTCCCGTTAATAAAGTGCGTGGAGTTTGGATTCGACGTCGCGCACGGCGTTTGCGACCGTGGGCGTCGGCGCGGTATCGGAGCTCTCCACCGCTTCGTATAATGCGCCGAGTTCGAAGTTATAGCGCGCGAGTTTCTTGTCGTTCGCCGTTCGCGCCATCAGCGAAACGATGTGCTGCGCGAGCGCGAATTGTGCGCGAAGAGCTGCCGCCGAGATCGGTACGCGCGGGTCCATCTTGAGCGTCAATGGCTGCGCATATGTGCGGCCATTGACGCTGAGTTTGACCGTATAACGTCCGGGCAAGGCCAGAACGCCCTGCGGCGAGAGCGGGGTATCATGCGGAATGGCCGAGATCGGATAATCGTAGCCGAGCGATTGCGGCCGCGGATAACGATAATCCCACAGGAAGCGATGCATGCCGGCGTTCGTACCGGGAATACGCGTGGGGCGCACCCAGTACGTCGGCACGACGATATCCGGGCTAATCGGCTGCGGCTTGCCGGTGCTGCTGTATTTGCGCACCAGCGAGCCGGCGCTATCGTAGATCGCGATGGTTACCGCTCCGCTCGCATTGCGCGGCAGGTAGTAATCGATGATCGCACCGTCCGGCGGATTCTCGCCCGCCGGTTCTTCCGGAGGCAACGGTGTATCGCTCCAGATGTCGCGCCGCAGACGGTACGCTGTGACGGGCTTGAAGAGATGCACGCCCGAATCGTTCTGCCGAACCGCGGCCTCACGCAACGGTTCGATGTCGTCCAGTATCCAGAAGCTGCGGCCATGCGTGCCGACGACGACGTCGTTATCGTGCACGACGAGATCGCGAATCGAAGTCGATGGCAAATTGAGTTGCAGCGTTCGCCACGTACCGCCGTCGTCGAGCGAGTAATACACGGTACGCTCGGTCCCGGCGAAAAGCAGACCGCGCTGGAGCGGATCTTCGCGCACCGTATTCGCCGGCGAATCGTTTGGCAGGCCGTGCGTGATCCTCGTCCAGTGCTTGCCGCCGTCATGCGTGCGATAGACGTACGGACGCAGATCGTCCAAGCGCAAACGGCTTACGGCAACGTACGCGGTGTTCGTATCGAAGTGCGAAGCGTCGATCTGCGTGATCTTGTTCCAGGCGCCAACGCCGGGCGGGGTCACGTTGCTCCAGTGTTTGCCTCCGTCGCGCGTGAGCCACACGTAGCCGTCGTCCGTTCCCGCCCACATTTCGTTCTTGTCGATATACGAGGGCGCGATGCTGTAGACCACGCCGCGTTCTTCCTTTGCGAGCGGATCGCGTTTGAACGCGCCGAGATTCGCCGGTACGCCGGGGTGTTTGCGCGTGAGGTCCGGACTAATTGCGCGCCACGTTTGCCCCCCATTGCTCGTCGCGAAGATGACGTCCGAGCCGAGGTACAGCGTGCGCTTGTCGACGCGGTTAAAGACCAGGACGTTCGTGCGATTATACCGGTAGCCGTCCGCATTGAAGCGCCCGCCGAACACCGGTGAGACGGTTTGCGACTGTTGCGTGAGTTCGTTGTAACGCGCTACGTGACCGGCGCCCGCGCCGTAGATGATATGCGGATGGAGCGGATCCGGCGCGATGTATGCGTACTCTTCCGCGCCCACGGGATGCCAATAGCGCGCCCAGATCGAGCCGTCTTCGCTTCGGCTGGCAACCTCGGCGCTGCCGCTTTCCTGCTGTCCACCGTAGACCCAGTATGGGAAGCGATCGTCGGTAATCACGTGATAGAACTGCGCCGTCGGCTGGTTGTACCATGAACTCCAGGTTTGACCGTAGTTTACCGAGATCGTCGCGCCTTGGTCGACACCGAGAAAGATGATGTTGCGGTTGTTCGGATCGATCCAGATCGAGTGATAGTCGTCGCCTCCCGGCGCGCCTTTGATGCCGGTGAACGTCTTCGCCGCGTTTGTCGAGCGATAAAACGTCGTGTTGGCGACGTACACGACGTCCGCGTTCGCCGGATCGACCGCGATGCCGGAAAAATCGTCGCCGCGTCCGCAAATGCGGTCCTCGCCATTTGTTTTTGCCCATGTCGCGCCCGCGTCGGAACTGCGGTAAATACCGCAGTCCTTGTCCGTATTGACCCAAGCGTACAGGCGCGAATCGTCGCTCGGTGCAACTGCCAGACCAACGCGTCCCAGTTTTGCGGGCAAACCGCCGTGCAACTGCGTCCACGTCGTGCCGCCGTCGATGGACTTGTAGACACCGCCCTTGTCGTATAGTTGCAAAATGTCGAGCAATCGCCAGGGCGGATTGCGCGATGCCCACAGATCGGCGTAGATGGTGTCCGGATTTTTGGGATCGATGACGACCGTTGCCGCGCCCGTATCTCCGTCGTTCTTGCACAACACGCAGGACCACGTTTGTCCGCCGTCCGTACTGCGATATAGGC
>JBKPMZ010000391.1:0-1673 GCA_046732415.1 Vulcanimicrobiota bacterium
GTCGTCGTTGTAGGCGTCGGAGTCGTACAAAAAGCCGCCCTCTTCGACGACCAGGCGCCGTGTCTGCATGCTGGGCGCGTACCGGCAATACCATCCGTAGGGACGTTCGCCCGTCGTGCGCGCGATGGAGGCGATCGCACGCTGCATTTCCTCTCGCTCCTGCGCTTCGCTCATATTCTGGAAGCCGACCCAGCGCCACCCGTGCGAGCACACTTCATGTCCGGCTTTGACGATCGCTTGCGCCGCTTTCGGATTTCGTTCCAGTGCGAGTGCCGCCGCGAACACGGTTACGCGAATGTCGCGTTCTTCGAACGCGCGCATCAGACGCCAGAAGCCGGCGCGGCTGCCGTACTCGTAAATGGACTCGACGATGAGATCGCGTTTTCCGGGCCCCAGACTCGCACCTGGCACTTCGGTCAGATACGTTTCGGAGATGCCGTCGCCGTCGGGAATCGAGTATTCGGAGCCCTCTTCATAGTTCATGACGATCTGCAGCGCGAGGCGCGCGCCGCCCGGCCAGCGTGGATCCGGCGGTGCGCCGCCGTAGCCAATGAAATCGCGCGGATGATCGTACGAACTCACGACGCGAGGTTAGACGCGCCCTCAGCGCGTACCCGCTCACGGTGAGCCGCATACTCCTCGCGGATGCCGCGCTGATCGCGACCTTCGACGACGCCGGACGAGAAATCGCCGGTGCGTCCGTGTTGCTCGAAGACGGCGCGATCGCGCAAATCATCGAGCGCGGAGCGCCGCAGCCGGCCGTGGACGAACGGATCGACTGCTCGAAGCTCGTGCTGATCCCGGGCCTGGTCAACACGCACCACCATTTCTATCAAACGCTCACGCGCAATGTGCCGGCGGTTCAGGATGCCGAACTCTTCGACTGGCTGCGCGTGCTGTATCCCATTTGGGGCCGCATCACCCCCGAGGCATTGATCGTCGCAACGAAAACGGCGATCGCGGAACTGCTGCTCTCGGGGTGTACCACGACGTCGGATCACATGTATCTGTGGCCGAACGGCTGCCGTCTGGACGATCAAATCGCTGCGGCAGCGGACCTCGGCATCCGTTTTCATGCGTTGCGCGGATCGATGTCGCTGGGCGTTTCCTCCGGGGGTCTGCCTCCGGACGATCTCGTGGAACGCGAGCCCGACATCTTGGCGGACTGCGAGCGCGTCATCGACGCGTATCACGACCCGCGCAAGTATGCAATGACGCGCGTCGCGCTCGCTCCGTGCTCGCCGTTCTCGGTGACGCCGGACCTGATGAAAGAAAGCATTGCGCTGGCGCGCGCCCGCGGCGTGCACGCGCACACGCATCTTGCCGAAACGCTCGACGAAGAACGGTATTGCATCGAGCACTTCGGCTGCCGTCCCGTCGAACTGGCCGAGCGCCTTGGCTGGCTTGGTCCGGACGTGTGGCACGCGCACGTCGTGCACGTCTCGGATGACGATTGCAAACGTCTGGGAACCAGCGCGACCGGCGCGGCTCACTGCGCGACGTCGAACATGCGCCTGGGTTCTGGAATATCGCCGGTGCGCAATCTGCTTGCAGCAGGCGTGCGCGTCGGCTTGGGCGTGGACGGCTCTGCCTCGAACGACGGATCCAATATGATCGACGAAGCGCGCCACGCCATGCTGCTGCAGCGCGTGCGCTATGGCGCGCGGGAATTG
>JBKPMZ010000392.1:0-11938 GCA_046732415.1 Vulcanimicrobiota bacterium
GTCGAGTGGGTCATCGTTGTTTAAAACAAAGTCCGCATCATCGGACGTGTACTGATGCGGGGCGTGCACGGCTGCAGCACTCCCACCCGTCAGAACGCTCACGATGCCCTTCTCTTCCAGCGCTCGCGCGACGGCAAACGCAACCTCCTCGAGCGTCGAACGACGGTCAATCACAAGTGTTTCTTCCGCCGCCGCGGGCGTGTCCGGCGCGATTCCTTGAGTTCCTGATACACCGGGTAGCCCTCAGCCAACCGCAGCAATAGCGCGCGCAGTTCCTTGGCCGCCGGATAGAGCGGATTGAGCGTGACCGCTCGGACGACCAGCGGCCGGGTAGCAAGCAACCCTTCATCTTCTACCTTATCCAGCGTACGTTGAACGGAAGAAATCGTCGCGCCGAGGTAGCGCGCTAATTCGGCTGGATACGTTTCCTCCAATACGGCGACCAGCATGAGGAGCGCCGTGCGCATGCGGCTCCCGAACAGCGCCGGTGCCGGCACGTCCCAGTCGCGGTTTTCATATGATGGTACACCAAGAGGCATAGTTGAGTACACCTGTCGGTATATCGTACTACACTGTGGCGGTATACACAATCCCGGGCAGAGAGGCAGGGTTGTCCTGCAACCTTCGGCCCAGCGTTTCTGTCTTAAATGGTGGAACAACAACGGTCGAATCGCGTAGTATGATGAGACCGTAACTATCCTTGTAGCTCAGTAAGCGGCAAGGCTTAGTAGCGCCCTCGGTACCTCGGGCATCCTTCGATGCCTCAGGATGACACGCGGGGGTGGGAAAAGCTGGTCCTTGGGCTCGGAAAGAGAGAACAACGAATGGCTAAAGTGGTCGGCATCGACCTGGGCACGACGAACTCCGTCGTCGCCGTGATGGAGGGCTCCTCGCCCACCGTTATCGCCAATGCCGAAGGGTCGCGCACGACCCCGTCGGTGGTGGCATTTACAAAAACCGGCGAGCGTCTCGTGGGGCAACTCGCGAAACGTCAAGCAATCACCAATCCCGACCGTACGATCGCCTCGATCAAGCGGCACATGGGCACCGATTATCACGTCAAGATCGACGGCAAGGAATACTCGCCGCAAGAGATCTCGGCGATGATTCTGCAAAAGCTCGTCAACGACGCGAGCAATTATCTCGGCGAACGGGTAACCAAAGCGGTCATCACCGTTCCCGCATACTTCAACGACTCGCAGCGCCAGGCGACCAAAGACGCTGGCAAGATCGCGGGTCTGGACGTGCTGCGCATCATCAACGAACCCACGGCGGCTGCGCTCGCGTACGGCCTCGATAAAAAAGGCAGCGAGACGATCCTCGTGTGGGACCTGGGCGGCGGTACGTTCGACGTTTCGATTCTCGAAGTGGGCGATGGCGTCTTCGAAGTGAAGGCGACCAACGGCGACACGCATCTGGGCGGCGACGATTACGATCACCGCGTCGTGGAATGGCTCGTGTCCGAGTTCCGCAAGGAGCAAGGCATCGATCTCAGCGGCGACAAGCAGGCCATGCAGCGTCTTACCGAGGCGGCTGAAAAAGCGAAGATCGAACTTTCGTCGGTCGTGCAGACCAGCATCAATCTGCCGTTCATCACTGCGGATCAAAATGGTCCCAAGCATCTGGACTTCACGTTTACGCGCGCGAAGTTCGAAGAACTCACGAGCGATCTGACCGACCGCTGCATCCAGCCGTTCAAGAACGCGCTGGCGGACGCGAAGATCGACATCTCGCAGATCGACGAAGTCGTCATGGTCGGCGGATCGACGCGCATGCCCGTCATCCAGGAACTGGTCAAAAAACTCACGGGCAAAGAACCGAACCTCTCCGTCAATCCCGACGAAGTCGTAGCGGTCGGCGCGGCGATTCAAGCGGGCGTACTCGCCGGCGAAGTGCGCGACGTCGTTCTGCTCGACGTAACGCCGCTCTCGCTCGGCTTGGAAACGCTCGGCGGCGTGATGACGACGCTCATCGAGCGCAACACCACCATTCCGACGAAGAAGTCGCAGGTCTTCACGACGGCCGAAGACGGTCAAACGTCCGTCGACATTCATGTGCTGCAAGGCGAACGTCCGATGGCGCCGGACAACAAGACGCTGGGGCGCTTCCGTTTGGAAGGCATTCCCGCCGCGCCGCGCGGCGTGCCGCAGATCGAAGTGACGTTCAACATCGACGCCAACGGCATCGTGAACGTGAGCGCAAAAGATCTGGGCACCGGCAAGGAGCAGCAGATCACGATCACCGCTTCGACGAACCTCTCCAAAGACGAAGTCGAGCGCATGGTCAAAGACGCCGAGCTTCAAGCTGCGGCCGACAAGTCCAAACGCGAAGAGGCGGAAGTACGCAATCAGGCATCGAGCCTGGTGTACTCGACGGAGAAATCGCTCAAGGAAGTCGGCGACAAACTCGACGCCGGTGCACGCGGCGAAGTCGAGAGCGCGCTCTCGGAACTCAAGCGGCTGCACGAGAACGCAACCGTTGCGGAGCTCAAACCCGCCATCGAGCGTCTGCAGCAGGCCAGCTACAAGATGGCCGAACTGCTGTACCAGAAGACGACTGCGGGCGCGAACGGCGCAGCGCAAGACGGTCAAGCCGCGGGCGCGACCCAAGGCGAGGCCGGCGGCGAGCAGGAGCAAGAGCCCGCCGAAGATGTTATCGACGCCGAGTTCAAGGAAGCGAAATAACAGCGTCTTTTGGCGCGCTGCGTCGTATCTAAAGCCCGGCCTAGCGAACTAGTGCCGGGCTTCAGATGCCTCGCATCGCCACCAAAACTCACTGCTATTCAGACATAATTATGCAAGACGAATACGTAACAGAAGCAGACGTCCCAGCCGCATCCGAGAACGGCGAAGCAGCGAGCACGACCGCCGATCTGCAGGCGCAGCTCGATGCAGCCAATGCGCGCGCCGAGGACAACTACAACAAGTTCTTGCTGGCCATGGCGGACTTCGAGAACTACAAGAAACGCATCGAGCGTCAGTTCCGCGAGATCGCCGATTCGGGCCGCCGGGAATTGCTCAAGAATTTCTTGCCGGTGCTCGACAACCTCGAACGCGCGCTTTCGGTGGAGGAAACCTCGCTCGAAGCGCTGCGCAACGGCGTACAGCAAACGCTCAAGGGCTTCGAATCGGTGCTCGGCATCGAAGGCGTGAAAGCCGTTTCACTCAAAGGGCAAAAGTTCGATCCGAAACTCGCCGAGGCAATCGGCACGCAGCAGGCCGAAGGGCTGGAAGACGACACGGTGCTTCACGAAGCGCAGAGAGCCTACACGATCGGCGACGAACTTCTGCGCCCCGCGAAAGTCATCGTCGTGAAAAATAGTCCTGAATGAACTATAAGGATTATTATCAGGTTCTCGGTATTCCCAAAAGCGCCGCAGAGAAAGACGTCAAGTCGGCGTACCGCAAACTCGCGCGCAAGTGGCATCCCGACGCGAACCCGAATAATCAAAAAGAAGCCGAGGAAAAGTTCAAAGAGATCCAAGAGGCGTACGAAGTTCTCGGCGACCCGGAAAAGCGCCGTAAGTACGACGTGCTCGGCAGCAATTGGCAGCAAGCCGCACAGCAAGCCGAACAGCAGCGCCGCTACCGGAACGCGCAGCACGAAACGTTCAACTTCGGCTTCGGTGATTTCGGCAGCGGCGGTGCAACGGGCGGGGGCGGGCCGAGCGGTTTTTCCGATTTCTTCGACATGTTTTTTTCAGGGATCGGCAAGCGCAATACCGCGCAGAGCACCGGCTTTGCGCAGCGCGGGCAAGACCTGGAAACGACGATCGAGCTTTCGCTGCGCGACGTGTACGACGGCGGCAAAAAATCCGTTTCGCTGCAAGTCGAAGACGTGTGCCCGCGCTGCCGCGGCACCGGTACCGATCGCGGCAGTTTATGTTCGAATTGCCACGGTACGGGCCGTTTGCTCGGCTCGAAAAAATTCGAAGTCACGATTCCCAAAGGCATTGGCGAAGGCCAGCGCATTCGCTTAGCCGGGCAAGGCGGCAGCGGCATTGCGGGCGGCCCGAGCGGCGATCTCTTTTTGGTGGTAAAATTGCTCGACGATCCGGCGTACAAACGCAAAGGCGACGATCTCTACGTCGATTTGCCGGTCAGCATTTACGATCTCGTCCTGGGCGGCGAGGTGAAAGTCCCGACCATGGGTGGGCAAGTAACGATGACGGTGCCCGCGGGCACGCAAAACAACCGGCTCTTGCGCCTCTCGGGCAAAGGCATGCCCAAAGTGCGTAACGGGGGCACCGGGGACTTGTACGTGCGCCTCATCGGGCAACTCCCGACCGAACTGAGCGACAAAGAAAAGAAACTTTTCAAAGAACTCGCGACGCTGCGCAACGGGAAGAAATAAGAACGGCGCGTGATGCAACCAAGCCGTCAAACAGCGGTTCTTCCGTCCTAGAAGAACCGCTTCGCGTCTCGGCCTCTATCCGTCCGTGGAACCGGCCTCGACCAGCGTTGCCGGCTCGGTCGCACCCCACGCCGTTGCACGGAGGAGGGTTCAATGGTCAAAGATATTGCGTTTACTGCCTATCCCGCGAAAGACGTCGCCGCGCTGCGCGACTTTTACGCGCGAACGCTCGGTTTCACGTTTACCGCACCATTCGCCGAGGATGGCGTCCTGAAATACGACGAGACGCAAGTCGGCAGCGGTTGGTTTGCGGTGATGACGAACGAATGGATTGGAGAGGCGCCGGCGTCGAACATCGCGTTCGAGGTCGACGATTTGGAAAAAGCGCTCGCCGATTTGAGCGACGCAGGCGTAAAAACCGGCGAAATACACGAGACGCCGGTGTGCAAACTCGGTTCGTTCACGGATCCCGAGGGCAATACCGTAACGCTTCACCAAACGACGGTACCGCACTAAGATGATGGGCGGCGGCCACTTGATGTGGTCGAACATGTACCGGCCGGACAAACCGCACGTTCGCAAACGCGTGGACTGGCGGCGCATCGGCGCGCTCTTTGCGCCGTACTGGCGGCAACAGGCGTTCGTGCTGCTGTGCATCGTCGTCTCCGCGATCATCGGCCTTGCGCCCGCGTACTTCGTTGCCGACATCATCGACAAAGCGATCGCGCACGGCAGCTTTCGTGAAGTCTCAATCGACGTCGGCGGAATGCTCGGAGCGGCACTGGTCACCATGCTGCTTACGGTGGCGCAAGGCTATTTGAATTCAATCGTGGGTGAAGGCATCATGCGCGACATGCGCGTGAGCCTCGTCTCGCATCTGCACAAGATGCCGCTCAAGTTCTTCACCGGAACCAAGACCGGTGAAATCATGAACCGCGTTTCGAGCGACGTCGACAACATCGACAACGTGGTGACCGGTACGCTCACCTCGCTGCTCACCAATTTGATCACGATTCTCACCACTGTCGTGTGGATGTTCGTGTGGAACTGGCGCTTGGCGCTGCTTTCGATCGCCATCGTGCCGCTGATGGTGCTGCCGCTCTCGCCCGTCGGGCGGCGCATGTATGAGATTCGCCGCAAGACGCGCGAGCAGCGCGACCACATCGAGTCGATCACGCAAGAAACGCTCTCCATTTCCGGCATCACGCTCATCAAGTCGTTCGCGCGCGAAGCGTACGAAAAGGCGCGCTTCTATAAAGCCGGCACCGATCTCATGGATTTGGAAGTGCGTCTGGCGATGGTGGGGCGCTGGTTCATAGCCGCGATTACCGCCATGGTGATCATCGGCCCGGCGATCGTGTGGCTCGGCGGCGGCTGGCTGGCGCTGCACCACGCCATCGCTGTCGGCGTCGTCGTCGCATTCGTTTCGTACATTCAAGGACGCTTGTACGGGCCCGCGGCGTCGCTGGCAGGTATTCAAGTGCAGATCGTCAGCGCGCTCGCAGTATTCGAACGCATCTTCGATTACTTGGACATGACGCCCGAGGAATACGAACCGCCGCAGGCCGTAACGCTTGCCGAAGTGCACGGCGACATCCGGTTCGAAGGCGTCACGTTCGGCTATTCAAGCGAACGTACCGTACTGGACGGCGTGGACTTGCATATCGAGCCGGGACAGGTTGCGGCATTCGTGGGGCCGTCCGGCGGCGGCAAGACGACGATCACGCAACTGGTTCCGCGCTTTTACGATCCCAATGCCGGTCGCGTCGTCATCGACGGATATGACGTGCGGACACTGACGCTCGAATCGCTGCGCCGCGACATCGGCATCGTGACGCAGGAAACCTATCTCTTTCACGACACCGTTGCCGCGAATCTGCGGTATGCCAAACCCGATGCAAGTGAAACGGAATTGCACGCCGCCGCGCGCACGGCGAACATTCACGACTTCATCGCCTCACTGCCCTCCGGCTACGAAACGGTGGTCGGAGAGCGCGGGCACAAACTCTCCGGAGGCGAGCGCCAACGGCTTGCGATAGCACGGGTGCTGCTGAAAAATCCGAAGATTCTGATTCTCGACGAGGCGACCAGCGCACTGGACTCGCACAACGAAGCCGCCATTCAGGCGGCGCTCGTTCCACTGATGCGCGGACGGACCAGTTTGGTGATCGCACATCGTCTTTCGACGATCTTATCCGCGGACGTCATCTTCGTCGTGGACCGCGGACGCGTCATCGAGCGCGGCACGCATGCGGTGCTGCTGGCGCGAGGCGGAGAATACGCGCGCCTCTACCGCAAACAGTTCCGCGACGAATCCGCGTAGGGCGGGTTCCTCGCGCCGGTTGCCTGCTGCACTGTATTCATTCTGATCTCGCGCAGGGAACGGCAGCGTACCGCTGGGATAAGAAGCGATGCCCGTTCTGCACGTCGAGGGCCTGACCAAGCGCTTCGGAAAGAAACTTGCCGTCGACGGCGTTTCGTTCGAGGTATCCGGCGGCGAGATCGTCGGTCTGCTCGGGCCGAACGGTGCAGGCAAAAGCACGACGTTTTTATGCGCCGCCGGATTGCTGCGCCCGGACGCGGGGTCGTTTACATGGGACGGCGCCGAACTCGGGTCGGCGCGCGGCCGCACGATCGCGCTCATTCCCGAAACGCCCGACGTCTATCCGATGCTCACCGTTTGGGAGCACATGGTCTTCGTGGCAAAAAGTTGCCGCCTTACTCCCGAGTGGGAAGCACGCGCACTCGAACTGCTCACGGGTTTCGGCATGCTGGAACATCGCGATACGCTCGGCGCGTCGCTCTCCAAAGGCATGCGCCAAAAAACGCTCGTTGCGGCGACGGTCCTCGCCGCCACCCCGGTCATCCTCTTCGACGAGCCGATGATAGGCCTGGATCCGCTCGGACAGCGCGAGCTCCGCCAGATCGTTCGCGATTTGCGCGCGCAAGGCAAAGCGATCGTCATCAGCACGCACATGCTCGAACAAGCGCAAACGATGTGCGATCGCGTCGTCATCCTGAAGAACGGGCACACGATCGCCTCCGGCACGTTCGAGGAATTGCAAGCGCGCACCGGAACCACGGCCAACGCCGAAGATCTCTTCCTCGAACTGACGCGATGATTGCCGATCTGCGGGCGCTGGGGTATCTCGAGTACCGGCAGCTCGTCAACCGGATCCGGCACATGCTGCATCAGCCCGCACGCGCAGTCATGTACGTCGCCGCCGTCGGCTACTTCGTCTTCATTGGCGTGCTGCGCTCGCACGGAAAACACTCCCTCGCACTGACCGCCATTCCGGAACCCTATGCCAGCGCGCTGTTTTTTGCATACATTACGCTCGTCGGTATTATGATGTACGGGGCGGCGTCGGGCATCGTCGGAGCGTTCTCGTCCGCCTCGGATGCAAGGTTCCTCAGCGGTTCACTGATTTCCGAGCGCATGGTGGTCTTATGGCTCCAGCTGCGGCGATCGGGCACGGCGATGGCGCGCATGCTCTTTACCGTTCTGTTGTACACGCTGATTTTTGCGCACTCGGGAAGTCTGGCAGGCATCGGCCTTGCGATGTTCGGCGGAACGATTATCGCAACCGCAACGGCCATTCCGATGCTCAAATTGCGCGCACGCATCGGCACGCGCAGCGCGCAAAGTTTTGCCGGCGTCATAGCGGCGCTCGGAATTCTGCCGATGACGATCCTTTTTGCAAGCATTCCGCCCAAAACGTTCACGCTCGACTCGGCGCGCTGGATCGAGCACCTCGGTGCCGGTTTTGCGTTCAATGCGCTGTTCGACGGAAATGCTCTAGCGCTCGCCGCGCTGTTTGCAGCTGGCGCGATGATGATCGCACTTTCCTACGTCACGGGAACCGGGCTGTATCCCGACTTGTACGCCTCGTCGCTGCGCGTCCTTGCATTTCGCGAACGGCAGACGCGCACCGGCGCCGGCTTCACCATAGAACACAAATACGAACATCGCGCCGCTGCCAATTCGCACCGCCTGCTCAACGTCATGCGCGGCCCGTGGACGATCGTCTGGAAAGAGTGGATTGCGTTCATGCGCTCGCCGTCGATGCAGCGCGTGTTCTATTTCGGGCTCATCGTATGCGCGGGCGTGGGTATCGTGTTCGGCCGCATCGTCTCGCAGTCGCGCAACGAACTCGAGGACGCGGCGGTCCTTGCGTCGGTCGTAGGAAACATGATGCTCATCTTCGTTGCGATGGGTTCGGCGATCGGCCTGTCGAGCGATATTTCCAAACCGCTGTGGTGGATGGGCCGCGACCCGCTATGGATGCGGCTGTTTGCATGGACGATCGCGACTTCATGGAGACTGGCGGCTTGCCTAGGCGTCGGCATTGCGGTTTGGGCCATCGCGCTGCGTGAAGGTCTCGTCGCGGCAGCGGGCATTCCGCTGGCCGTCGCAATCGTGCTGCACCTGCGCGCCGTCGGCCTGGTTTTATATTCGATCTTTCCATCGACGATCGATCAGCGCGGCCCGCTCGCCATCGTGCGCGCGCTGCTGACGTACCTGCTTGCGGCTCCGCCGTTTATCGCGGGATTCGTCGTGCTCTTGCACGATGTGCGGCATCCCGCCATCGCCATTGCGGTCGGCATCGCGTGTTCGCTCCTCGAAACGCTGCTGCTGGTGGCGTTCGCTGCCCAGCGTATCGCCGGGCAAGGCGTGGCCTTCGCGCAGGCCGAGGCGTCATGAGGCATTTCGCCGTGCGACGAACCGTCGCTTTGCTACGATAAGGCCGTGAACGAACCGGATTTCGCATATGTCGCAGCCCTTGCGGGAGAACCGGCGCGCGCCGCAATGCTCGCGGTTCTTTTTGATGGGCGCGCGATCCCGGCCGGGCAATTGGCTCGCGCGGCCGGCGTTTCGCCTGCAACGGCGAGCGCGCATCTAGCCAAACTACTCGACGGCGGACTGATTCGCGTTCGCGCACAAGGCCGTCACCGGTATTACGAACTCGCGCGCCCGGAGATCGCGCAGGCGCTGGAAGCGCTCGGCGCCATCGCGCCGGCCGCACCGGTCCGCTCGCTCAGCGATTCGCTGCGCATGCAGCATTTGCGCTTTGCGCGCTCGTGCTACAACCATCTGGCAGGCGAACTTGCGCTGCTCGTCGCGCAGGCGCTCGTGCGAAGTGAGGCGCTCGACGTGGAAGACGGCGGGTTCCGTTTGCGCGACGGCGCGCGCGAAGCGTTTCTCGCGGCGGGCGTCGACACGGCCACGCTCTTTCGCGATCCGCACGCGCACGTGCGGGCATGCATCGATTGGACCGAGCGCCGGCACCATATTTCCGGACCGCTCGGTGCGGCGCTGCTGCAAGCGCTCCTCGAGTGCGGCGCGCTGCGCCGAAAGAGCGAGCCGCGCGCACTGGAGGTAACGGAAAGCGGCAAAGCGTTCCTCTGGCGCGTGTTCGGTGTCGACGTTGCCTCCGAGAAAAGCGCGGACCGCGCCGCCGGCAAATCAGCGTAGCGCCGGAACGAGTCGTACGTAATGACGGCGCTCGCGCCGCCGCCGAAGAACAGATAGCGGCCGCGATACTCGTGCTGCTCGCGCGTCAAGTACCACACGCCTGGAAGAACCTGCGTGCGTTCGTTCGTCACCGTGCCGGAGGTCGCATATTGCGGCAGCACGTTCGGCGCGTAGACGTATTTCACAACCTCGCCCGCCGCATCGACCGAAAACGTGCCGTTGCCGTGGCTGCCGTCGTGCAGCGGACTGCTGAAGGCGTACGTGCCGGGACCCTCGCTGCGGTAAGCGTATTCGTTCAGATACTGCGGATCGAATGGACGATGAAAAACGTCGGTCGCTTTCGGATGCTCGTATTGCCGTTCGATCTGCGCAAGCGCCGGGCCGTCCGCCGGTTTTCCGCCGGTGAGCGCGCGGAGCGCTCGGACCTTCACCACACGACCGTCCTGAACGACGACCGCAAGATCGAGCTCGTCGTGCCTGTGCATGGGTCCCGCATGAACGTCGAACACCCGGTGCAGGCGGTAGAGAAAGATTCCCTGCTCTTCGCGCTGGACGCGCTGCGCGATCTGCGCGACGGCCGGCGGCACGTCGGGGACCATGTCCCATCATACTACGATTTGACGGCGAGCGAAACGATCGCGAGTTAGACTGCTTGCATGGAAGCAGCAGTTCAATTCACGCCCGACGATCTCGCGTACATCGAAGAGAACTTCGTGTGTCTGGAAGTTCGCCCGGAGTTCGCTCCGCGGGCATCATACGTGCTCGACGACGGCACGGAGTTTTACCCGCACGACTACTTCTCGCAAGAAATGGACGAAGCGCGCTTCAAAGCACGTCTGCATGCGGAGATGCATGCGCAAGACATTACGCTTGACGCGGACGAAACGTGGGAAGAGTATTTGACCGGAATCTACGGCGTCTGTTTGCGAAGCGCTACGCCCGAAAACATCGTGCGCAAGGCGGCGCTTTTGCAGCGCATCGACGCGTTGACCGCCGCGCCCGCTCCGCGGGATGCAACGTGGATTGCCAATCTGAAGGGTGCGGTCGATGCGCTCGACGCGCTCGAGCGGCCGTTCTCACCGCATTACGATCGCACGCGTTTCGGCCGTCCGCCGACGCGCGACACCTACATCCGCGACGTGCGCCGGCGTTATCCGCAGATCGTGTGAAGGCGCCGCTTACGCGACGCCCTCGGGAATGGCCATCGTCTTGGGTGCTTCGGGTACGTGAAGCGGCGCACCGGTGGCGGCTTTTACATCGTCGAGCGTAACGCCCGGTGCGAGCTCGCGCAGCACGAGGCCTTCAGGCGCAATATCGATCGTCGCCATGTCGGTGATGATGCGATTGACGACACCTCGGCCCGTGTAAGGAAGATCGCAGGTCTTGACGATCTTGTGCGCGCCGCCTTTGGCGACGTGCTCCATCATCACGATGAGATACTTGGCGCCGTGCACCAAATCCATGGCGCCGCCCATGCCTTTGACCATCTTGCCGGGGATCATCCAGTTCGATAGATCGCCTTTTTCGGAAACTTGCATCGCGCCGAGCACGGCAACGTCGATGTGGCCGCCGCGAATCATACCAAACGAAAGCGACGAGTCGAAGAACGACGCGCCCGGAAGCACGGTGACCGTTTCCTTGCCGGCGTTGATGAGATCCGCGTCTTCCTCGCCTTCGTACGGATATGGCCCCATGCCCAAAATGCCGTTCTCACTCTGCAGAACGACGGTAACGCCGGAGGGCAGATAGTTCGGAATGAGCGTCGGCAAGCCGATGCCCAGATTCACGTATTGTCCGTTGCGCAGTTCTTGCGCGACGCGCGCAGCGAGTTGAGTTCTGCTGATTGCCATGGTTAAAAGGCGCTCCGGCCTAGCCGCAGCCTGTCCTGAGCGTTGTCGAAGGGCGCCCCCCAACTGCGTTGGGGCCCCCAAAACTTCATGGCGCATAAACGTACTACTGACATATGTGCTCCCCGTGGGCGCCGCATTAGTTGTTCCTCTTTCTCGTAGTCACGCGTTCGATGCGCTTGCCTTCCGCGCCGACCTGCACGACGCGCTGCACGAAGATGCCGGGCAGATGCACTTGCTCGGGATCGATCTCGCCCGGTTC
>JBKPMZ010000393.1:0-4031 GCA_046732415.1 Vulcanimicrobiota bacterium
ATTGCCGCAGTACCAGCCGTTGCGTTTCAATTTGCGCTGTCATGCTAGGAAAGTTCCTCATGTTCGGGCGGCGCCGCGTCGTCGACGCCCTGAATCGCCGCTGCCGGCTGAAAGAGCGGCACGGTGCGCAGCTGCTCGTCGATAACCGCGACGATATCGTGCTGTTCAATTTGCCGCCGAATGACCGGCCAACGGTCTTGCATGCGGTTCACCATGTCGCGTGCGGCAGTGCGCACCACCCGCTGCGATACCTGCGCGCGTGCAGCAAGCTGCTCGAATTTTGCGATCGAAACCTGCGGAAAGAACCGTGCGGCTCCGAGCGCAAGACCCGTCTCGTTGTGTCCGAGATACGCTTTCGTACACACGTAGTCGTACGCCGGCGCAAGTTGCGGACGCTTACCGTCGGGATAGATGAACGACCAGTTCTTCAGGTGCATGTCGTTGTTGCCTATGCCAACATTGAACACGAGACGCTGGATGAACGCCGTCAGCCCGTCGTTTCCTAACGCCTGATACGTCACTCTCGCAATATCCGCAAAGGAATGATTATCATACTTTTGCCGGGGCTGCTGCCGGAAGATTTGATTGAAGTCCTCGATATGCACCCGCTTGCCGGGCGCGGGGCGATCGAATCGATCGAGCACGAGTGCTAAGCCTTTGAGCGCCCGCACTTCATCGGGCAGTCCGCCGATCTGCTCGAGCGGTACGAGTTGCGCCTGCGGGATTGGAATGCCGACCTCGCGCGCGAACTGTAACATCGCGAACTCGCCTTCCGGTACATGCCGAAAATGCATTGACGGCAACTTGACGATCTGATTTCCGCCGTCGCCTTGCGTGCGAATCGTCAGTCCGCCGGTCGCGTCTTGAATTGCACTGAACTTGAGCTGCAAGCCGGTCAACGCAAAACGAAACACGTCCTGTAAACGCGGTGCATCGACCGGCCCGCCGGCGGACGGTGGGGGCAGCGGCCGCCCCTCGGGATCTTCCAGCGTGACGGCTCCAGCCAAATCGCCGCCGGTCACCCAAAGTAATCCAAAGTCGTCGTCGCGCGCGAGACCCGCACGATGCGCGGTATACTCGCGCAAGAGCCCTTCCGCGATCAGATTCGCGAAAAAGCCCGGTGCGTGCGGTGTGCTTGTATAACGCCGTGCGCGCAGCTCGCCAAACGCGTCGTAAAATCCAAAGCTCAAGGTCGGCCGATGCTCATCTTTCACGTACGCAGGATTGAACGTGAACGTGATCGAGCGATCGGGAGTGCGCAGCAGCGTGCCCACCTCGTAGCCGTCCAGCCGGACGAGCAGCACGATCGGGCGATCGACGCTCACCATGCGCCTCCGGAAAGCGGCGGAGCATCCACCGGCCATTCGGATTCGTCATGAAGGAGCGAGCGAACGGCCGGCACGCGTTCTCGCGGCACGAACATGGGCTCCATCTCAAGAGCCCGAGCAAATTCGAGCAGCGTGGACCAGCGCGGCTCTCGCTTGCCGGTTTCGACCTGCGTGATCCATCCTTGGCTTACACCGATGCGGGCAGCAAGGCCGGCCTGAGTTATTCCGAGCTGTACGCGGCGTTGCGCCAGCAGTTGTCCGATAGAAGCAAGTGCTTTTCCCACAAAGTGAGTATAAGCAATTGCTTTTATTGGAGTCAACAAGCAATTGCTTTTATCGCGCCAAAAGCCTATAAGCGTTTGCTGCTAATGTGCTAGGCCGGCTAGTCCCCAGGCGGAAGCAAATACACCGGAGGCGGCACAACCGGTTTGCCGACTTCGAGAACGATGCGTTGATGCGAGCGAAGCGGAATCGCGCGCAGATCGCCGTCGTACGGCGCGCTGTTGACGAATGCCGTTACGTCGCCTTTATACGGGCCGACTTGGGTGCGCGAGAGCGGCTGCCCCCAAATGTCGAAGAACATGCCGAGCGTATACGGTCCGCCGCCGGGAGCGCTGACGCTGCCCGATTCGACGTGAATGACGCCGCTGGTATCGTGCGTGTGTATCCAATACAGGCATCCGCTGTTGGGGGGAATGGGCTGCACGCCGATCGCTTCGGGAATTTGCGCGAGAACGCCGTTCACGAAAATCGCAAGGGATGCGTGAATGTGCAGTTGCACGCCTTCGTTCGTTTGACACGGAATGCCGTCCACGTCTTGGCCGCGGCCGCCTTTTGCGGTGTCCGTCGGAACGTCGCGCTTGAAATCACCCTTCGGAAAAAATCCCGCTTTGCCGACCGATTTCCCGACCACGAGTTGAACCGGTTTTGCGGTAGGCGACGGGCCGGGCGTCGGCGTTTGCGTCGCGAAGGCGAACGCATCGGATCGCTGTTTGTTTTGAACGAAATTCGTGATGCCGAAACCGGCGAATACCAAGATGACGATTACCGCCAGACCGAGGTAGATCGGCATCATCGGATCGCGTTTTGGCGGCGGCGCGTTACCGCCGCGGGCGTTTCTGCGCCGTTCGGCGCGCGACTGACTCATCGGCTCTTATTTGACTCCTGCGGGTGCGTGCGCCGGGTCGAGCCGGCGATCGGGGATGAGGTAATTGCGAACGTAATCGTCCACCGCGTCCGCGAGCGGCGTCACGGGCGCATCGTAACCGGCCGCCCGCAGGCGATCGATGGTTGCGCACGTGCAGTATTGGTATTTGTCGCGCAGTTGCGGCGGCATGTCGATGAACTCGATGCGCTCGGGAACGTCCATCGCGCGGAAGATCGGACGCACCAAATCGAGCCACGTATGCGCGGTCCCCGAACCGACGTTGAACAAGCCGTTCGCGCCGCTCTGGGCAACGTGGAGCGTCATCGCGACCGCGTCCTTGACGTAGATGAAATCGCGCTGCTGTTCGCCGTCCTTGTACTCGGTTCGGTGACTCTTGAACAGACGAATCGATCCGGTATCGCGGATCTGATGGAACGCCTTGTCGACCAGGCTGCGCATCTCGCCCTTGTGGTGCTCGTTCGGCCCGAAGACGTTGAAGTATTTCAGGCCGGCGATGCGCGAGAGCAGGCCGTGATCGCGAGCGTACAGATCGAAGCGGTGTTTGGAATACGCGTACATGTTGAGCGGCCGCAGCGTGTCGAGATCGGCATCGTCGCGCAAATCGCGCTCGAGCCCGCCGTACGTTGCGGCGGAAGAAGCGTACACGAAGCGGATGCCGTGATCGACCGCCCACTGCGCGAGGTGCTTGGTATACGCGTAATTGTTGCGCATGAGGTATGCGGCGTCGGTCTCCGTCGTCGACGAGCAGGCGCCGAGGTGAATGACCGTCGCTACGTTGGCGAACGATGACGCACGATTGAGCACGCGCGTTTCGAATTCGTCGGCGTCGACGTAATCGCGATAGCGCAGCGGCACCAGGTTCTTCCACTTTTCGGACGCGTCGAGGCGATCGACGACGAGGATGTCGTCGATTCCGCGAAGATTGAGCGCCCAAATGACGGCGCTTCCAATAAGACCCGCGCCGCCGGTAACGACGACGTGGCCGCGAGCGAGGTCGTGCATGGCCTAGGGACCTACGATGCGGGGCGCCGGGGGCGGGGTCCTGCCCGCATTAACGGTAGACCACCTCCGTCATCAAACCGTCCATCATATGTACTTCGTTGTGGCAATGCAGCACCCAGCGCCCGGCGGGTGAATCCGCTTTGAACCTCCAGGTCGCCGTGCCGCCGTTTGCCCGAACCAGACTCGTGTCTTTGGGCAGCGGCTGCGCGAGGCGCTTGCCGTCGATCTCCGTGACGTAAAAGACATGGCCGTGCAGGTGCATCGGATGATCCATATCCGTTTTGTTGACGAAGTGCACGTACACGTCGTCACCGCGGTGCACGTAGATCTTCGTTGTATTCGGATACGTTTTGCCGTTGAGCGTCCACTTGTTGCTGCCGTACTCGCCGCCGCCGATGGTGTAGTCGTGTGCGCCTCGCGGCGTGCTCGCCGATCCCGAAACGCCGGCGGCTTTTTCGTACGTGAAATAGTCGACGCCGTCGAGCGTTTGCGGGCTGCTCATCGGCGGCGCGTTTTCCATGCCTTCCGTGTAG
>JBKPMZ010000394.1:0-10241 GCA_046732415.1 Vulcanimicrobiota bacterium
TGGTAAGTGGTCGCAAGACGAAACGACGGGCGAGGTGCATTGTTCGAGCGAACTGATGCGCCTTCTCGGCTTGCCGCTGAATACGCCGCACGGCGCGATGCCCGAACTGTACGTGCGCTCCATTCATCCCCACGATCGCGAAATGGTTGAAGCGGCGTTCGCGAGTTGCAATGTTGCCGGCCATTTTTCGGTCGACCACCGCATCGTTTTGCCCGGGGGCCAAGTGCGCTGGGTGCAACTCAGCGGCAAACAAGAAACGGGCGAGATGGGGCGCGGCGTACATCGCATCGGAACGGCCATCGACATCACCGCGCGCAAGGAAGCGGAAGTCTCGCTCGAACGCCTCGCGCGTTACGATCCCCTCACCGGCCTGCCGAACCGCTCGATGCTGCAGGAGCAGCTGCGCGACGTTCTCGCGCAGTGCCAGGACGACAACACGCACTGCGCGGTGTTGTTTCTCGATCTGGACCGTTTCAAAGACATCAACGACACCCTCGGACACTCCGTCGGTGATTTGCTGCTGAAGGAAGTGGCGGCGCGCATCCGCTCCCTGTTACCGGCCGGAACGCTGGTCGCGCGCTGGGGTGGCGATGAATTCGTCGCGCTGCTGGGCGAGGCGGAAGATGCGACCGCGGTCGAGCGCACCTGCCGGCGCGTCGTGCACGGGCTCTCGACGCCATTTGCGATAGATTCGTACGAGTTCGCCGTCATGGCGAGCATCGGCGTCGCGATGTTCCCGCAAGACGGCACCGATCCCGAAGTGCTCATTCGCAACGCCGACACGGCGATGTACGCCGCCAAAGAGGCGCCGGCGCAGCGTTACGCGTTTTTCGCGCCGCAAATGCACACCATCGCCTCGATGCGCCATCAGATTCAAAACCAGCTCCAAACGGCGGTCGCCACAAATAGTCTGAGTCTGCACTATCAGCCCATCGTCGACAGCCTGACGAGCCAAGTGATCGGCGCCGAAGCGCTGCTGCGCTGGACCGACGGCGACGGAACACTTCACCGCCCGGCCGATTTCATCAGCATTGCCGAAGACACGGGCGCAATCGTTCCAATCGGCATGTGGGTCATCGAACAGGCTGCGCTGCAAGCACAACGCTGGAGCCGCTTGGGTCTGCCGATATCGGTTGCCGTGAACGTCTCGCCGCGCCAACTCGCGCATCCGGAATTCTCTGAAATGCTCGCGCACGTGCTGCGCGCGACCTCCGTCAATCCGTCGCTGCTCGAAGTGGAGATTACCGAATCGGGCTTGGTGCCGAACGCCGCGTCGGTCATGCGGGTGCTGGAAAACATTCGCTTGATGGGCTTGCGCATCGCCGTCGACGATTTCGGCACCGGCTACAGCGCGTTTTCGTATTTGAAGCAACTGCCGCTGCACACCCTGAAGATCGACCGCACGTTCGTGGACGGCATCGAGCGCGACGTCGACCGCTCCATTGCCGAGTCCATCATCGAGATCGCGCACAAACTGCGGCTCTCGGTCACCGCGGAAGGCGTGGAAACGCGCTTCCAGCGCAAGATTCTCTCGGACCTGGGCTGCGACCGCCTGCAGGGCTACGACATCTGCAAGCCGCTCCCTATCGAGCGCTTCGAGGATTTTGCAAGGCATCGCCTCGCCGCCAGCTAACATGCGCGCATGGTAACTACCCCGATACTTGAAACGGCGCGCTTGCGTTTACGCCTGCATCGGCCCGAAGACTATCCCGATTGCTTTGCGATGTGGGCCGATCCGCTCGTCGTGCGCCACATCGGCGGCAAACCGTCCACGGCGCAGCAAACCTGGGCGCGGATGCTCACGTACATCGGCCATTGGCAAGCAATGGGCTACGGCTATTGGGCGATCGAAGACAAAGAAACCGGTTCGTTCATCGGCGAGACCGGTTTTGCGGACTTCAAACGAGACATCGATGCGCGCATGCAAAACGTTCCGGAGTTCGGCTTTGCGCTGGTCTCCACCGCGCACGGCAAAGGCTACGGAACCGAAGCGGCGCGCGCCGCGCTCGACTGGGGCGACGCCAATTTGCCGTCCAAACGTACCGTGTGCCTGGTCACCGAATCCAACGCACCGTCACTGACCGTCCTGCAAAAACTCGGCTATCACACCTTCGAGCACACCACGTTCATGGACACACCCGTACAGTTTTTAGAACGCTCGCCGCGTTCTTCCAATGGTTAATTGCGCGTTGGGTCGCCGCTGCGCGTGGACTCGCGCCGCGTACGGTACCGGGCGATGAAGGCGCAGAGTTCGGTGGCAAGGTATGCGAGCGCTTCGCGCGGCGGACGCTCTGCGCGTTCTTGCGCGACGATGTCCTGAACGGTTCGCTCCGCCTGATTTTGGCTTAACGTCTGTCCGGCGTTCGCGCATTTCTGCGCCGTACGTTTGATATGCGCCCAAACGCGTTCTAGTTCTGTCATGGGCTGCCTTCCGCTGAAAAATGCGATACTGGCTGCCATCCTAAAACGGGGGCCAATTCGAATTGAGAGGAACTATAGTATACCACGCTGCCCCACGCTTGCAGCATTAAGCGGAGAGCGTGGTTCGACACAAGCGCAAAAGCAAGCAGCACAATTTTGCAAACTGTCAGATAAAAACCGTTTGCCTCCCACAGCGCACCGGGAAAGCTATGCGCGAGGTGAAGTTGAATGAATAACGATAGAAAAGATCAAGAAATGCGCGATCGCAACGTCACCGAAGGCATGCACCAGGGGCAACGCGGTACACCGACCATCCAGCGTTCCAGAACCGAACGCGGCGAGATCGAAAGCAATCAAGAGATCGATGACGACGCGATGATCGATGAAGCAACACGCTCCCAAATAGGAGCGGGCGAGTAGTCTCCCCGAGAAGCAGCACGCAGGGCGCCGTATGTGCGGCGCCCTTTTTTGCCGAATAGCCCTTTGTGGACGTCGTTGTCATTGGTGCGGGGGCCGCGGGCCTTGCCGCAACGCGCACGCTGCGCGAGCGCGGCGCGGACGTGCTCTTGCTCGAAGCACGCGGGCGCGTGGGCGGGCGCGCATACACGCTGCGATCGGGGGACGGCGCCTTCCCCATCGAACTCGGCGCGGAATTCATTCACGGCAAAGCGCCCGCAATTATGGCGTTGATGCACGAATACGGCCAGCGCGTCACCCCCACCGATTTTTCATCCGGGCCCGACATCTGGGACGCGACCGATCGCGTGCTGCAGCAGGTCGACGTGAGCGGCGCGGATGTCAGCGTCGATGCGTTCCTCAATCGCATCGATTCGCCCGATGCGCGCGATGCGCGAATGCTCATCGAAGGCTTCGACGCCGCGATTACATCGGACGCGAGCGTCATCGCGATTGCAAAAGAATGGCGAAGCGATGCAAACGACACGCAGGGCCGTCCCGCGGACGGCTACGGCGCGCTGATGGATCGGTTGGCGGAGCACGCCGGCGACCGGCTGTGGCTCCATACGTTCGTGCAGCAGGTCGTGTGGTCGGACGACGGCGCCGAGATCGTTGCAGTGCGCGGCGGTGAATTGGCGCGCGTGCAGGCTAAGCGCGTCATCGTTACATTGCCTATCGGTGTGCTGAGCGAGGACGGGGTGCGGTTCGTTCCGCCGCTTCCGCCGCAAAAGCGCAAAGCGATCGACGCAATCGGCATGGGTCCAGTGCTGAAAGTCCTACTCGAATTTCGCGCGCCGTTTTGGCAGCGCGGCTTCTTCCCCGCGCCGCCCGGCGGCGTATTTCCGACGGTATGGTCGCGCACGCCGCAACCCGCACCGGTGCTGGCCGCATGGGCCGGGGGCGACGCGGTGGCGCGCCTGCAAACGCGCGTTCGCGATCCCATTGCCGCGGCGATTGAAACGTGTGAACGCCTCTTCCCGCAAACGGCGGTTCGCGAGCAGCTCGTGAACGCACATTGCCACGACTGGCAGCGCGATCCGTGCGCGCGCGGCGCCTACAGTTATCTGCGTGTAAACGGCGGTGACGCCCGCGAGCGCCTGGCAGAACCGGTCGGGGGCGTCCTCTATTTTGCCGGAGAAGCAACATCGCCGGACGATGCCGGTACCGTAGGCGGAGCGCTGGAAAGCGGGTACCGCGCGGCCGCGCAGGTCCTGGCCGCTCTCGGCCGATAAAAGAAAGCGGGATGTTGGCAGACTTGCTTACATGGTTTTCCGGACGACCTGAAAACCGGCGCCGTTATCCACGGCGCTCGGGTGGTTATCGCGCGTGGTTTGCCACCCCGACGGGCTGGGTGTCCGTCGTCCCCGTCGATATTTCGGCGAGCGGAATGGGCCTGGTCTCCCCTGCGAAATTCGAAAAAGATGAAATGAACTTCCGCGTGCAGATCGAGGAACGCCCGATCATGCTGCGCGCCAAACAAGTATGGTGTTTGCCGGGCACGCTTCAAGGTAAACCGGTGTGGCGCTACGGCGTGCAATACACGGGTATCGGCGCCGACGATTGGGATGCACTCGTGCGTTTTTGCGCCAACGAGAGCGTGAACGTCGACAACAAGGCGCAAAAAGAATTGGAACTGGTGCGCATGCAAGCCGACGACGTCGCTCGTCTGCTGCCGCAGCGCCTGCAAGACCGCCTGCTCTCGATGGTCGTGCAGAAGCGCCGCTTGGCGCCGCTGGAAAAAGACAAGATTCCGCTCGTACAATATTTCTACGGCGGCACCGTAAAGCGCGGCGCGAAAACGATGCACCGCCTGTCGATTCATTCGCGCCTCAACGATGCGGCAACGGGCGAGCAGTTGGAATACGACACGCGCTTTTTGTTCGACGATTCCGGCACCGATATCGAAGTGCTAGAATAAGTTGCATGCAAAAAACCGAGGAGGAATGGCTCGCGCAGCTCGGGCCGGAGCGCTATCACGTCCTGCGCGAAGCGGGAACCGAGCGGCCGTTTACCGGCAGCCTGCTCGAGGAGCGCGGTGAAGGCACGTTCGCGTGCGGCGCGTGCGGCGCGCATCTTTTCGAGTCCTCGTCCAAATTCGAGTCGCACTGCGGCTGGCCGAGTTTCACGCATCCCGAGCAGCAGCAGAACGTGCGCCTGATTCCCGATTATAGTCACGGCATGAATCGCATCGAGGTGCGCTGCAAACAGTGCGACTCGCACTTGGGCCACGTGTTCGAAGACGGCCCGCCGCCGCGCGGAACGCGCTACTGCATCAACTCACTCTCGCTTACGTTCATCCCATCGAAACCGTAACCGCGGCCGGATGCCGCATCGAGGCGCAGTATATCGCCGGTTCGCGCGATCTGCCCGTGCTCGTGCTGCTGCATGAAGGGCTCGGGTCGGTTGCGATGTGGAAGACCGTTCCCGAAGACCTCGCCCGGCTGACGGGCTGCAGCGTGCTCACGTACTCGCGCTACGGCAACGGCTTTTCGGACGTGCTGCGAGAATCGCGTGCCGTTTCGTACATGCACGACGAAGCGACCGAAGCGCTGCCCGACGTGCTCGACGCGTTCGACGTACGCAGCGCGGTGCTCGTCGGGCAAAGCGACGGCGCGTCCATCGCGCTCATCTACGCCGGAGAGATCGGCGCGCGCGTTTGCGGTCTTGTCGTGGAGGCGCCGCACGTCTTCGTCGAAGATTTGTCGGTGCAAAGCATCGCGCAAGCGAAAACCGCATTCGAGTCAACGGATCTGCCGCAACGCTTGGCACGCTATCATGCCGACGTGCGGCGCACGTTCTACGGCTGGAACGACATCTGGCTGCATCCGGAGTTCCGTTCCTGGAACATTCAGAACTCCGTGCGCAACGTTCGCGTGCCGATTCTCGCGATTCAAGGCGTGAACGACGAATACGGAACGCCCGCGCAGATCGACGCCATCGTGCAAGACGCGCGCGATGCGCGCGTCGATACGCTGATGCTGGCGAACTGCGGGCACGCGCCACACCGGGATCGCCCCGATCTCACGCTGCCCGCAATCGCCGCGTTCGTTAAAACCGCAGTGTCATAATCGCCGTATCGTCCGGCGATTTCACCAATGGCCCGAGTACGGCTTGGTGAATGTCCGCGGCGCTCATTCCGTTGCGCACGGCGATCGTGCACGCTTCCAGCAACCGCTGCTCGTCTTCATCCACGCGGCGCCGCGCTTCGGTAAGACCGTCGGTATAGAGCACGAGCATCGTTCCGGACAGCGCTTCGAACTCGTGCGAGCGAAAGACCGGGTCCGAGTCCACCCCCAGGGGCATGCCGCCGTGCGGAAGGAAATGCGCACCGCGCTCGTTGGCAAGCACGACGGGCGGGTGTCCTGCGCTGCAGAACGTCACGCGTTTGCCCCGCACAAAGCCAACGACTGCTGAGGCGATAATCGCGCGCTGCAGGCACAACACGCGGTTGACTTTCGCGAGCGCCTCGCTCGGATCGTCCGTGTCGATGCTCGCGCCCAAAATCGCCTGGCGGATGTTCGCCATCGTCACCGCGGCTCTCAAGCCGTGCCCCGCAACGTCGCCGATGGAGAACAGAATGCTGCCGTCGGGAAACTCGAACGCGTCGTACCAATCGCCGCCCACGCGCGCCACATCTTCCGCGGGAACGTACACCGCGTCGAACCGCACGTCGTCGCGGTGCGGCAATTCGCGCGGAATGAACGCTTCCTGCAAGTGGTCGACGATCTCTTTGGCACGCTCGACTTCGCGCTTTTGCGCATCGATATTCGTTGCCGAACCGTACCAGCGCACCACGTTGCCCGCTCCATCGCGAACCGGCATTCCGCGCGCCAAAAACCATTCATACGTGCCGTCATAGCGGCGCAGCCGGTATTCGACTTCGTATGCGGCGCCGGTGAGCAGCGCGAATTTCCAGCGCTCGTTTGCCGCCGTGAAATCATCCGGATGCACGAAGTCGCGCATGCGCCACCGCCTGCTGCTCTCTTCGTCAATACCGAAATAGTCGAGCCACTGCCGGTTGACGTGCTCTATTTGTCCGGATCCCGCTTTGCTGACCCATACGAGTTGCGGCAACAACTCTGCCAGAGCGCGGAACGATTCGCTTGCGCGCTCCGACGATAAGTCCATTCCGGACCCGTATACCCGTTATGTCACGGGCCGAACCGGCGTTCGATCTGCAGGTGCACGGCCGAGGGACCGAACGGCACCGCGTTGCGTAATCCGACTTGTCCCGTAACCAGCGGTGCAGGGATGCCCGCCGTTTGCTGCACCCACGGATTCGCATACGCGCCGAGCACGTTGTCGTCTGAGATTTGCAGCGACGTTTGCGGTGCGATATCGAACCGGTACGTCGCGTTCATCACCGCGAACGCCGGGACGTTGTACGTGTTGTTCGGGCCGTAGTACGTCAGGCCGAGCGCGAGGTACTGGCCGTGCTGCCAGCGCCGGTCGACCTGCGCAAACCCTTGCGCGTACGCTTCCGATTTGTTGGAGATGCCGTTGAAGAACGGCTTGTTGTCGCCGATGTAGTTGAGGCCGGGGAGTACGCCGAGATTCGTCGTGTACGGGCCCGCCGCCGTCGCATAAAACGACGGATCGATGCCGTACGGATACGCGCGCTGCAGCGCGGCGCTGAAAATGTAGCCGACGCCCACCGGCACGTCTTTGCGCAGCGTCGCTTGAATGCCCTCAAAACGCGCTTTGCCAAGATTTGCGTTCGTCGCCACGTACACCGGAATGGCGGTTGACGATCCCGGCGGCGTGTACGTGCCTTGCGGCGTCACCGTCCCGACGAACTGATTGCGCAGATCCGTCAAATACGCATCGGCAGAGAGCACGGCGCCGTTCGGCAAGCGGAAATCGCCGCCGACGTCGTAGCCGAACGAGGTTTCCGGCGAAAGGCCGCCCGAGTTTTGCGCGATGGTGATCGAGGTCGCGCCGGGCGTGTAGACCTGCGCGGGCGTTTGGCTCAAGCCGTCGAGCAATTGAATGAACGGCGGCGCAACGGCGGACCCCGCCGTGAAACGCAGCGACGTATCGCCGTTCGGATGGTACGCGATGCCGATGCGCGGATCGTCGTGCGTGCGCGTTGCATCGGCGAACACGAAGCCGCCGCCCGCGCGCGCGGTGGTGAAGTGGCTTTGATAGACGTTGAAGTAATTCGCGAGCGTCAGTTCGGTCTTCGGATCGAGCTGCCAAATGCCGCGCAGCAAATACGTCGTGAAGTCTTGGCGCGATCCGCCCGGAATCGGAATGCTCACGTTGCCCTGCGGTTTCGAGGCATTGCCGGTCACTTGAAACGCGTTGGTGAGATACGTCGAGCGATCGAACGAGAACGTGAGTAAATTCGCGCCGATCGGATGATCGTATTCCAACGATTCGCCGCGCAACTGGTCGAGTTCACCCTGCTGGAAGTACGGCGTTTTAATCGTTACGGCCGCGCTTTGTCCGTTGAACGCCGTGGTCACGCCGCCGATTGTGGCGGTGCCCCAGAGTTGCAGCGGTGCGGTCGTGTAGTCGCTCTGCGGATTGCCCAGCGGATTCGACGTAAAGCGATCTAGCGCGGCGCCGTAAAAGCGCGCGACGATGCTGTCGCTGTGCAGCGTCGTGCGAAACTCCGCCTGCAGCACGGGCTCGCTGTCCGTCAGCCGGCGCGCCGGAATCTGCGTGGAGGCGTTCATCAGCACGGGCAGTCCCGCAACCGGAGCACCGGCGCCGCCCGTATAGCCCGGCGCAGGCGCGAACGTCGAGTAGAGTTGCGTGAAACCCGATGCGGTGTTGTCGTACTGCGACTGCAATCCGAAATATGAGAGCGTCAGCGAGGTGGACGGCGAGAACGCATAGCGCAGTTTGGCAAGTTCGCCGTGATTCAGATACGACGAATTCACCGGCTGGCAGCACGCGACCAGCGTCACGTACGCATTGTTCGGATTACCGGTCGCGTTCGATACGGGGAAAGGGCCGCTCGCGCCGTTGACGGGTTTGCTCGACGTCGTGCCGCCGATGGTGCCGTAACCCGCGATCGTAGTGCCGGACGGCAGTGAAACGAGTGCCGGATAGTTGTTGAGCGGGCCGCGCGTACCGTACGTCGCGTAGTCGAGCACCCAGCCGAGTTTGCCGTTCGGCGTCGTACCGGAGTAGCGCACGTTGGAATATCCGCCGCCGTAACCGTCGGTGCCGAGTACCACGTCGCCGTACGGCGTGCGCGTCGGTTCGGCCGTACGGAAATTCACCGTTCCGCCGATGCCGTAGTTGATCTGCGCGGCGTTCGCCGTCGGGCCTTGCGCGATCTCGATGCCGTCGAGCAGAAACTGGTTGAGAAACATGATCGGATAGTCGCCGAACCGTCCGTTGATCAGCGGATGTCCGTCGAGCAGCGACTCTTTTTCGTAATCGAGCGCGCCGCGCAGATTCGGCGACATAATCGCGCCGGCAACCGCTGCGTTCGTGCCGCCGCTGCGCGCGGAGACGACGCCCGGCACGCGGTCCAGCACGTGGTTGGTCTGCACGTCGCCCGCATTGCGGAACTGCTGACTGCCGACGAACGTCTGCGCCGCGGAACTCGTGTTGAACGTCCCGCGCGCCGACACGCTCACGTGCGCGATCTGGCGAATCGTCGACATCGTCGCTTCTTCGAGCGCAATCGTCAGCGGCGCATCACCGGGATGCACGCTCTCCACGCCCGCGGGCTCGTAACCGCCTTTGAGCACCGTCAGTGTGTACGTGCCGTCCGGCAGATCGCCGAACGAGAACGAACCGGTCGCGGCCGTCACCGCGCTCTCGCGCTTGGGACCATTGAGCACGACTTTCGCTCCGGCGATGGGCGCGGAGCGCGCGTCGGTCACCGTGCCGGTGATTGCGTGCGGCGTTTGCGCGAATGCCGCCAACGGGCATGCGAGCGCGATGAGTATTACGAGGCAAGCCCGTACTACGCGAGTCATGAAAATCGGGAGCTCCTTGGTCGAGAAGGCGATGTGCAGCGGGTGTCTTTTGCTCTGTATCATTGTAACCTTAATGACGCCTGTGCTCGCTGCCGGCAGCGGCAGCATCGCTGCGGCCGTGCTCGCCGACAACGGAAAACCCCTTGCGGGCGTGGCCGTTTCGCTCGACGGCGCGGACGTGCACCAGGCGGCAAAAACCGGCGGCAATGGGCGGTTTACGTTCGCGAACGTGCCGCCCGGGCGTTATCGCCTCTCGTTCACGCTGCGCGGCTATGCGCCTGTCGCGCTGCGCAACGTCACCGTTGAAGGAGCACCCTTGCATCTGCGCGCGATCGTGATGCATCCCTCGCTCACGGTCATCGGATCCGCCGTCGCGCGCGAACGCTTGCCGTTCAACACGACGCCGGCCGCGCTCAAAGTCTT
>JBKPMZ010000395.1:0-27842 GCA_046732415.1 Vulcanimicrobiota bacterium
GCGTCAGCGCACCGAAGACTTTATCGACAGCGGCGACTTCATGACGCAGCCGCAATACGATACGTTTGCGGGTGAAAAGCAGCTGCCGGACGGGCGTTCCGCATACGAACTGGTCGTCTCGCCGCCGGACGGGCAGCCGGAAACCGTCGATCTCGATACCAAGACGCTGATGATCGACCGGATCAGCTACGACGACGAAGACGGAACCTCGACCGAGGACTTTTACGACTACAAACGGTTCGCCGGCGTGCTGGTCGCGCAGCGCGAAGTGGACTCGAACGGCGATCACGATTTCGACGTCACGCGCACCGCGCAGAAAATTATCGTCGACCGGCCCATTGCCGGCGGCGTGTTCGCCGTGCCGCAAACCACAGAGATCCAAACGAACAAGCCGGTCACCGTTCCGCTCACCGAGCATTACGGTCATTACTATGCGACCGTACACGTGGGCACGCGCGATTACACGTTTCTGGTCGACACCGGCGCGCAATCCGTCGTGCTCGACACCCACGTCGCCAAGGAGCAAGGCCTGCATTCCGTCGGGCGCCTGGAAGTATCGGGCGCGCAGCGCGTCGGCGGACTGAGCCTGGCGCCGCTCGACTCGGTTCAAATCGGCGGGGTGACGCTTCCCGTGCGCTTGGTCACCGTGCTCGATCTAAAAGGCGTGACGGGGCAGTTCGATGCCGACGGCGTTCTCGGTTATCCGTTCTTTGCAGCGGCGGAAGTCACCATCGACCCCATTGCCAAGACGATGACGTTCGCCAAGCCGGGCGGCCTGCACGCGGGCGGCGAGGCGATCCCCGTCGACGTCGATCGCGAACTCGTCGAAGTGCAAGGCAAAGTCAACGGCACGCAAGGGCGCTTTGTCGTCGATACGGGCAACAGCACGGAGTTGCTCGTGTTCGGCCCGTTCATGCGCGCGCATCCGTACCTGGTGCAATATCAGCAGCGCCATTTTGCCAACGACTACGGCGTGGGCGGCTCGGCGCGAGCCGTGTCGGCGGTTATCGACGAGCTGCAAGTCGGGAATTATCGCTTGTTCAACCGGTACGCAAACCTCATGCTGACGGATTCCGGCGCGTTCGCCGACAAATTCGACGCCGGGAACATCGGCATGGGCGTGCTGCACAACTTCGTGGTTACGTTCGACTTGTTCAACGCGCAGATGTTTCTGCAGCGCAGCGCCGCATTCGACGACGGCCGTTACCGCGCGCGCTTGGACCAGTAGACACAAAGCCGCAATAATTTCGCAGCCCGGCGGACACGGCGCGCCGGTAGGATTGCGCCATGACGATTACCGAGCAGCTGCAGTTCAGCGTTCTCACAGCGCCCGTCGCCACGCTCGATAGGCGCACGCTTTCGCAAGCATGGTATTCCGCGCTTTACGGAACGGCGCAAAAGGCTGTGCCGCAGAAGATGATTGCCGCGGTTGCGCCTGCACCCGCCGCTTCGGGCGGTCACACAGTCGCGACGGTACACGAGCCGGTTACGCGCGGTTCGCGTGCATGCGTCCGCCCCGCGGCAGCAAACGAACCGCAAGCCGCAGCGGGCGTGTCCGGCGAGCGGCGCGCGCCGCGTTCACCGCTCGCTCGAAAGATCGAGCGAGCATTTTTGAAGCCGCGGAGCGCAACTCGAAAGAACGCGTTCACCGTTGAGGGCGAGCACGGCCGCGTGCACGTGCTGCTGCAGACGCGAGGAACGCATCTCAAACTCGTCGCGATCTGTCCGCAGAAAGCGCGTACGCACGTCGCCGCCGCACTCGCGCAAGCGCGCTACGCGCTCGCGCTGCGCGGCATCGACCTCGACACGCAACTGCGGGAAACGCAGCCGTGCTGATCTCCGCGGCGACGACACGAGCGCTGGACGACGTCGCGGTGCGCGAGCGCGACGTGCTGCGGGCGTTCGCACCGGGTGCGGTTGCGCAGCGGGGCGATGTGGCAACACCGCAAATTGCACAGCCCGCGCTCGATCCGCTTTCCGCCGCGCCGCCTGCGGATGCATTGTTCGTCTCAAGCGGCGAGGACGGGCGCATGCTGTTCACGCGCGACGGTTCGTTTTCGCTGCGCGACGGTGCGCTGGTCGATGCGCAAGGCCGGCCGATCTTGGGCTATGCCGGCGACAGCCGTGTTCTGCGGCAGCTGAAGATCGATCCGGTCGACGTCGCGCTCGGATTTGCGTCTACCGCTCGGATAGACGCCGACGGCGCATTATCGTACGAACGCAGCACGATCGATCCGCGTACGGGGCGCCGCGAGGTGCAGCGTGCCGTCGCCGGACGATTGGCGCTCGCGCGTTTCGCGCCGGGCACGAAACTGCAAGCCGTCGATGCGCAACATTCCGCGGCGCCGCTCGGCATCGCGCCGCATATCGGGTATTCGGGCGACGGAAATTTCGCCGCACTCACGCCGTTTGCGCGCGAGGGAAGCGGCATCGACATCGACACGGGCTTGCAGCGTTTACAGGAAGCGTATCTGGCGCTCGATGCGATCCGTGCCGCCGGCAAAGCGCAGGGCGGCATCGACAAGACCACGATGGATCTCCTGAAGTGAGCGGCAGCTCCCAAAAACGCGTGCGCGCGATTCGTTTTCAGCAGCGATCGTCGTTGCCGGTCAGCGCCGCGTGCATCGTGGCGAACGGCGTGCGCGAAACACTGAGCGCTCTGCTCGCATCGCCGGTGTCGCTGCGTTTACTGGAGCCGCGCATTCCCGATCCGCAGGCATGGAACACGTTGTGCGCGGGAGCGCAGCTCTTCGCGCTTCGCGGTCCGATCTGCGATGCGGCGTTCGTCATACGCCCAGGCGACGCGCTCGCGCTGGCGAGCAGCGCGTTTGGTGAGGTTCCCGACGCACAGCGGCCCCTCTCCGCGCTCGAACAAGAAGTGCTCGTGCGCGCGTTGCGCGGCATTGCGGGATCGCTCGCGCCGGTGTGCGGGCGCGAACTCTCGCCGCTCGAACCGATTCTTGACATTCACGGCTACGTGACGTATTTCGAGCTGCTCGTGGAACGCCCACCGGCCGCGCGCATCGGCATCGCGTTATCGCGTGATCCGGCGGCGCGAAGCGGCGCCTCCGCGCTGCATTTGGAGGACCTGGGCGCCGTCGAAATCGAGGTTTGTGCCCAGTTTGCGGCCGGCACGCTCACGGCTGCAGCCTTTTTGGACTTACGCCCGGGGACCATCGTGCCGATGAAAACAAGGGTAGGGGAACCGGGTCTGCTCAAGATTGGCGGCGCCGTCATTGCCCGCGGCGAATGCGGCGCACTGGGCGAGCGCAGCGCGTTCATTGTCACTGCACCCCGGTAAAGGATACGAAACACGAGGATGATGGCCGAACAGAAAAAACCGATGGTCGCCGACCAGCAGAACCTCGACGTGCTGATGAACGTCTCGCTCGAGATCACGGCGGAACTGGGCAAGTGCAAGATGGCCGTTGCGGACATCTTGAAACTGGGCACCGGCTCCATCGTCGAACTCGAACGTCTGGCCGGCGGCCCGGTCGACTTGCTGGTCAACAACAAACTCGTCGCGCGCGGCGAGGTGGTGGCCATCGACGACAACTTCGGCGTCCGCGTCACCGAACTGATTCAAAAACCGACGTAACGCCGTCATACGGCGGCAATATCCGGGCGCTACCGTTGCGTCATGGATGGATTGCTTTCCGTTGCCAATCACGCGCATGCGACGCTTCCGCTAGATACGCTTGCCGCGCTCACCGTACTCTCCATCGCGCCGTTTCTACTGGTGATGTGCACGTCGTTCGTGCGCATCGTCGTGGTGCTCTCGCTGGTGCGATCGGCGATCGGCGCCGCGGCGCTGCCGCCAAACACGGTGCTCACCGGCCTGGCGCTGGTGCTCACGCTGGTCATCATGTCTCCCACGCTCACACGCATTTCGAACGACGCGGTGCAGCCGTATTCGAAAGGGCGCATCACGCAATCGCAATTCATCGACCGTGCCAGCACGCCGCTGCGCGCCTTCATGCTGCGCCAGACGCGCGTTGCCGACATCGATCTGTTCGAGCATGTCGCTCGGCGGCCGGCGGAAGCGCCGCAAAAGGCGCCGATGCTCGTGTTGATCGCCGCCTTCGTCGTCGGCGAACTGCGCGATGCATTTGCCATAGGATTCGCGCTCTATCTGCCGTTCGTCGCTATCGATCTGGCCGTTGCGTCCATCTTGATGGGCCTGGGCATGTTCATGCTCAGCCCGCCGGTGATCTCACTGCCGGCCAAACTGCTGCTTTTTGTAATGGTAGACGGGTGGGCGCTGGTGTGCGGAGGCGTCGTCTCGAGCTTTAGATAACATGACCGGCGATGCGTATCAGTCAGGCACTCGCGACGCAGCGGCCATTTTTCTCCTTCGAGTTCTTTCCGCCCAAGGATGAAGCGGCGCACGCTCACCTGCTCGAGACGATTGAAGCGCTTCGGCCCCTGCGGCCGGCGTTCGTTTCAGTAACCTGGGGCGCCGGCGGCTCAACGCGAGCCCGCACGCTTGAAATCTGTAAACAAATTCGCAGCGAGATCGGTTTGGACCCGATGGCGCACGTCACGTGCGTGGGCAGTACCCGCGCCGATCTGCGCAACATCTTCAACGATCTGGAAGCTGCGGGTATCGAGAACGTCATGGCGCTGCGAGGCGATCCTCCGCGCGGCAGCTCCACGTTCGTTCCCGTCGAGAACGGCTTTCATTATGCGTCCGAACTCATCGCGATGCTGCGCCGCGTCTACGATTTCGACATCGGCGCGGCGTGCTATCCGGAAAAACACCCCGAGGCGCCCGACGCGCAAACCGATCTCGCACACTTGGCTGAAAAGGTTCACGCGGGTGCGGATTTTTTAGTTTCGCAATTTTTCTTCGACAACGAAAAATATTTTTCGTTTGTGGAACGTGCGCGAGCCGCGGGAATCACCGTGCCGATTCTCGCCGGGCTGATGCCAATTACGAACTATCAGCAGATCGCGCGCATGAGCTCGCTCGGCGGCGGTTTGATACCACCCAAACTGCTCGCCGCGTTGGAAGAGCGTCGAGACGAACCCAAGGCCGTCGAGGACCTGGGCGTAGCGTATGCTACGCTTCAGGCGGCGGATCTCTTGCGCCGCGGGGCGCCTGGCATCCATTTCTACACGCTGAACAAGTCGCCCGCAACGCGCGCCATCGTGAGCGCGCTGCTGGCTGCGACCGCGTGGAGGGCGTTCATCAGCCGCTAGCATCGCGGCAACATTCGCGCGGTAGAGTCGAGCCATGGCCGCATTCGACGGACTGCTGCGCGAAGCGCTTCTGGTTACCGCAATCTTGTGTTTGCCGGTGCTCTGCATCGCGACGCTGGTCGGTACTGCGGTGGCCGTCTTTCAAGCGGCAACGCAGGTGCAAGAGCAGACGCTCTCGCTGCTTCCAAAACTGATCGCCGTCGGTATCGCGCTCGCCGTTTTCGGAGGGTTTGCGATGCATCTCTGCGCGGCGCTGTTTACCGACGTGCTCACGAACGTTCCGGCGTTGATTGGCTCGTGAGCGGAACGGCACTGCTGGTTTTTGCACGCTGCGCCGGGTTCGTATTCCGCGCACCGGGATTTTCGCACCCATCGGTGCCGCCGATCGTGCGCGCCGGACTCGCGCTCGTGCTTTCCATCGCGCTCCTGCCCGCAGTTCAAGCGGTTCACGCGCCTGATGGCGCGGCGCTGGTCATTGCACTTGCGAGCGATCTCGGTATCGGCGCTGCAATCGGCGTCGCGGCCTCGGTTCTCTACGACGGCGCATACGCGGGCGGACGCGCGCTCGACGATTACGTCGGCATTCGCGGCAGCGTACCCAACGCGCAGATCTTCGCCGGTGCGGGGTTTGGGCGCATCTGGTCGCTGGTGTTCACGGCTGGTTTTTTTCTGCTGGGCGGCTACCGCATCGTCATCTTCGCATTTTGCCGCAGCTTTCAAAGCGTACCGCCCGGCGGCGCGATATCCGCGCACGCACTGTACGCATACGCGGTTGCGCTGCCCGTAAGCATCATCGAAGCGGCGCTGCTCGTCGCCGGCCCTGCGATCGCTTTAGTCTTCGTGGCGCAACTCACCCTGGGAGCGCTTACGCGGGTGATTCCGCGCTTCGCGAGTTTCACGCTTTCGTTTCCCATCGTTTTCGCGCTCGCGCTGGTTGCGACCATCGCCGCTGTGCCGCTGCTGTTCGGCCAAAGCGCGGTGCCGTGGATGCGCATTCCGTTTTTGCGATAGATGGCCGAAGAAAAACCGTTCGAACCGACGCAGTCGCGCATGGAGCGCGCGAAACGTGAAGGCGACGTCGCGCGATCGCAGGAGCTCGGCAATGCCGGCGCATTCGCCGCAGCGCTGGCCGTCACGGCGCTCGTCATTGCACCGCTCGCACACGCCGCAAGCAGCGCACTCGTCTCCGCCGCCCATGCGCAATGGAATACCGGCGCGCTCGCGCGGGCGTTCGTATGCATGATGTTGCCGATGCTCGCCGCAGCCGCTGCCGCGCTTGGCGCAAACGTCGTGCAGAGCGGCGGTCTGCGTTTCGCACCGGTTTCGATGAAACCCGAACGGCTTGCGCCTGGCGAAAATCTCAAACGCATGTTCTCGCGTGAATCGGTGATAACGGCGGCGCGCGCCACCATCGCCTTTGCGTGCGCGGCGGGCGCAATCGTTCCGGCGTTTGCCGGAATCTATACCGCGGCACTGCACTCCGGAGGCCTGGGCGGCGTGGCCTCGGCGGCATGGAACGGCGCACTCCACGCAGCCGCAATAGCATGCGCGGTTGGTGCCGTGTTCGCCGGAGCCGATTACGGCGTGCAGATCGTGCGCTGGCGCAAACGCTTGCGGATGTCGCACGAAGAGATCAAACGCGACCAAAAGGAGAACGATGGCGACCCGCTGGCGCGAAGCAGAAGGCGCGCTTTGCACCGGCAGATCGCGCGCGGCTCGCTGCGCCGCGTGAAAGACGCCGCGTTCGTCATCACCAACCCGACGCACATCGCCATGGCGCTGGAGTACCGTCCGCCGGACGTTCCCGTGCCGCGCGTGCTCGTGCGTGCCGCCGACGATGCTGCGGCCCGCGTTCGCGAACTGGCGCGAGCGTATGGCGTTCCGCTCGTGGAGAATGTCGCGCTCGCGCGCCGTTTATACGGGCTCTGCGCACCGGGCGACTTCATTCCACAAGAAACGTACATCGCGGTCGCGGAAATCGTCACCGCGCTTCGGGGAGTTCACTGCCGATGAATCGCGTGCCAACCTACACCTTCGCCGGACTGCTGCTCTGCATCGTCGCGATCCTCATCGTTCCGCTCCCGCCGTTTTTGCTGGACGTGCTTTTGGGCGTGAACGTGTTCGCATCGGCGCTCGTACTGCTGCTCAGCGTCACCATTGAAGAGCCGCTGCAATTTTCCGCGTTTGCTCCCGCGCTGCTCATCGCCACGCTGTTCCGGCTGTCACTCGACGTCTCGGCGACGCGGCTGATTCTGACGCAAGGACACGAACCCGGCGCGGTCGGTGCGATCATTCCGGCGTTCGGTGCGTTCGTCGTGCGCGGCAATCTGGTTGTCGGCCTCATCGTGTTCGCGATCTTGATCGTCATTCAGTTTATCGTGATCGCCAGCGGATCGCAGCGCGTGGCCGAGGTTGCCGCGCGCTTCACGCTCGACGCGATGCCGGGCAAACAAATGGCGATCGACGCGGACGTGCATGCGGGCGTGCTCGATGCCGACGGCGCACGCGTCAAACGCGAACTGGTGCAGAAGGAAGCGGATTTTTACGGCGCGATGGACGGCGCTGGAAAATTCGTCAAAGGCGACGCGGTGGCCGCACTGATTATCGTCGCGCTCAACCTGCTCGGCGGCGTGGCGGTGGGCATGATCTATCACGGCATGTCACCCGGCGATGCGCTGCAAACGTTCGCGCTGCTCTCCATCGGTAATGCGCTCGTCACCACGCTGCCGGCGTTCCTCATCTCGACGGCGATGGGCATGATGGTTACGCGCGTCGCGGCCAACGGTTCGCTGGGTTCCGATCTCGCCTCGCAACTCTTCGCGCGTCCGGAAATATTGCGCGTCGCCGGTGCGCTGCTGCTCGCACTTGCGCTCGTTCCCGCGCTGCCTCGACCCGTGTTCGTCGTGCTTGGGCTCTGCGCGTTTGCCGGCGCGCATTTCGCACAGAAGCGCAAAGCGATCGCGGAAAATCTTGTGCAGCACGAGCGCGAGATCGCCAAACGGCAGGCGATCCGGCGCCCCGAAATGGCGCTCGGCCTGGTCGGCGTGGATGCCGTCAGCATCGAGATTGGCGCAAACCTGCTGCAACTGCTCGCGCCGCCGCTCTGCGAAGCGTTGCTCGATCGCGTTGGCGAAGTGCGCCGCGCGCTCGCCGCCGAGATCGGCATCGTTCTTCCGGGCGTGCGTCTGCGCGACGATCTCGCGCGCGATCCGGACAGTTACGCGATTCGCGTGCGCGACGAACTCGCCGGAGAAGGCACGCTGCAGCTCGATCGCATGATCGCGGTCGCCGAAGAATCCGTGCTTGCGCGCATCGCGGGCGAAGCAACGCACGAGCCGGTGTACGGCTTGCCCGCAAAATGGATCGATCCGGCATCGCGCGAGCACGCGCTCGACCTTGGCGCGCTCGTGTTCGATCCGATTTCGATCGTCGGCTCGCACTTGGCCGAAGCGGCGCGCGCGCACGCGCCGGCGCTGCTCGGCAGGCAAGAGCTCCAAACGCTGCTCGAACACTTGCGCGTTACGGTTCCGACCGTCGTCAAGGAGATCGGATCCGATGTGCTGCCGCTTTCATCGGTACAAAAGGCCTTTGCGCTGTTGCTCCGCGAGCGGGTGTGGCCGCGCGACCCGATTGGCGTGCTGGAAGCAATGATCGAGGCCTGCCCGGCGAGCCGCGATCCGCGCGATCTCGCGGAGGCGGCGCGGCGCGTCGCCGTACCGGCTATGCTGCGGCGGCGCGGCGTAGAGGTACTCGAGCCGATGCTGCTCGACCCTGACCTCGAGCGCAGGCTCGGCGCGGCTTTTGGCACGGCACCGGCCGGCGCCATCGAGCCGGGCCTCGCTCTGCGGATTCGTGAACGCGCGCAGGCGTATGCGGCGGACCTCCCGCCCGCTCGGGCGGCCGTGGTATGCACGAGTGCCGTGCGCCCGCTGCTCGCGGACTTCTTGCTTCGCTCCGGCGTCAGGCTGGCGGTGTACAGCTATGCCGAGCTGCCTGCAGAAACTCGGCTGCTGCCCGCGAGTATCCTTAAGGAAGAATCCCTCGCAGCCTGACGAACCAGTGGCAGGCCCCATTTGACGGCCCCTACGGGGGCTGTTAGACTTTTAGGGTTTGGCCCGCCGCTTGCGACGGGTGCTGCTTTTTTTCCGCGGTACATATGAGCTGGAATAGATACAAAAATCCGATCAAAGCGGTCGTCGTCGTGGCGATCGTCGCACTCAGTCTCTGGGCGGCTCTGCCCATTCAGCAGAAGATCCATCTGGGTCTCGACCTGCGCGGCGGGGCACACTTGCTGCTGCAACTGACACCCACCGAGACGGTGAAGACGATCACGCCCGAGATCCAAGCTGATACGATTCAGGTCATCGACCGCCGTATCAACGGTCTCGGTGTAACCGAACCGCAGATCGCCAAAGTCGGGAGTACCCGCATCTCCGTGGACCTTCCAGACGTGAAGAATCCGGAAAAGGCGGAAGCGGCGCTCAAGCAGGTGGCCGTGCTCGATTACAAGATTATGCCGGACAACATTCGCGCGGCGGCCGATGGTGCGCTGGCCGCCTGCAACGCAGATCCGAAGAACAAGAAGGCGTGTGACTTCGTAAACGAAGGCGCGTACAAGGCGAGCGGCAAGGTCGTGTATTCCGGTAAGGATTTGAAGTCAGCACAGCCGTCATTCGATCAGAGCGGCAATCCGGACATCGTTTTCACGACCAAAGATCCGAAGAAATTTTACGACATTACCTCGAAAAACGTGGGCCGCCCGCTCGCCATGTTCCTCGACAAGCGGTATCTATCCGCGCCGACGATTCAAAGTCCGATCTCCGATCAAGGTGAGATCACCGGACAATTTACGCAAGACCAGACCTCGTCGCTTGCCAATGACTTGAACGCGGGCGCACTCCCGGTTGGCATCGTGTTCATCGAAAACGAAACGATCGGACCGACGCTCGGCAGCATTGACCTCGCGATGTCGCTGCGCGCCTCGATGCTGGGCCTTGGCCTCGTGCTGCTGTTCATGATCTTCGTGTACCGCCTGCCGGGCTTCTTGGCCGACATCGCGTTGCTCATCTACGTCGCGATGATGCTCGCGCTGCTTTCGATTGCGCACGCAACACTGACGCTTCCGGGTATCGCGGGCTTCGTGCTCTCCATCGGTATGGCGGTCGACGCGAACGTGCTGATCTTCGAGCGCATCAAAGAAGAACTGTGGGCGGGCAAGAGTTTCCGTGCCGCCGTGCGCACCGGATTTGCGCGCGCGTTTACGGCCGTCTTCGATAGCCACTTCACCACCATCGTCGGTGCCGGCGTACTGTTCGAACTCGGGACGGGTACGGTGAAAGGCTTCGCGTACACACTGTTCTGGGGAACCGTGTTCTCGCTGGTTACGGCAGTGTTCATTACCCGCTTCTTCGTGGACGTGCTCGTCGACAACGACATTGCCACCAAGCCGGAACTGTACGGCGTGAAAACCGAGGAAGTCGGAATCTTCTCGAAACAGGCGGGGGCCCAAGCGTAAATGTTTTTCCGCAAACTGAATTGGAACATCGTCAGCTGGTTCCGCATCGTCTCGTTTATCTCGTACTTGATTATCGCGGCCGGTTTTGGCTCGATGATTTGGCACGGTTTCCAAGGCGGCAACGGTTTTCAGCCGGGCAAGATGCTGCAGCTGGGCCTCTCGTTCACGGGCGGTTCGTCGGTCGACGTCACTTTCACGCGACCCGTTTCACAAGCCGATCTTCGAAACGCGCTCGCGCCGCTTAACCTGATCGACGAAACGACTCGAACGATAGGGGCGCAGCAGGGCAATGGCTATTTGCGGTACTCTATCGAAACGGAAACAGCGCTAAGCAACAACTCGCCGGTCCTATTGAAGGCATTGAATAAGGCCGGCCCAGTCGATACTTCGAAATTGTCCTACTCGTTGGTCGGGCCCACGCTCGGACGCGAGTACTTGACCAAAGCGGTCGAGGCGCTGATTATTGCGCTCGGCATCCAGTTTCTCTACATCGCGTTCCGCTTCGGCTGGAACTACATCTTCGGTCTGGTTACCGTTATCGCGCTCGTACGCGACGCCGCGATGATGATCGGCATCTACGCCATGGCCGGCAAACGCGCCGACGACGCGTTTTTGGCGGCGGTGCTGACGGTCATCGGTTACTCGGTCATGGACACGATCGTCATTCTCGATCGTATCCGCGAGAACACGAAGCTGATGGCGGGGCAGCCGTACGACAGGATCGTCAACACCTCGATCCTGCAGACGATGACGCGTTCGTTCAATACCCTTGCTACTGTTGTGATCACGCTCGTCGCACTCATTGCGCTTGGCGGCGTCTCGCTGCAGAACTTCGGCTTCGCACTGCTCGTCGGCATCTGCTCGGGCGGCTATCATTCGATCTTCTATTCCGCTCCGTTGGTGTTGGTGTTCCGCAAGCGCCAACTGGACGCGGCCGCACGCAAACGCGCGTCCGGCGGCGGAGTCGAGCGCACGCGTTCGGCGCGCAGTGTCGCGGAAAGCAAGGCGCTTGGATCGCACGGCGGTGCAGCGCGTGAGGACATCGTCGCGGCGCGCAAAGCACGCAGGCAGAAGGCCAAGTCGTCGCGCCCCGCGGATGCTTCGCCGGTGCGCTACAAGCGCAAACGTTCGGATTCCGGCTCGTCCACAACGACCGTGGTAGAACAGGCACCGGATACGTTTGACGAGATCGATCCGCTCGACGCGCAAGCTGCCGGTCTGGATCAGGCTGCGATCGACCAAGGACACGAGGAGATCAATTTGAATCTCGACGAGTTCGAACCCGAACGCGAACTGCCGCCGCACGATGCATCGGCGGAAGAGCCCAAGCAGTAAGACGCTTCCGCCCCCGACGCGCTCGGAGGCGGCGTTCGAGCGCGTACTCGCGGATTTCGGGAGAAACGAAACCTCGACGTCGCTCGGCGATGCTCCGATACCTCAGCATGACACGATTGTAGAAGAGTCGATCGACGATTTCGTCGACCGGCTCTTTTCGCAGCAGCGCCGGTTTTTGGCGCGGGACGATTTTGCCGGCATCGGCGAACGCGACTCGTTTCCAACCAAAATCATGGGCGTTTCGTTCGAGGGACGCCAAGATTTCGTCGCGGGTCTGACGCCGGGCCAAGAACTCGAGTTACGCCGCCAACCCGACAATCCGGTTGACGCCAATGCAGTCGCGGTGCATTTCGGCACGTTCCACATCGGTTTTCTCCGCAAAGAAATAGCCAAGCATCTCGCGCCGCTCATCGACGCGGGCATCGGGTACGGCGCACGCATCGAGCACGTCACGGGCGGACGAGATGGAAAGCACTATGGCGTCAATATTCGCGTCGAACGGGATCGTGCGCCGCGCGCGGATGCGTTTGCCGTGCAAACGCGGGCGCAAGCCGATCACGAAACGCTGCGCCGCGCGCTTATCGGGGACGGCATGCCGCACGAAGCGCAGACCGCCGTTCTCGCACGGCTCGAAGCCGGAAAAAACACGCTGGCCGTGCTCGGCACGGGGCGCGGCAAATCGTTCTGCTTTCAGTATCCGGCGGCGTACCGCGCGCTGGAGTCGGCACAAAAAACGCTCGTCATCTATCCGCTGCGCGCGCTGGCGAACGACCAGTTCGACGCCCTGACGCGCCGCTTCGATGGCTTTGGGCTGCGCATCCATCGGGCGAACGGCTCGATCGGCGCCGACGAACGCAGCGCGCTCATGGAGGCGTTGCAAAACGGCGCGTGGGATATCGTGCTCGCAACGCCGGAGTTTTTGCAGTTTCACCGCGACGCATTTACCGGACGCAGTGCGCCGTCGTTCGTCGTCGTCGATGAAGCGCATCACATCTTCGAATCGAAGCATCGCGCCGCATACGGTAAACTCGGCGAAACGATCGCATCGCTCGGTAATCCGCAGGTGCTTGCGCTGACGGCGACGGCGGGAGACGACGCATTTAAACAGATTGTGGGCGACCTCTCCATCGATGCATGGGTGATCGATCCGACCGTGCGCGAAAATTTGCACGTCGTGGATGCGCGCGGCACCAAAGAAAAACTCGGGTATTTGGCGCGTATCTTCGATCGTTCGGCCGGAGACGGACCGGCCGGCAAGGGCATCGTGTATTGCAATTCCCGCAGCGAAGCCACCAAAACGGCGGAAGCGCTGCGCAAGCGGCTGGGCAACGAGGTGATGTTCTATCACGCCGGCATGCCCTCGGCGGAGCGCGCGGAAGTGGAGGCGCGCTTTCGCAGCGGAGCGCTTCGCGTCATCATCGCTACGTCGGCATTCGGCGAAGGCATCGATCTGCCCGACGTACGCGACGTCGTGCTCTATCATTTGAATTTCGATTTCACCGAATTCAACCAGCAGGCCGGACGTGCGGGCCGCGATGGCGAACCGGCCAGCATTCATTTGCTTTTCGGCGAGGCGGACCGGCGCATCAACGAATTCATCATCGACCAGGAAGCGCCGACGCTCAACGTCCTGCGCGAACTCTACAAAGGCATGCGCGCCATGTCGTCCGGCGGGACGCTTCGCTCCACGTTCGTCGACATCGCACGCACGCTGGATTTGGACAAAGCCAACGAACGCACGATCAGCACAGCCGTGCGTATTTTCGAGGACGAGGGGTTCGTCGAAACGGGCATCGACGACGACGGCCGGTATATCCGATTCGTTCCCGCCTCAGGCAAAGTCGATTTGACAAGGAACGAACGTTTTGCGGAAGGCGAAGCGGCACGCGAAGACTTCGCGCGGTTTTGCGCTCTCATCTTGACCGCGAGCGCGGACACGCTCGAGCGCATCATCAACCGGCCCATTTATCCGCAGCGCGTGGAGCTGCGCCGCTGAAACCGGTGCTCGCTCCGGCGCTGCGCGAAGACGACGCCGTCGCACTGATCGCGCCCGCGGGGCCGCTCGCAAACGACGAGGAGTTTGCGCGTGCGCATGACGTCGTGCGATCGTTCGGGCTCGTGCCACGCATCGGGCGGCATGCGCGAGCCAAACGCGGTTACCTTGCGGGGGACGACGCGCAGCGCGTTGCGGATTTCAACGAAGCAGCGCGCGACCCGCAAGTCCGCGGCATCTTCGCGCTTCGCGGCGGCTACGGCACGATGCGCATTCTGGATGCACTCGACTATGACGCGCTCGCGGCGGATCCCAAAGTCGTTCTCGGGTACTCCGATCTCACCGCGCTGCTCAATGCCATCACGCAGCGCACGGGACTGGTGACGTTTCACGGTCCGGTTGCCGCGTTATCGTCATTTTCCGATGCCGAGCGGGAATGGCTGCGGCGCGCGGTGATGCAGCCGGACCCGCTCGGCGCATTGGACGCGCCCGGTGCCTGCATTATGGCAGAGGGATTCGCGCAAGGCCGCTTGTGCGGCGGAAATCTTTCGCTCATTGCCGCGCTTACCGGCACGCCCTTCGAAATCGACACGTCCGGCGCTCTGCTGTTCATCGAGGAAGTCGACGAGGCGCCGTACCGCATCGATCGCATGCTCACCCAGCTGCGCCTGTCGGGAGCACTTTCGCGCGTCGCGGCCGTGCTCGTCGGGCGGTGTGCCAACTGTGACGTCGGCGCGGACCACCCGTATGCGGGAATGCCGCTGACGCAAACGCTGCGCGATCGTTTGGGCGATCTCGGCGTGCCGGTCGTTACGGAACTTCCTATCGGCCATCGCGGTGAGCAGTGGACGCTGCCCATCGGCGCGCACGCACGAATCGACGGCGCGCGCATCATAATCGAGTCCGCGGCGGTGCGCTAGCAGCGGGAACTCGCGCGTGCGAACGGAAGTGGGCTCGCACGCTTGCGGAGGATTTTCATGCTCAAACGGTCGTTGCAGGCAGTGCTTACTGCCGCATTCCTTTGCTCATCCGTTGTGCCGGCTGCCGCGCAGACCGCCCCGCCCGGCGGTGCGTCACGGCCTTCGTCATCGCCGGCCCCGTACGATACGTTCGTAAAAGACGCTCAAGTGCAGAGCGGGCTGATTCCGATCGTTCATAAGAACGGCAAAGTCTATCTCGTGCTGTCGAAGTCGCAACTCGATACCGACTTCATCGAAACGTCCGTGCCGTCGAGCGGTTTCGGCGGCCTTGGGCCCGCACCGGGCGAACCGTACGTTGCTCCGGCGCGCATCATTCGCTTTCAGCGCGTGGACGATCAAATCGTGATCCGCTGGCCGAACACGTTCACGATTACGCAGCCGAATTCTCCGGCGGCGTACGGCGTGCAGCGCTCGTTGCCAAGTTCCGTCGTTGCAGTCGCGCCAATCGTCGCGCAAGACGACAACACCGTCGTGATTTCTGCCGAGCCATTTTTGGGTGACGTCGCCGACTTGGGACGGTACTTCCAAAATCTCTCGCACGTCAATCCGCTGCACGCGTACCGTCTAGACCCGTCGCGTTCGTTCTTCGCGCAGAGCAAGGCCTTTCCGCAAAACGACGTCATCCGCGTGGACCAGACTTGGCAATCGGTGGATCCGGACACCATCGACAACGCACCCGATCCGCGCAGCATCGAAGTGGTGATGACGTACAATCTCATCCAGGCACCGAACGACGGTTACCTGCCGCGTATCTACGATTGGCGCGTCGGGTATTTCTCGCAGCCGCTCATGAACTTCGCGAGTGACGACATCACCCACCGCGACGTGCATTACATCGCGCGGTGGAATTTCGGCCCGCGCACGTCGTCCGCCCCGGTGAAAGCCGCGCACCCAATCGTGTACTACTTGAGTAAGGACATTCCGACGCAATATCGCGGGGCGGTTCGCGGCGCACTGCTGGCATGGAACGACGCCTTCAAGAAAGTCGGCATTCTGGACGCGGTGCAGGTACTCGACCAGCCGAACGACCCGAATTGGGATGGTGACGATATTCGCTACAACGTCGTGCGCTGGGTGAATACCAGTTCGCCGGCATACGGCGCCGAGGCGCTCATCATTACCGATCCGCGCACCGGTGAGGAACTCAACGTCGGCGTGAACATCGACGCCATCGAAGGCCTCGGCGGACGCAGTTACAAGTACATTATCGCTCCGGCACGCGGTTTGCCCGACAGTTTGGCTGCGGAGCATGCGTATTTGCAAACGGCAATCCGTTCGGTCACGCTGCATGAATCCGGGCACGACATGGGCTTGCAACATAACTTCATCGCATCCGAAGCGTATACGGCGAAGAATCTGCAGAGCAAAGCCTTCACGAGCCGCTACGGCGTGGCCAACTCCGTGATGGAATACGCGCCGATCAACATCTGGCCGAAGAAGACGCCGCAGGGCGATTACAATCAACTCGTACTCGGACCGTACGACTATTACGCCATTCGGTACGGATACGGGTATATCGGCGGCGCGCGTACGCCCGAGGGCGAACTGCCGGTACTGCGCCAGTGGGCATCCGCCTGGACTCAACCGTACTACCGGTTCGCCAGCGACGAAGACACCGCGTTCGCGAGCGGCCATGCGATTGACCCGCGCGTCGTCACGGACGATCTCACGAACACGCCACTGCGGTGGTGCGATGGCCAAATGCAGCTCATGCACAACATCATGAACTCGGTCGCGAACCGCTTCCCGGCACGCGGCCAGTCGTACGACGAAGCACGCCGCGCATTTCTCTCCCCGCTCAACGGCTACTTGCGCTGCGCGGGGATGCCCGCTCACAGCATTGGCGGCGAGTACCTTTCGCGTTCGGCAAAAGGCGATCCGCATTCTACCGCGCCGCTAACGCCCGTTTCGCGTAGTACGGAGCTTGCAGCATGGAAGTCGCTCGACGACGGCTTGTTCGCGGACGCGCCGTGGCACTTCAAATCGAACGTGCTCGACCTGCTGGTGTACAGCGAATACAGCTCGCTCGGACCGGATGCCTCGTGGGCCTACAATCCGTCGATGCGGCATGACGTGCCGATCGTCAGCGTCGTCGGAAACGCGCAAAATGCCGCGCTGAACGAGCTGTTTTCGCCCGTGCGCCTGCAGCGCATCGACGATCTCTCCACCAAATATACCGCCGGATCGACGATGACGCTGAGCGATCTGTTCGATTGGGCGCAAAGCGGCATCTTCGGCGATATTGCCGGCGGCGCAGTCGCAAAGGACGGCGTCATCCGCCGGAACTTGCAAGTGGCTTACGCCAAACGCTTGAGCGACCTGTGGACCTCTCCGCCGTCGGGTACTCCCGCGGATGCTCAAGCGCTCGCGCGTTTGGAGTTGCAGAACTTGCAGCATGCCGTTCATCTCGGATTGCGTTCGCCGCACTTAAACGAACTGACGCGCGCGCATCTGCAAGCGCTCGAGGCGATCGCCGGTGACGCCTTGCAGGCGCACGCGGTGATCGCGCCGCCCGCAGGCTCCGAATAACATGCGAGCATCGCTTGCGGGCCTATGCTGGGCGCTTTGCCTTGTTCTCGCGTTTGCGGGACGTGCACCGGCACGTCCCGCAAACTGCGAGATTGAACTCATCAACGACTCACATGCCAGGGCTGCGGTAGTCGTGACGTACGATAACGGCGAGACGACGCACTTAACAATGTATCCGCGCGATCTTGCCCACTACGTATCGCTATTTTTCGGTGGACACTGCCGTTCGGGCGCGCACGTGCGTATCGAGTTGCACGTCGCCACGCATCGCGAAGTTGTGTACGACGCCTGGACCCATACTAACGCGACCATCAGAATTGCACCGCACTAGGCGGACGTAAGCCTAGGCGGCGATGTGGATGGTCGCCGTACTATGCGTGCATTATGCAACGACGCCTATTGCCGCAGCCGCGTCCGTGGCGGAGAAGAACCGATTGTGTGTCTCGGTTACGTGCGGCGCCCACGGATCGATTTGCTTGGCGTTCACCGGAAAGTGCACCGTCGGCCCGGCAGCATCGCGATAGTCTGAACCGTGGAACGGTTCGAAGCTGCGGCTTTCCTTATGCGCCAGCACGATGGAACCGATGTCGTTTGCCGCAGTTTTTGCAGCAGCGCGCAAACCGGTATCGAGCCGCGCGTCATCGGCAATCGTGTTGTACAGTGCGATGGCCGGGCGGTCCGCATGCCACGGCATATCGGGCGTCGCTTCGGGAAAACGCACCATACCTTCAACGGAGCGCGCGTCTTCGCGAATCGCGGCAATCTCGGTGCGGTCGTTTTTGCGTGAGGCGATGGCATCGTTGAGTGCCTTGACGGCTCGCTCGACGTTTTGCATCTTCGCCGGGTCGAGATCGAGCACGTCGAACGCCGCGGCCGGACCCCAAGTCTCGCCTTGCGCGCCGTATTTCTGACGCATCACGTCGCTCACGACGGCGCTCGCCATATCCGCCGGTTCTTTGTGTTTCGCGATTGCGTCGGCGACGTTGCTCGGCACGCCGGGTGAAACCATCGTCTCCGGCGATGCCGCCAAATACTTCACGCCCGCATGCGAAAGTTCGTCCGCGAATCCGAGTGAAGCCATCAGACACTGATTCGCGACGACGCCGTCGACGTTGCGGCCCTTGTCTTCCGGATGTTCCTGCGCATGCAGTTTCACGCCGTCGGCGATCGCTTGCGCGATTTGCGGCATCGGCATGATGGCGTGAGCGCTATCGGCTTCCAAACCGCCGCCGTCGCCCGCGCCGTGATCGGTCAGTTCGATCCACGTTTGCTTCGCGCCCGACTTCTCGGCGTTGTCGAGGACGTGCGCCACAAACGACGCGAGATTGCGCTCCGATGCCATGTCGTGCGGCGCCTCGATGGACGCTTCGCCCACACCGCCGTCGGCGATGGTGAATGCGTCGGTGCGCAGGTGCCTTGTGCCCGCGGAGGTAGTGTCTTGCACCGTGTACTCGATGCGGTGATCTTTCGTGCTGGTTTGCAGCGCCTGACGCAGCGTCAAGCCTTGCGATTCGTCCAGGTTGTTGTCGCCATCGCGATAGATACCGAACTCCAGCGTGCGCTGGGCATTGTTGATACTTGCCATACTGCTCTATCGCGACGGATTGCCGGTGCGCAAAGGCGCTCGACCAGGAGTTTAGCCGGCCTCTTTGAACGCCCGTCTGGTGAGCATTGTGCTGCGAATGGTGGCCTGCGCGGTTATAATCGCGCTGACGTTGACGTCGTGCGGGCACCACGTCGCCCCGGAGCCGGCCGCCGTGACGTTGCCGCAGCTCTCGCTGCAAGCGCCCGTGCAGAATTTCGTTTCCTTCGACGATACGGGCGCGCTCGCGCTGTACGGCGCGAATCCGGTGGTCCCGCTCTTTGCGATACCCAATATCGATACGAACCAGGGATCGCTCGATCTTACGTTTTGGGGAACGAAAGACGCTTCCGGCGAGATAACGCAACTCACGGAGGCCGGTGTGTCTGGCCTGGCAAGCACCGTGCACGTCTTTTTCGATACGTCCGAGCGACCCGTCTATTTCCGCGATGACGGCAGCGGATATGCATTCATACTGTCGTACGACTCACCAACGCACCAAACGGTAACGGTCTGCGATCCGTCGGGCACGGCGCTTGCCAATGCGCAAATCCTTATCTCGGGAAGTACCGCGCAGGCCGGTACCGTCTCCGACGGCGGCTCCTGCATTTTGGGGTTGACCGTGGCCGCGCGCACGCGGCATAACGTCGGCACGCAGAGCTCCGGCACTTCAACGAATCTGGGCGACGTCTCAGCGCTTGCGAAGTTGATTACGGCGAGTTCCTCCATCGCGGGCTTGGCTTTCGGGCTCGGCGCGATTCTCAAATTCAAGCAGCATAAAGACAATCCGACGCAAACCCCCATCGGTACGCCGATTGCGCTCGTGTTCATCGCGGCCGCCTTGATCTTCTTACCGAGCATTTTTCAAGCGTCGGGATCGACGCTCTTCGGATCGTATGCGGCAATGGCGCCGCTGGACGGGCTCGCGAGTTTCCTTCCGGAGACATCCATCACGGGTTGCTCCACGTCATCGGCAAGCTGCCCGTTCCCAAGTCCCGAACCCACGCCGTAGCGGGCAAAGCGCGCACTTTCTGCTAGGGCGCTTTCAGGCGGCGGCGAATCGAGCACGGCTGTGCCGGAATACGTTTACTCCATGTACCGGGTCGGAAAAACCGTCCCGCCCAAGCGCCAGATCCTCAAAGACATTTCGCTGAGTTTTTTCCCGGGCGCCAAGATCGGCGTGCTGGGTTTGAACGGTGCGGGCAAATCGACGCTGCTGCGCATCATGGCCGGCATCGACACCGAGTTCGACGGCACCGCCGAAGCGATGCCCGGTATTTCCATCGGCCATCTACCGCAAGAGCCGGTCCTCGACCCCGAAAAAACCGTGCGCGAAACGGTCGAGGAAGCGTTGGGCGAGATTCTTGTTGCGCGCAAGCGCTTGGAAGAAGTCTACGCGGCGTACGGCGATCCGGACGCGGACTTCGACAAACTGGCGGACGAGCAGGCGAAGCTCGAAGCGGTCCTTGCATCGCACGATGCGGACAACATGGATTTGCAACTTGAAGTGGCCGCGGATGCGCTGCGTTTGCCGCCGTGGGACGCGAAGATCGGTCCGCTCTCCGGCGGTGAAAAACGCCGCGTCGCGCTGTGCCGGCTGCTGCTTTCAAAACCGGACATGCTGCTGCTCGACGAGCCGACCAACCATCTCGATGCTGAAAGCGTCGAATGGCTCGAACAATTTTTGCAGCGTTTTCCCGGCACCGTCGTTGCCGTTACGCACGATCGCTATTTTCTCGACAACGCCGCCGAGTGGATTCTCGAACTAGATCGCGGCCACGGCATTCCGTGGAAAGGCAATTACAGTTCGTGGCTGGAGCAAAAAGAAGCGCGCCTCGCGGCTGAAGAAGCCTCCGAATCCGCGCGTCAAAAAGCGCTCAAACGTGAACTCGAGTGGGTGCGCACGAATCCCAAGGGGCGGCACGCCAAGAACAAGAGCCGCATCGCGCGGTTCGAAGAGTTGAGCAGTTACGAGTATCAAAAGCGAAACGAGACGCGCGAAATTTTTATTCCGGTCGCGGAACGTTTGGGCGATCGCGTGATCGAGTTCGAAAACGTGCGTAAAGCCTACGGCGACAAACTGTTGATGGAAAACGTGAATTTCCGCATTCCGCCCGGTGCCATCGTCGGCATCATCGGTCCCAACGGCGCCGGTAAATCGACGCTCTTCCGCATGATCGCCGGTAAGGAGCAACCCGATTCCGGGAACATTGCCGTCGGCCCCAGCGTCAAACTCGCGCTGGTCGATCAAAGCCGCGAATCGCTGTCGGACGAGAAAACGGTTTTCGAAGACGTCAGCGGCGGTTTGGATTTACTGACGGTCGGCAAATTCGAAATGCCCTCACGCGCATACCTGGGCCGCTTCAATTTCAAAGGCGCCGATCAGCAAAAAAAGGTCGGCCAACTCTCGGGCGGCGAGCGTGGGCGGCTGCACCTTGCGAAAACATTGGTTACGGGTGCGAACGTGCTGCTGCTCGACGAGCCTTCCAACGACTTGGATGTGGAAACGCTGCGTGCGCTGGAAGACGCGCTGAGCGAATTCGCCGGAACCGTGCTGGTGATCAGCCACGACCGCTGGTTCTTGGATCGCATTGCCACGCACATTATCGCGTTCGAAGGCGATTCCAACGTTCAATTCTTCGAAGGCAATTACCACGAATACGAAGCCGACAAGGTCAAGCGCCTGGGCGAGGAAGCCGCGCGCCCGCACCGTCTTCGCTACAAGCCGCTCATACGCACCTAGCGGCTGCAAAAGCGTTTGGTACGCTTATCTTCTTTTGCGCGGTACATGCGCGCGTCGGCAATTCGCAATAGCGTCTCAGGAACGTCCCCGTCTGACGGGCACATGCTGATGCCGACGGTGATGCCGATTCTGTAGCTTTCGCTCTCGGCTTGAAACGGATCGGCGAATGCGCGCTCGATCTTTTCCGCCATATGGCGCGCTTCGCTTTCGTCGTGCATTGCCACGACTAGCACGCCGAACTCGTCTCCGCCCAAGCGTGCGACCACGTCCTGCGCGCGTACTGTGTTGCCGAGCCGCGACGCGGCCATACGCAGGATCGTATCGCCCACCAAGTGCCCGTGCGTGTCGTTGATCCGTTTGAACCCGTCGAGATCGCAGAACAGAATGGCGATTTGCCTGCCTGCCGAGGCATTTTTTGCGGCGTCGGCGAGTTTGCGTGCGAAATATCCCCGGTTCACCATGCCGGTGAGCGTGTCGCGTTCCGCCGCACGCCGCGCCTGAACCAAACTTCCGCGCAGCAACTGATTGGCAAGGTACGCTTCGCGCAGTTTGCGCACCACGATCACGATTGTGCAAAGCGCCAGGGAAAGTGTGAAGAGCTCGAGCACCGGCGGCACGTGAAAGTTGCCGTGAGGAACGACTTCCTGGCGCAGCGCCGCGATGATGAACCCCGCTGCAAATGCCGTGGCGACGGCGATTCCGGGGCGTACATGATAGGATATGAACAGCATCGGAATAACCGCAATCGTGCCGACGTAGAAGTCGACCGTAAGCCAGGCCAGGAAGGCGATCAGGGCAAGCGCCAAATAGGCGGCTGTTAGAATGGCCACCCGGCGCCGGTCAATGTCATTCACTCACGCTATTGTTGCCAGCTCGCTGCGGTGATAATCGCTTCTGTGACTAAAGTTCTATTTCGGGCAGTCGTGCAGTGTGGTGTACCCGTCCGGCGTTGTGTGTTTGATGACGTACTGCACGAGCGGCGGTTCGCTGCCCGCCTGATTGGACGGCGGAAATTGAAAGGTCGCCGGAACGTCCTCGTGGCCTTTGATGAACGGGTCGGCGGCTTCGCTTGGATAGTAGAACGGGTAGTCCAAATCGAGACTTTGCTCGGAGCCGTCGGGGAAGTGCACGATGAGCGCCACGTACTCCCAGATGCGGCCCGTGCGCGTATCGGTTGTGGGATTGCCGCTCGGCGCGAAATCGACTTCGCCGCACGGTTCGTGTGCTGCCGGCGCGCCGCCGGTGCCGGCACCCTCACCGGATTCGCCCGTACCGGTGCCGCCGCTGCCGATGCTGCCCGTTATTGCCTGCGCTGTCTTACTCGTGCCTGCTCCGTGTCCGCCCATCGGCACGTGTTCCACGGGTTTGCTGTGGTGCTTCGTCCGAACGACCGGACGCGCCGACGATACGCGTTTTACCGGCTGCTTTTCGGCGGGCGCCGCGGGGCTGACTTTATGCGGTTGCACTTGCGTGTGCGCGATCACCTTCGTATGCACGACTGGTTTGGGCGTGGGCTTGGGTTTCGGCGTCGCGCGATGTTCGATGCGCGTGAGTTTGGCGATCGTCACTTTCTCGATTGGCGGCGTTTGCAACGTATACGTGTGCTGCGGAATCGACATGACGACGATTTCGATGATCGCAAACGCAAACGCAAACGCCAGCAGCAAGCGGCGCCGATGTGCCTGCGCCGATTCGCCCGAAAGATCGCGTAAGAACGACGAGAGCCACCCGCGCGGCGCGGGTGACCCTCCGGTTTCTAGATGTTTCGCCGTAGTGTTCACGCGCACATTAGGGGTGTTGCGGAGTTACTCCGTACGTTTGCTTGTACCACTGAGCGAACTGTTCTTGCGTGGGGTAGTATCCGTATTTCTTGTAGTACCAATCGCGATAAGCGGATTGCCTGCGTTGGACCTGTTGCTGCTGAGCGCGTTTTTCGCGGACCTTATGGTTGTAATTCGTAATGAGCACGCCGGCCGCGGCGCCGAACAGTATGATGTTGCGGGTGCTGGCGGCGCCGTTCGCAAGCGCGGGTGCCGTCGCACCGAGACCGATCGCCACCGCGAGGGCAGCGGCCAGGACTCTCTGCTTCATAGACCGTCCTTTCATCCGCTCCAAATCCTTCCCACGGTGAACGAAAAGGCTGCCTGACATGTTTCAAGGAATCCCTGTGCCCCGTGGACGTTCAGAGCTATATACGAGCAATCCCGGATTTTCCGATTCCCGGGATCCTTTTCCGTGACATTACCCCACTCTTGAAGGACAAGCAAGGATTTAAGGCCGCCATCGACCTTTTCGTCGATACGTATAAGCATCGCGAGATCGATTACGTGGTGGGCATCGAAGCGCGCGGCTACATGCTGGGCGCCCCGCTTGCCTACTCGATTGGCGCGGGTTTCGTACCGGTTCGCAAACCCGGAAAACTGCCATACAGCAAGCTCAGCGAATCGTACGCGCTCGAGTACGGCACGAACTCGCTCGAGATTCACGAGGATGCGCTCGGTAACGGCGATCGCGTGCTCGTCGTGGACGACTTGCTCGCGACCGGCGGTACAGCGGCTGCGACGCGCCGCCTCCTGGAGCGGCTCGGCGCGAAGATCGAAGGCTTCGCGTTTCTTATCGAGCTCGAAGCGCTCAAAGGCCGTGACGCTTTGAACGGCGTGGACGTTACCACGTTTATCACGTACTGATTTCGGGAGCTTCTCTGCCATGGGTCCGACCCGCGCCGCCCTCATTCTCGCCATAGCCCTCTGCGCCGGCGCAGCGGGCAGCGCTGCCGCACAGGCTCAACAGCCGCCGCCCTCGCCGGCTCCGTCGGCAGAGGTCGCCTCACCGCCGCCGCTCCCCTCGCCTAAACCGGGCCCGGACGATCCGGCGCGCCACAAACTGGCGGTTCAGCAGTTCCTGGCGTGGCAATCCGGCGTCGTGGACCGCACGCTGTACGGCGATGAGGTCAACACGGAACTGAGCGACGAGGTCCTCGACCAAGCCACGAAAACGCTGGCGAACATGGGCGCGCTGCAAAGTGCCGCTTTCGTTGGCACCGCGCGCGCCAAAGGCTTGAGCATCTTCGTTTATAAGATGACGTGCGAGCACGGCTCGGTGAACATGGATTTTGCGCTGCAGCCCGACGGAAAAATCGCTCTGATATTTTTCGAATAGACGCGCCGGGGCCGCTTGTGGCATGATGGGTTGAAATACTCATGACGATAGCGGAGTTGGTAGCGAAGGTTCGTACCTACGACCCGTCCCTCGACGGGTCGTGGCTTATGCGCGTGTACGACATGGCCAACCGCGCCCATGAAGGCCAGCGCCGCGCTTCCGGCGAGTCGTACATCGAGCACCCGCTAGCCGTCGCAGGCATACTGGCCGACCTGGAGATGGATCGACAGACGGTTGCCGCCGCGCTGCTGCACGACGTCGTCGAAGACACGAGCATCACCACGGAACAAGTCGCCGCCGAATTCGGCGACGAGATCGCCAATCTCGTCGACGGCGTGACGAAACTCACGCGCATTCCGTATCAGTCGAAGGAAGAAGCGCAGGTCGAAAACTTGCGCAAGATGTTCATGGCGATGGCCAAGGACATCCGCGTCATCATCATCAAACTCGCCGACCGCCTTCACAACATGCGCACGCTGGGAAGTTTAACGGCGCCGAAACAGCAAGCCATCGCGCGCGAGACGCTCGACATCTACACGCCCATCGCGCACCGCCTGGGAATCTGGAAGATCAAGTGGGAGATGGAAGATCTCTGTCTTCGCTACATCGATCCGGAGGGTTACCGCGAGATCGTCGAACGCGTGGCGAAAACGCGCAAAGAACGCGAGAGCGGCGTCGAGACCGTCATCAGCCGTTTGAACGAGGAGTTCAAGCAACTCGGCATTCACGCCGAGATTCACGGCCGCCCCAAACACTTCTATTCGATCTATACCAAGATGAAGAAGGGGCGCGACTTCTCGACGATCTACGATTTGACCGCCATCCGTATCATCGTCGATTCGGTCAAGGATTGCTACGCGGCGCTCGGTACGGTGCACGCGCTCTGGACGCCGCTGCCCGGGCGCTTTAAAGACTACATCGCGATGCCGAAGCCGAACATGTACCAGTCGTTGCACACGACGGTCGTCGGCCCCGAGGGCGAACCGCTCGAAATTCAAATTCGTACGTGGGAAATGCACCGCACCAGCGAGTACGGCATCGCGGCGCACTGGCGTTACAAAGAGGGCGGCAAGGCCGACCAGTTCGAGAACAAACTCTCCTGGCTGCGCGCGCTGCTCGAATGGCAAAAGGACATGCGCGACTCGCGTGTGTTCATGGAAAACCTCAAACTCGATCTTTTCGATTCGCAAGTATTCATTTTCTCGCCGCGCGGCGACGTGTTCAGCATGCCAGCGGGCGGAACGCCGCTCGACTTCGCCTACGCGGTGCATACTGACGTCGGCAATCACTGCGTGGGCGCGCGCGTCAACGGGCGCATCGTGCCGCTCGATCATGCGCTGGCGAACGGTGACATCTGCGAAATTCTGGTCAATAAATCCAGCGGTCGCCCGTCGCTCGATTGGCTCTCCATCGCCAAGACGAGCAGCGCGAAGCACAAAATCAAACAGTGGTTCCGCAAAGAGCGGCGCGAAGAAAACGTGCTCGCAGGTCAGGAAGCAATCGAAAAAGAGCTGGCGCGCCAGCATATTTCGCTCTCGACGCTCAGCGGCGAGATTATCGAGCGCATTGCCAAGCGCCTGAACTACGCGACGCCGACCGACCTGTTCGCGGCGGTCGGTTTCGGTGACGCGTCCGCGACCTCCGTCGCGAATCGCATCAAGGACGAACTCAAGAGCGACAACGTCGTCGCGTTTCAAGCGATTACGCGTCCACCGTCGGTTTCACGCCGCGTCGCGCGCAAAACCAGCGGTATTCGCATCGCGGGCGTCGACGACGTGCTGGTGCGCTTGTCGAAGTGCTGCAGCCCCGTGCCCGGCGATCCGATCATCGGCTACGTTACAATCGGCAAAGGCGTCTCCGTGCACCGCGCGGATTGCCCCAATGTTGCGTACATGACCGCAACGCCCGAGCGCATGCTGGAAGCCACGTGGATCGGCAAGACTGAGATTCTCCACGCTGTCGACATCGAAGTGGAAGCGCTCGACCGCCCGCAACTGCTGCAAGACGTGATGGCCGTGTTCGCGGAACTCAAGACGCAGGTCAGTTCGGTGACCGCGCGAGTCAAACGCGATCGCCACGCGCTGGTAAGCCTCACCGTGCAAATCCGCGATCTCGAACACTTGCATCAAATTCTGCGCAAACTCGAAACGCTCAAAGACGTGCGGCGCGTGTACCGCGTCACCAAACGCGAGGCCAAGTCGTCGTAAACGCCCACTACCTGTGGTTGCTCGCTGCCGCCTTTGTAGGCGGCGCGATTAACAGCGTCGCGGGCGGCGGCAGTTTTCTCACGTTTCCCGCGCTGCTGCTCGCCGGCGTTCCGGCGATTCCCGCGAATGCGACGAACAACACCGCGATGTGGCTCGGCGTCGTTGCGAGCGCGCGCGGGTATCGCGAAGAGATTCGCGTATACCGAGCGGTCGTCGTTCCCGCGATGGTGGTGAGCCTGGTTGGATCGATTGGCGGTGCGGTGCTCTTACTGCATACGCCGCCGAAGATTTTCGAACGCATGATCCCGTGGCTGCTACTCTTTGCGACCGTCGTATTCGCGATCAGTCCGCTCATTACGCGCTCGCGCAAGCCGAAAGACGTGCATTCGCCGTGGCAACTGGCGGCGCAGTTTTGCGTTTCGATCTACGGCGGCTACTTCGGCGCGGGCATGGGCATCATGATGCTCGCCATTCTCACGTTCTCTGCGCTGCCGACGATGAACGCAATGAACGGGGTGAAGAACCTGTTATCGATTGTTATCAACGGTGTCGCCGTCGTGCCGTTCGTGATTGCGGGCGTGATTGATTGGCCTGTTG
>JBKPMZ010000396.1:0-7714 GCA_046732415.1 Vulcanimicrobiota bacterium
ATCACGCCGCTCTGCAAGCGCTTGATCTCCTCGGGCATGAGGCGGCCTTTGACGATCGCGCGATACGTCTTTTCCACGCCGAATTTCGGATGCATGAGCACGTTTGCCAGTTCGCCGTCATTCGTAAACAACAGCACGCCCGACGTATCGTAATCCAGGCGTCCCACCGGAACGACGCGCGGCAAACCTTTGGGCAGCAAATCAGCCACGGTACGGCGCCCTTGCGGATCGCGCATCGTCGTCATTACGTTGACGGGTTTGTGCATCACGACGTACGCCGTCTGCGTTTGCAGCCGTACCGGCGTTCCGCTCACGTCGACTTTATCCGCCGCACTGACGATCGTGCCGAGTTCGCGCACGATCTTGCCGTTCACGCGTACTTTGCCGCGCACGATGAGCTCTTCCGCCGCGCGGCGCGACGCAACGCCCGCGTGAGCGAGAAATTTTTGCAACCGCATGCGTTCGTCCATCAGCGCACCGTCGCATAGAGCAGCAAATCGTACACTTCACCGCGCTTTGCCACGCCGTTTCGCATAATGCCTTCGCGAACGTATCCGGCTTTTTCCAGTACGCGTGCCGATGCAACGTTGGGCGCCATCACGACCGATCCGATGCGGCGAAGTCCGTGCGTCTGAAAAGCGTAGTCCGTCAAAGCGCGCAGCGCCGCCGTGGTGATACCGCGTCCCCAAAACGGTTCGGCGAGCCAATATCCAATCGTCGCCGTCAGGCGCATCTCATACGATCCGAGCGTGTAGCCGATGCCGCCCGCAACGCTGCCGCCTACGGTAACGGCGAAATCCGTGCTCTCGCGCCGCGCTTCGTTGAGATCGATCCATGCGTAGGCGTCTTGCAGCGTGTACGGGCTCGGAAACCGATCCGTTAAAAAGCGGCTGACGTTGGGATTGTTGGCCGACTGTACGAGGTCCCATTCGTCGCCGCGTTTCCAGTCGCGGATCGCGCATGCGCCGCAATCAAGCTGCATGCCGCGCGTTTCTATTGCGTCGTGAAAGAACCCGCTGATTCGGTCGACTGGCAGGGCGGCGATCCGAACGTCACCTGCGCCGTATACGTCGTATGTGCTGCCAATGCGGGAACCGCTAAACCATACAGCATCTCGGAGGACGATCGAGGCGTCGCCGCCGGAGAGGGCATCGGGCTCGGAGGCGGCCCCCACGCATTGCTGCTAAAGGCCGGAATCCCGCCGCTTCCGGTTACGAGTTGCAACGTCGGCGGCGTGGTTGAGTATCCGACGACCAGCGTAAAATTAGCGTCGGGCACACTCGTCGCACCCGGCATCGGATACAGCAAATCCGGCGGCGCGGGAATCGCGTAAGCGCCGGCCGCGAGCGGACACGGCACGGGCGCCTGCGTTGAACTACCGCCTGCACCACCACATGCGGCGAGCGCAAGCGCAATTACCCCAACCACGAGCGGCACGAAAGAACGCACAACCATCCCGCCCATTATACCCTTAGGCAAGTCCTAAGCCTTTGCGACTGACGGGACGTCCGGCGGCGAAGTCTCCGACTTTTTTGCGCAAACACGGATGTTTTTTCAAAACTTCGTTTTCGCAAAAAAGCGGAGAAGCAGAAAACCGCCACGGATGGCGGTTTTCGAGCGTCTTCGATGACGGATGTCCCGTCAATCGCAAAGACTTAGTACTTGCCGTTCCCCTCGTCATACCCGCGTGACAACGACAGCGCCTCTTTCGTGACGCTCTGCAAGAACTCGTCGTTCGTGCGCGTCTGCGCCATCTTGTCGAGAATGAGCTCGGTGATGTCGCCGCTGTTGAGCACGCTCGTCGCACGGCGAAGCATCCAGATCTTGCGCATCTCGATTTCGCTGAGCAGCAGCTCTTCGTGACGCGTACCCGAACGCTTGATGTCGACGGCGGGGAACACGCGCGACTCGGCGAGTTTACGCGTGAGGTTGAGTTCCATGTTGCCCGTGCCTTTGAACTCTTCGAAGATGACGTCGTCCATCTTCGATCCCGTTTCGACCAGCGCGGTGGCGATGATCGTCAGCGAACCGCCTTCTTCGATCTTGCGCGCGGCGCCGAAAAAGCGCTTGGGCTTATGCAGCGATGCGGTGTCGAGACCGCCGGACAGCGTACGGCCCGACGTCGGAATGACTTGGTTGTACGCACGTGCCAGACGCGTGATCGAGTCGAGCAGAATCACGACGTCTTTGCCGAGTTCCACCAAACGCTTCGCGCGCTCCATCGCCAGTTCCGCGACGGCGGTGTGGTTCTCGGGATGCTCGTCGAACGTCGAGGCAATCACCTCGCCGTCGATCGTGCGCTGCATGTCCGTCACTTCTTCGGGACGCTCGTCGACGAGCAGCGCCATGATGTGCGCTTCCGGATGATTGATGGAGATCGCGTTGGCGATATTTTTGAGCAGCGTCGTCTTACCGGCTTTCGGCGGCGAGACGATGAGCGCGCGTTGGCCTTTGCCGATCGGGCAGAACAGATCGATGACGCGCGTGGAGAGCTGCGTTGCCCGCACCTCGAGCTTGTAGCGCTCTTGCGGGTAGATCGGCGTGCCTTTTTCGAAAATGCGGCGGCCGCGAATCTGTTCCGGCGAGAAACCGTTGATACGGTCGACGCGGATCAAGCCGTAATATTTTTCGCTCTCTTTCGGACGGCGCACTTGGCCTTCGACCAAGTCACCGCGGCGAAGTTCGAAGCGACGGATCTGCGACTGGCTGACGTAGATGTCTTCCGGCCCGATGACGTATCCGTCGCGGCGCAAGAAGCCGTAGCCTTCCGGTAAGATGTCGAGCACGCCGTTGGCGACCTCAAGGCCCGAACGCTGCGCTTGAATTTCAAGAATGCGCGGGATCAGGTCGTCTTTTTTGAGTTTGAGCGGAGACTCGATGTCGAACTCTTTGGCAATCGCGTTGAGTTCGGCTTTCGTTTTTTCCGAGAGCTGCTCGGCGGTCAGCATCGGGGGACCGGCTTGTTCTACCTGGGGGAATTGCTCCGCGTGATGCTGTTGATTGAATTGACGGTGGCGCCGGGAACGGCGACGACGGCCTCCGCCTTGGGGCCGGCCACCATCGTTACGATTATCGAATTGCAGTGGACTATCTCTCTCGTAGAGTCGCGCATGCCGCATACACGAAAACGTCGGGCGAGGCTGCCGCGATATTCCATGACGACGTGAGCGGGGGAAATTACTGCGTCGCGCCAGTGTGACACTCGCGACGAGGAAACTATAACACACGGCCTGGGCCTCGACAAGGCTCGGGTCAGGATGACAGCCACTTCGGGCCGCTCACGAAGGGGTTGGCCCGCTCGTAGAAGCGCAAAAGGCGTTCGGCCGCCTTGGTAATGCCGATGCGCTTGCTCGTACCGATGCGGGCTTTCGCCGCGTCCGCCGCGCTGAGCGGCGCCGCCAGCCACAGCCGCCCGTCATCCAGCAGCGCGACGCCGTCCAGTTCCAAATCGATATCGAGCGCCTGACAAAGCCGGCCCGGACCTCGCGCGAGATCGCGCACCCGCGTCGTACCGCGCCGCTGCTCCATGAGCGCAAGGCCTTCCAACGGTTCGAGCGCGCGCACTAGGACCGCCGCCCCCTCGCCCGCAGTCTCGCTGGTGACGTTCACGCAAAACGACGTTCCGTAGATCTTATAAACGTACGCGTGAAACGGCCCCAGAAACATCGAGGCATTTCGCGCGCTTTGACCGCGGTACGCGTGCGAGGCCGGATCGTCACGGACGTACGCCTCCGTTTCGACGATCCGGCCCGCGCTTCGGCCGTCCGGGCAGTCTCGGACGAGCACGCATCCGATCAGCGCTCGCGCGAGATCGATCGTAGCCGCCGGTAAGTCGTCGGCCGCGAGCCGGCGATAGCGGGGCACGCTTTATGCCGCGACGTGCATCGCCAGTTCGCTCCGCGCGCGTGCGGTCAGATCGCTCTCGCCCGCCGCGGATACGGCGATGTCATACTCCTTGAACTGGTTCAATGCGCAGCGCAGCCGTACGTACGCCAACATGAGTGCCGCGGGCACGTCGCGATGTTCGGCGAGATCGCGCACGAGCTGCGTATCGCCGACGGCAAACCGCGGTCGTTCGATGCCCCGCCGGCTGAGCGCGCCCGCAACGGCCGCAAGCGCGGCGTAGCCTACCTCACGGTCGAGCAGCGCGGGATAGCGCTTCACATTGAACGGCACCCGCAGCACGCGCGGCCTGCCATGAAGCATCAGGCGCGCGTAGGCCACGCCGTTGCCCTGTGTGTCGGCGGCGAACCCGGTTGCGGCGTCGATGTAGCCCTTCATGTGCGTATCGTATATCGAACATATGTTCGAGTCAAGTCCTCGTACAAATCGGCGACGCTGCGGGCCTGGCGCTCGATGCCGTACCGTGCGGCGGCCGCACAGGCTCTTGCCGTTTCGGCAGCGTCCGGCACCGGCGGAACGTCGGTAAAGGCACGAGCAAATGCCTGCGGCGCCGCAGCCACGAGTCGCCCGGCGCCGCCCAACACCTCGCGCACCGGCGGCGCATCGGCCGCAATCACGAGGGCGCCTGCCGCGAGCGCCTCGACGAGCACCAGCCCTTGCGTTTCGGTGACGCTCGGAAAGACGAACGCGTCCGCGCTTGCATAGAGATCGGGCAAATGTTTTCGCTCGACCGCGCCCACGAATACCACGCGATCGGAAATGCCGTACTCGATCGCGCGCTGCTCGAGCGCTCCGCGTTCGGGTCCGTCACCGCCGATCACGAGCCGCACCGGCACCTCGCTCGAATGAACGGCGCCGAGGAGCAGTTCGACGTTCTTCTCCCGCGCCAGACGCGAAACGAAAAGCAGCATGCGTTCACCATCGCGCACGCCGAGCGACGCGCGAAGCGCGAGATTGCGCGAACCGGAACTGAAATGCGTGAGATCGATGCCGCTCGGGATAACCTGCACGGGGACCGTTACGCCGAGATCGAGCAGATGCTCGCGCATGGATGCCGTCGGCACGATGACCGCGTCCGCAAGGTTCGAAAAACTGCGCGTGAGCGTAGAGGCCGCGCGCCGTGTCGCATGCGCATCGAACGGAACGTAATGCGCGTACTCTTCGAGCTGCGTGTGGTAGGTGTAGACGAGCGGAATGCGCAGGCGTCTGGCGTAGCGCACGGCCATCCATCCGGTGACGAACGGCGAATGCGCGTGCAAAACGTCGAGCCGGTTGATGATCGCGTGGCGGTTGCGTCTGCTTACCAGCGGAAGCGTCAAGCGGTATGGCGCCGAAACCGGCAGCGGCAGCGACGGCATGCGAAACACGGGTTCGTCGCGTTCTTCGTAACCGGGCACGCGCGGCGCAAAGCAATACACTTCATGTCCGAACGCGCGCAATCCCGACGCGAGTCCGTCGACTGATGCCACGATACCGTTGACGATCGGGTGATAGACCTCGGTGAAGAAGCCGACGCGCATATGTTGCTGTCTTATGCCCGCCTTCGGACCGGACCTCGGCATGCGGGGAGACCCCTCCTTGCTTAAAGGCCAGTCCTTCCTTTTGCTATGACTTTTGGCATATTCCGGCCAACGTAAAGCCATGGTATAGTGCCCGGGTCATGAACTTACCGGTGGGACCGGTAAGCGCCCCGCCGGACTCCCGTGAAAGTCCGGCACTGGAATTTGGCGTTTCCTAGTCAGGATCCGTCAACCAAATCACCGCCTCATACGGACAGCATCAGGGCCCTTGAAGACGCCTCGTAAGGCCGCCTTAGCCCCGTTGTGCCGTCCCGCCAAGGAAAGGAGTTGGGTTGATAGGACGCAGTTTGAACCGCGCATATCACCTTTGCGCCGTTGGGGCTCTGAGCCTCGGCCTGGTGACCGCGGGCTTCGTCACCCATCCCGCATCGGCCGTCGCAGCCGCGCTAGCCGTCGAACCATCTACGCATGCCGTGCTCTTCCAATCGGAAGGCACGCAGACGCAGCACGTGACCACTGCGCAAACGGTCGGAGCGTTTCTCAAAGAACGCGGCATCGTGCCGGGACCGCGCGATTACGTGCATCCCGCCGCCGATACGCCGCTCACCGACAATTTGATCATCGAGTATTCTCCCGCACTTCCGGTGCGGCTCGTTACGGCGTCGGGATCGAAGACGATCATCACGACCGCGCAAGACGTTGGTGCGTTACTCGAAGAGCAGGGCATCCATCTCGGAAAGCACGACGTCGTTCGTCCGTCACTTGCGGATCCGATCGTTGCGTATGGAACGGTGCGCATTGCGCGCATCGTGAAATGGGTTTCCACGGAAAAACACAAGATCGCGCAGCGTACGGTTCACGAAATCGATTTTTCGCTGCCGCCGGGCAAAGTAAAAGTCATACGGCACGGCGCGCCCGGCATTGCCGTAACGATGGTCGATTATACGCAGACCGACGGAAAACTGCATAAACACGTCGTGAGTACGCGCGTGCTGCGCAAACCGAAAACGCGCGTCGTCGCCGAAGGCGTCGGTACGGCGGGTGCGATCGCGGATTTCGCGCGGCACGGGCTCGAAAAAACCGCGTACATCGCGTCGGGCGCGCTCAGCATGGTCGCAACGGCATACACCGCCGGCTGCGCGGGATGCAGCGGGTACACGGCAACCGGATATCGCGCCGGGCATGGTATCGTGGCGGTCGATCCGCGCGTCATCCCGCTTGGAACGCGGTTGTACATTCCGGGCTACGGATTCGCCATTGCCGGCGATACGGGGGGAGCGATCCGCGGCAAGCGCATCGATCTCGGCTTCAATTCGCTTGCAGACGCCATTCAGTTCGGACGCCGCACGGTAAAGGTATACACCCTGCGCTAGCGGGAACCGGGTGATCGCAATGCACCCGAAAGCGCTGCTCGAACGCTACGGTTACAAACCGAAGAAACGCCTCGGGCAAAACTTCTTGATGGACGCGGGCGCGGCGGCGCGCATCGCGCATCTGGTAGTGGAAGGCTCGCCGGACGGCGAGCCTTTTCGCGTTCTGGAAATCGGGCCCGGCACCGGTGCGCTCACGCACGCGCTGCTGCAATCGCACGGCGACGTCAGTGCGCTCGACGTCGATCCGGACATGGTTCGCATTTTGCGCTCGCGCGATGATGTGAAAGGCGCGAACGTCATCGAAGCAGATGCGCTCACGTTCGACTACGCTGCATTCGCGCACGGCGGCGCGTGGCGCGTTACGGGCAATCTTCCTTACAACATTGCGACGCCGCTGGTCATGCAATTCATCGAGATGCGCAACGGTCCGCAGCGCCTGGTAGTGATGGTACAAAAAGAAGTCGCGGATCGCTTCGCGGCGCGTCCCGGCACCGCGGCATACGGCAGCCTGAGCGTCGCCGTGCAATACGCGATGGACGTGGAAAAAGCGTTCACGTTAAAGCCGGGCGCGTTTTATCCGCGTCCGAAGATCGATTCCACGGTCGTTCGGCTGACGCGTCGAAGCCGCCCCGCAGTTGACGTGCGCGACGAGCGGCGGTTTCTGCAGGTCGTGCGCGCGGCGTTCGCGTACCGCCGAAAAACACTGGCCAACAGCCTCTCGCTGGCGCTCGGCACGCCGCGTGCCGCCGCCGCGCAAGCACTGGCAGAACTCGGCCTGGATACGGAGATACGTGGAGAACAGCTCGCCCTCGCAGACTTTGCAAGACTCGCCGATCGTCTTCCCGGCTGAGGCGTTCCGCTGGCCGCGAACGGTTGCGTTCATTCTGGGCGCGGCGGTGATGTTTCTCGTCCTCGTAC
>JBKPMZ010000397.1:0-2639 GCA_046732415.1 Vulcanimicrobiota bacterium
ACGCTGATCTCGCAGGAACTCAAAGATCCGCGCTTGGGATTTACGACGGTCACTCGAGTGGAGATTACGCAGGATCTCAAGCATGCGAAAGTCTTCGTGTCGATTATCGGTGACCGGCATGTTGCCAGGCAAACGATGGACGCGCTCGCGCACGCGTCGCGCTTTTTGCGCGGTGAGCTTGGACACGAGATAAAACTTCGTCACACGCCGGAATTGCAGTTCGTGGAAGACCGCTCCACCGAACGCGCGATCAACTTGAGCAAGACGCTCCGCGAAGTGAGCGGAGGAAACGCGTGATCGAACAGCAGCAGCCCCCGATTACCGCCACGACCGAAGAGGTGGTGGCGGAACTTCGCAAGCGCCCCGCGTTCGTGATGGTCAGCCACGTCAAGCCTGACGGCGATACGCTTGGTGCCGGCCTCGCGCTCGGGCTTGCGCTCAAAAAACTCGGCAAACGCGTACACTACTTCCAGCAGGATGCCGTACCGCGCAATCTGCGGTTTCTTGCCGATACGCAATACGTCTCGCGCGACGTACCCTCGGATCTGCCCGACGACACGCTCTGGGTTTTCGGCGACATGAGCGATACCGCGCGTGCCGGCGAGTTTCTACCGAAGGTCAAGCGCGAGAATATCCTCGACATCGATCATCACTTGGGCAACTCGCACTTCGGAGCGTATAATTACGTGCTGCCGCACGAGTGCTCCACCGGAACGTGCGTGATGCACCTGCTGCGCGGTCTGAAAGTCGACATCGACGCGGACATCGCAACGTGCCTGCTGACGACGATAATGACCGACACCGGCGGCTTCATGCACAGCAACACGACGCCCGAAGTGCTCATGCTTTCCGCCGAACTCATGAATCTGGGTGCGAGCAAAGAGCTGATTACCGAAGAGATTTTCGCCAACAAACGCCTTGCGGCGCTCAAACTGCTCGGCCGCGCGCTCAACGAAGCGCAGCTCGAGCACGACGGACGCTACATTTGGTCGTACGTCGACGATGCAATGCTTGCGGAGTGCGGCGCGGACGGCGAGGACACCGAAGAGATCGTCAACCATCTTCGCTCCGTGGAAGGCGTCGAAGCGGCTGCATTGTTCAAAGCGTACGATGGAGACATTCGCGTGAGTTTGCGCAGCAGCGGCCGCGTCAACGTGCAGGCCGCCGCAGCGCGTTTGGGCGGCGGCGGACATTTCCGCGCGTCGGGCCTCACGTACGTCGGTGCACTTGCCGACGCGGTGCGCGCGGTTGACGAAGCGCTCGTCTCCGAAGGGCTCTAGTGAAGTTCGTTATTTTCGCGGCGCTGGCGCTCGGCGCGTTCATGCTGTTTGCCACGAACAAAAACACCCCGTTCATGCGCTGGGGAATCATGATTGCGCTCGCCGGCGTGCTGCTGACGCTCACGTCCACGATGTTCACCGTGCGCGGCATTGCGTTCGGCTCGATTCTCGCCGTCGTGGGCCTGGTTGTGTATTATTACGGGCGCTTTGCGCGCAAAGAGCGGCTGTTCGTTTCGCGCCGGTAAGCGATGCTCGGATTCGTCAACGTCTTTAAGCCGGCGGGTCCCACATCGGCCCAGGTCGTTGCTCGCCTTCGGCGCATCTACGGACTGTATTCGCGCGACCGGCATATCGGCGTCGGTCATTTAGGTACGCTCGATCCGCAGGCCGCGGGCGTACTGCCCATCGCCGTCGGCAAAGCAACGCGGCTCATTCCATTGCTGACCGATCAGCGCAAAGCGTACGTCTGTACGTTCGTTCCGGGGCGCTCGACGACGAGCGGCGACGCGCTGGGCGAAACGCTGGAAGAAGCGGCGGTACCGAACGGATGGGAACGCAAACTGCGGGACGTTCTTCCGCAATTCGTCGGCAAAATCGAACAGATTCCGCCGATGTTCAGCGCGGTTCATCACGAAGGCAAACGTCTGTACGAATTGGCGCGTGAAGGCAAACACGTCGAGCGAAAACCGCGTGCGGTTGCGATCTACGGGCTGACGCTGCTGCCATCGACCGGCTCGGGGCACGGCCGCCCAACGAACGCGCGCCTGCGAATTGCGTGCAGTGAAGGGACCTACGTGCGCACGCTGGTCGAGGATCTCGGCAAAGCGATTGGCGTTCCGGCTCACATGGGCGCGCTCGTGCGCGAAGCATCCGGCCCGTTCATTTTGTACGAAGCGCACATGCTGGAAGAGATCGCCGAACGGCCGCGTGAATGCCTGATGGCGCCCGAGCACATCATTCCGTTTCCGACCATCGTGCTGGACTTGCGCCATTCCGCCGATTTCCGCGCGGGGCGCGTGGTGCCGCTGCCAGCGGGCGCCGCCGGCAAGCACGTGTTCGTTCGCGACGAATCGCGTACGCTCGTCGGCGTCGGCGAAACGCACGGCGCCCTACTCGCCCCCCGCAAGGTATTTGTATGAAGCTTTGGCATTCGCTCGACGAGCGCGATCCGCAGACGCAGCGTCCGCTGGTCGTCGCGATCGGCTTCTTCGATGGAATGCATCGCGGCCATCAAGAGATCGCGCGGCAGACCTTGCGCCTGCGCAAGCCGGGCTGGCGCGCGGGCGTGCTGACGTTCGCGAATCATCCCGCATCGTTTTTGCGTCCGGGCACGGAACCGCCGCTGATTACGACGCCGCA
>JBKPMZ010000398.1:0-5340 GCA_046732415.1 Vulcanimicrobiota bacterium
GAATTGCGCCGTACGGCGCGTGCCCCATGCGAAACGCTTCTTGTATGTTGCGAATGCGCGCGTAGGATCGATCGAATGCTTCCCACAGGTTCGCGTGCATGGCGCCGACTTGCACCGCATCGGCGAGTACGGGCTCAAAACCCAGGCCGGAAAAATACTCGCGCAACTGCCCCTCGCTCATCCGTCCGAAGAGCGTCGGACCGGAGAGTTTGTAGCCGTTGAGGTGCAGAATCGGCAGCACCGCGCCGCTGGTTTTCGGATTCAGGAACGCGTTGAATCGCCACGAGGCGGCGAGCGGCCCGGTTTCGGCTTCGCCGTCGCCCACGACGCACGCAGCGATCAAATCGGGATTGTCGAGCACCGCGCCGAACGCGTGCGCGAGCGAATACCCGAGTTCGCCGCCCTCGTGAATCGCGCCGGGCGTTTGCGCGGTGAGATGGCTCGGCGTGCGGCCCGGCCACGAAAATTCGCGCACGAATTGCGTAATGTCGCGCGGCGGAATGAGCGAATCTTCCAGCCACAAGTTCGCGAGAATTGCCGGCGCGCCGTGCCCGGGCCCGACGACGAGCAGCACGTTTGCCGACGTGTCGGCGATAAGCCGGTTCAGATGCGCGTAGATCAGATTTAAACCCGGTTGCGTTCCCCAATGGCCTAGCGGCCGCGCTTTGATATGCTGGGGGCGCAGCGGTTCGTGCAGCAGCACGTTATCTCGCAGGTACAACTGCGCGGCGCCTAAATAGTTCGCTGCGCGCCAATAGGAATCAAGCGATCCGATGCGATCGTGTACGAGGAACGGCGATACGCTCATCCGGCCGCTTGCTTTCTTTCGATTTCTTCGTTTGTATAGCGGCGCTCGATTCGTTCGCCGATGCGCGCGAGCAGCGAGCGCGCCGTCGCCGAGGCGATCTTCGCGGTAAGTGCAAAGTCCGGCGACCCCGCGCCCACGAGCGGCGGAGCGTAGTTTCCGTGCAGTTCCAACATCGACGTGCAGGACGTGTTATGTGCACGAAGCGTTAGTTGCCCCGCAAAACCGGGATGCGTTGCGCCGTCTTCGAATTCCCAAAAAACATTCCACGGCTCGTGAAAGCGCAGCGGATCCTTGCCGCGCTCGTACGACACCAAAAAGTGCTTTACGCTGTGCGGCAGCAAGCAGGCATCGTGAAGATAGTCCCGTGCTCGAACGTAGGGGCACCGGAGCAGCATGAGTTCATAGATGTAGGTCACGGCTTTCCAGAGTGTGCCGCATGCGGGTGAAATCACGGTGAAACGCACCCTCAAATTGAGAAAAACCCGGGAAGGCCGCGGTTCCCCGCGTTTTCTAAGGTGACGGTTACGATGGCGCCTGTACTCTCGCGCACATGCGAGAGCACGGTGGTCATATTGGCCTATTTGAGGACTCGCCAATTAGCATGAGCGTGGTGACACAAACCGAAACTACCAGCGCAGTGAAGCGCATTCTGATCGTCGATGATGAACCGCAGATCGGCGAAGTCCTGAGTGCCTATCTGCGTCAGGAGTCGTTTGAGCCGGTGGTGCGCGGCACGGTCGGATCGGCCGTCGCGGAAATCGAGCAGCACCGTCCCGACATGATGATTCTCGACATCACGCTGCCCGACGGCAGCGGCCTGGATATCTTGCGCCGCAGCGCCGAAGGCGCGCGCATTCCGACGATCATGCTCACGGCGCGCAGCGAAGAAGTCGATCGTATCGTCGGTTTGGAACTGGGCGCCGACGATTACATCGTCAAACCGTTTTCGCCGCGGGAAGTCGTAGCGCGCGTGCGCGCGGTATTCCGGCGCGTAAACGAAGCGGGCGGGCAGGGCGACGAAAACCTGAACGTCGTGCGCATCCGCGATCTCGAGATCGACGAGGGGGCGCACGAAGTGCGCATGAACGGCCAACTCGTTTCGGTTACGCCGGCGGAATTTCGCATCTTGAGCGTGCTCGTGCAGAACGCCGGGCAAGTCCTCACGCGCTCGCAACTGCTCGACCTCGTTCACGACGACGGCAGTATTTTCGAACGCACGCTCGATCGCCACATCAACAACCTGCGCCGTAAGATCGAACCAAAACCCGAAGACCCATCGTATATCGTTACGGTGTACGGCGTTGGATACAAACTCCGAAGAGACTAGCGCGAGAGAACGCGTGCTGCATGCTCTGGACCTGGGCATGCTCGGCGACTGGGACGGCGCAAAACGCAGTCTGCGGGACGTTGACGATCCCGTCGTTCCACGCCTGATCGCGCTGCTCACCGAGCAGCAGCGCCGCGAGCGCGAACGCGCGGAGATGCAAGCCGTTGCACGGCACGAACTGGCAAACGCCATCTCCATCGCGCAGGCCAATATGGAAGCGCTCGTCGACGGCGTGCTCGAGCCGACGCCCGAGCGCCTTGCGAGCATCCGCGATGCGATGATCACGTGCGGGATGCTGCTCGAAGATTTCAAGAGGCAGGCGCGCCAGGGCTGGCAGACGCGCGCGCACATGGCCGTGTTCGACGTGTGCGAACTCATCTCGTCGCAGGTCGATCTGGTCCGCGGAATCGCCGAGTCGAAGAACGTGCGCGTGCGGTACGATCTGTGTGCGACGCACGCAAAGGCACCGCGAACCTATCGCGGCGATCCCGATCGCGTGGCGCTCATCGTTCGCGACGTGTTGCTGGGCGCCGTACGTTTCACGCCGCCGGGCGGCAGCGTCGGCATCACCTGTCCCGGATCGAACGGCGAGATAGAACTTCGCGTCTCCGGCGATCCCGCGAACGACCGTGAGCGCCTCGGTTTTTCGCTTGCATCAAAATTCTTGGAAGCGCTCGACGGCAGCGCGAGCATCATCACCGACGATCCGGGCAGCACGAAATTCGTCTTGCGCATCCCAGCAGTGTCATGCTGAAGCGTCATTGTCAGGGTGACACGCGATACCTCAGGGTGACACGCGCGTGTTTATCGCACGTTGAAATTCAGCGAGGCGAATTCGCGCGTGCCGCGCCCGTCGCGTTCCAGTATGCGAACGTGCCACGTGCCGGCCTTTGAAAAGCGGACGTTGCCGGCGGAATAACTGCCAGAGCCCTCTTCCTTCAGTGCGACGCGCTGCAGCGGCGCCGTCATGTCGGGCGTGGTAAACGACAGCTCGGAAATGTCCGGAATGCGCGATCCGCGCACTTCCACGCGCACATCGTTTTGTTCTCCGGAAACGCCCGGCGTTACGTACAGCGCGACCTCATGCCCTTGCGCGTTCGTGACGGCATTGGGATGCGGACTGCTGCATGCGGCAAGTACAAACAGGGTGACGAGTAATACGGTACGCATCGTGCCGGCATGGTACCAGCGCCGTCGCACGAATCGAAGAAGAACCAGTGAACGCGCCCAAAACCGTCCCCACCCGCTATCGCGGTTGTCCGGAAAAATGATTAGCGGCAAGCCATACGGCGGGCCGGCGGTCACGCCCGCGGAAGTAACAACGGACCGCTGACGCGAAGCGCAACGCATGAACATCGCGCTTGAAGTGCATTTGGGCTTTGCTTTTTTCGTGTTTATCGCTGCATTGTTCGTCGGCTGGGTGCAGATGGGGCGGCGCGCGATGGCGGGCATCATCGGCATTCAGATCCTGATCGGCATCGTCATTTCGGCGTGGGCCGGCATCGCGCACATGCGCCTTCCCGATACGCTGTGGGTGCATATCGTAGGCGCGCTGATCGCGATGTTCGCGTACATCGCCGGCCGCAGAATCTACGATCGCTCGCCGAAATACGGGCTTGCCGCGGTTGGTCTGAGCCTGCTCGGCTTCATTTTCGTCATCTTGACGATCTGGTACGGCACGCAGCTGTTCTTTACGTATCCGATAACGCCGCACGGCTGACAGGCGCAAAGCGCGCAGTTGCCGAAGATTTTCGCCCGTGAGAACGTCACGGGCATTTTTTTGGATCGTCGTGCTCGTCATCGTTGCCGGCGTTTCATGGTACGTCGCAGCGCATCGGCACAATCCCGCCGCCGGCGGCCAGATCACCGTCTACTACACGAAGACCGACGGCAGCAGCGAAATTCCGTGGACCGTGTCCATGCGTCCGCAGCAGCCCGGCGAGAGCGATGCGGAGCATTTGAGCAACACGGCGCTGTACGCCGCGACGCAAGCCGTTGCGGGTCCGCCGGTTACCATCAAAGCCATCCGCTTCCCGGCGGGAACGCATGTCCTCTCCGCGCACGTTAACGATTCGACCGCAACGGTCGATCTTTCAAAAGAGACGCAAAATCTCGTCGCGTCCGGTGTGCTCGGCGAGACTGGAGCATTCAAGGCGCTGATCTGGACGCTGACCGCGATTCCCGGTGTGAATCAGGTTGCGGTGCGCGTTGCAGGACAGACGCTGAACACGCTGCCTGGGGGGCATCTTGAACTCGATGAGCCGCTACGCCGTTCGGATTTCTAGCGTCCTGGCGCTGCTCGCGGCGCTGACGCTCTGGCAGTTGCCGGCGCGCGCCGACGATCGGCTCACGCTGCGCTTGAATGGCGCGCCGATCGTGCTCACGCACGTTCGTTCGCAAGGCGCCTCGCGCGCGATTGCGGCTGACGATCCCGGCCTGCTCGCGCTGCTCAATAAACTCGGCGCGACGCTCACATGGCAGCCTGGCGAGCGCTACGTGCTCTTCACCACCGCGGAACCCGTGGTCATCAGTTTTGCAATCGGCGACACGCGTTACGACGTCGGACCGGTCAAACAAACCGCGCCGTTCGCTCCATACTTGCTTGCCGGGCACCCGTACGTGCCGCTCGACGAACTCGTGCACGCGCTCGATTTTGCGATCAAAACGAACGGATCGCAGCTGGTACTGCAGCCGCAGCTCGCTTCGCTCGACGTGCAGTCGACCGATCTCGGCGCAAAACTGGTCGCGCATGCCGGCATTCCTATCGACGCGCGCGTGATCTCCGACGCGCCGAACAAACTCGTCCTCGGTTTTGACGGCGTCGGCAGCATGCTGCCCGCAACGCGCGTGCCCGGTTCGAGTCCGGTGCAGCGCATCGACGTGCGCACGTCGGGCACGGCGGCGCATCCGCAAACGCAAGTCACGCTCACGCTCGCGCCGGGAACCACGCACAGCGCGCTCGGCACCGACGATCAACGCGATCTCACGGTTGGCTTCAACGGCGCACCCGCGGGTCAGCCGATTGCACAAACGCAGCCGGAACCGCAAGAAACCGCAGCCGCTTCTCCGATGCCTTCACCGCAGCCCAGTGCAACGATCGCGCAGGTGCAAGTGACGGCCGTGCAAATGCAACCGCAAAACGGCAGCGTGGCCATTCGCATCTCCGTCGACGGCAACGCGACGTATGACTGGCACCGGCTTCGTC
>JBKPMZ010000399.1:0-5468 GCA_046732415.1 Vulcanimicrobiota bacterium
TACTTAACGGTCAGAAGATTTGGATTACGAACGGCAGCGTCGCCGACGTGGTATGCGTATTCGCCGTGACCGATCCGGAGAAAGGCGCGAACGGCATCAGTGCCTTCATCGTCGAGAAAGGCTTTCCCGGATTTTCGGTCGGCAAGCTCGAGAAGAAAATGGGCATTCGCGGATCACCGACGGTGGAACTCGTATTCGACAACTGCGAGGTGCCGGCGAAAAATTTGCTCGGCAACGAAGGCGAAGGCTTCAAAATCGCGATGAAGGTGCTCGACAAATCGCGGCCCGGCATCGCGGCGCAGGCATTGGGCATTGCAGCGGGCGCGCTCGAGTACGCCACCAATTATGCGCGCGAGCGAGTGGCATTCGGCAAGCCCATCGGCCAGCAGCAAGGCGTGGGATTCATGCTCGCGGATATGAAAACCGAAGTGGAAGCGGCGCGTCTGCTGCTGTACGAAGCCGCGCGTAAATGCGACGAAGGCGCTGCCGACGTCACGCTGTGGGCGGCGATGTGCAAGCTGAAATGCGGTGACGTGGCGATGAGCGTCACGACCGATGCGGTGCAAATTCTCGGCGGCTACGGCTACTCGGTGGACTATCCCGTCGAACGGATGATGCGCGACGCCAAAATCACGCAGATTTACGAGGGAACGCAGCAAATTCAGCGGCTCGTCATTTCGCGCAACATGGTGGGCAAGGCAAGATAACGCAGCGGCCCGCAAAGGGCCGCCCCCCGCTCCGGCGAATCAACCGCTCCTATTCTTTGTGAAAGGAGGGATATACGTTGAAGAAACTGCTCGCGTCGATGATGGCGGCAGCGTTCCTCATGACCGGCACCGCCATGGCCGCCGGCAAGACGACCGCAGCCAAGACCACGACGAAGACGACGGCCACCAAGTCGATGAAGTCGATGAAGTCGGCCAAGCCGGCCGCAAAGACGGCGAAGTCCGCGAAGTCGACCAAGTCCATGAAATCGACCAAGTCGACCAAGACCACGAAGACCAGCAAGACCAAAAAACCGTAATCATTCCGTTTTTATACTAAAGAAAGCGCGGTCGAAAGGCCGCGCTTTCGTTATTGGGCGAAACGGCGAAGCGAAAGAAACGCGATGTCGTGCGAGGTTTCGCCGTCGAGCGCGAGCTGCGCGGCTATCTCACCGACTACCGGCGCGAACTTGAACCCGTGGCCGGAGAAACCGCCGCACAGCACGATTCGTGCGTCGCGCGGATCGGTATCGATGACAAAATGCCGGTCCGGAGTGAGCGAATACATACACGCCTTGCCTGCACGATACGTCCCGGCGGCTCCCGGCATCCACGATTCCATTGCTTGCGCCACGGGCCGCACGTCGCGTTCGGCATCGATCTCGCGGTCGAGACGTCGCGGGTGCGTCATCGCACCATAGCCATGAAACGCCGCTTTTACGCCATCGCCGAAATCGGGGAATCCGTACAACGGCGCCGGCAGCGATTCGCGCTCCAGCAAGAACGCGGGAAACGTGTCTGCGCCGTACGTTTGCACCGAGGGTGCGAACCACACTTGGACGTTGCGTTGTATTTCCAGGGTAACGCCGGCCAGACGCATCGCATCGCCGAACCACGGCCCCAGCGTGACGATGAGCGATCGCGCACGTATGTGGCGCTCGCCGGAGAGCTCGAGCACGATCGCGCCGGCCTCCGCGTGCCATTGCACAACGCTCGTCCCAAAGAGCGCGTGTGCGCCGGCATCCTGCGCAACGCGCAGATGCGCGCGAATCGCGCGTTCGGGAAACACCGCACCCCCGCGGGGTTCGAACACGCCAACTTCACCTTCCGTTACGCGCAACTGCGGATAGCGTTTACGCAAATCGCTCTCATCGAGGTACTCCACCGGCAAATCGTACGCGCGCGCGGCGCGTGCCGAACCGCTTACCACTTCGCTGCGCTCACTGCCCGCCATGAGCAGCCCGGTCAAACGCATGAGATCTTCGCCGGTGCGCATTTGTAAATCGCGCCATAATTCGTACGCATGCAGCAGCATCGGCACGTATGCAGGGTCCTCGTAGTACGCCTGCCTGATGATGCGCGTACGGCCGCCGGACGCGCCCAGGTCGTGCGCAGGTTCGAATTGTTCGATTCCGATCGCCCGCACACCGCGCAGCGCGCAATGCGCCAGAGCGGCGCTGCCCATGCCGCCGAGGCCCGCCACCGCGACGTCGTAGGTCAGAGACTCCACTTCCAGGCGTTCCACGACTCGACGACCGGATTCGGCGCGAAGCCCTTGACGTTGGAGGCGAGTGCCTCTTGCTGGCGCTGCCACCAGAAAAAGAGTATGGGATTGTCGCGCGCGAGCAGCGCTTCGATGCGGTGATACGCTTGCGTGCGCGCCGCGCGATCGTAGTGGCTCACCGCCTGATGCTGCAATGCTTCCATTTGCGGGCTGCAATAGCGCGCGTCGTTGTAGCCGTTCGGCGGCATGAACGCGCATGTGAACTGCGAGGAATTGTCCGGATCGGTTCCCGCATACCACGGCCAGAGCGCGAGATCGAAATTGCCGCCGTGCACGATGCCGCCGGAGCCCGCGGGCGCGTAGAGCAGATCGCCGGGGTACGTCTTTACTTCGGCCTGGATACCGATGCGCTGCAGCATCGCTTGTACCTGTACTGCCTCACGCTTATGGGTGACGTTCGCGGTATCGGTGACGAGCACGACGTTCAACGGCAGTTTCACGCCGGCGCTGCGCAGGAGCGCCTTCGCTTTTTCGACGTCGTGCGGTATGGGATGCAAGGCATGGTTGTACGCCCACATCCAATCGGGAAGATCCTCGGTCGCGATCTTCTCCTGACCGTACGTCAAGTCGCGCACTAGTTGCGCTTTGTCGATGGCGTACGCAACGGCCAAGCGGACGCGCGGATCGTCGAACGGCTTGTGCTTGAGATTGAACGCCATCCCTTCGTAGCCGTTCACGTTGACCCACACGAGGCGCACTCCGGGCACGGTGCGCAGCTGCGGATACGTCGCAATCGACGCCTGAAACATATAGTCGATGGCGTGCGTGCGCAGCAAGTTCACCGACGTGTTTTCATCAGGGACGACGCGGATGACGATGCGGCGCAGCTGCGGCTTCCCCATGAAAAAGCCGTCGTTTGCGGCTAGCACGATTTGATCGCCATGGACCCAGCGCACGAATTTGAACGGCCCGTCGGTAACGTCCGGATGGGAGTTGAACGGCACTTGATTGATGTTCGGATACTTTGCCAGTACGTGAGCCGGAACAACGCTGTACGGCTGGTCGCTTTCGGCAAAAAAGGTGCTGATAAACGGCGCGAACGGCCGTTTCAAATGCACGACAACTGTATGGTCATCCGGCGTGCCGATGGACGCGACGTCGTCGTATCCATTGCGCGAAACGGCATTGTTGTCGGGATTCATGATCGCTTGCCAGGAAAAGCGTACGTCGCGCGAGGTAACGGGGCGACCGTCGCTCCACTTGGCGTTGGGTCGCAGACGATACGTGATCGTCAAGCCGTCCGCACTGATGCCGCCGTTCTCGCGCGTGGGCACTTGCGCGGCGAGCATCGGGACCGGATCGCCTTGCGGATTCGCCGAGAGCAGCGGTTCGAACATGAAACGCTGGATGAAGCCGTCGATCGTATTCGATGCCAGAAGGGGATTGAGCGTTTTCGCGTCCTGCGGAACGGCAATACGCATCACCTCGCCCCTGCCTGTCGTTGGCCCGGATTGACTGCACGCCGCGAGCCAGACTGCCGCAACGGCGGCACAGAAAACATGCCGGAACACTTGCTTCATGCCTCGCCGCTTCGCCGCAAGGGAGGCCGCCGCATTCCGCGCAAGTTTGCCGTATGCACGCGCTGCTGCACGATAGCGTCGTCTGGGATAATCACACCTGCCTTCCGCTGCGCCCCGGTGACGAGAAGTTCTTGCCGCAACTCGAACGGTTTCGCAGCAGCGGCGTGACGGTCGTGAGCATCAACGTCGGCTTCGGCGAACAAGTAATCGAACAGCACGTGCGCATGCTCGCACATTTCCGCCGTTGGCTGCTCGCGCGGCCGGACGCCTATCTTTTAGTTCAAACGGTGGACGACGTCGCGCGCGCCAAAGCCTCCGGACGCCTCGGCATCGTATTCGATATCGAAGGCGCCAACGCAATAGAAGATCAGATCGGCATGGTGCAGTTGTATTACGATCTCGGCGTGCGCTGGATGCTCATCGCGTACAACTTGAACAATCGCGTGGGCGGCGGCTGCATGGACGATGACTGCGGCCTGACGCCGTTCGGTGAAACGGTTATCGCGGAGATGAATCGCGTGGGCATGGTGCTGTGCTGTTCGCACACCGGTGCGCGTACGGCGATGCAGGCGATCGAACTATCGCGCGAACCGGTGGTCTTCTCGCACTCCAATCCAAGAGCGCTGCACGACCATCCGCGCAACATCGGCGACGACGCGATCCGAGCCTGCGCGGCAAAAGGCGGCGTCGTCTGCATCAACGGCGTCGGCGCGTTTTTGGGCGACAACGACACCAGAAGCGAAACGGTGGCGCGCAACGTCGATTACGTGGCGCGATTGGCGGGCATCGATCACGTCGGTATCGGCCTGGACTACGTCTTCGACAACGACGAACTGCTGGAGTATCTGCGGCAAAGCCCGCAGATGTTCGGGCGGGACGCGCAGACGCTTGAACAGTACGCATGCGCGTTCGTCGCTCCGGAACAGATCGGCGAGATCGCGCAATGCCTGCACTCGATGGGCTACGGCAAGAACGACGTCGCACGCATTTTCGGCGAAAACCTGATGCGCGTCGCACGCACCGTGTGGAAATAGCTAGCCGAGCATCAACCCCGCGGGTTCGTGCCCGAAGAGCGGTGGGATGAACCGTCCGGCGATCCACGAGAGCACGAACACCGCCGCTCCGAACAGCACGATCTCCAAACCCTTGCGCCATGGATTGCGTTCGCTCAGCGTACCGGCATAGAAACCGATGCCGAACAACCCCGCAGTTGCGAGCAGCAAACTCGCAATCAGCGTCGTACGCCCGTTGAGCGCCGTGAGGTACGGAATAATCGGCAGTGCCGCGCCGATGGTGAACGATCCGGCCATGGCGAGCGGACCGCGCAGGCTCGCGCTTTCCGCCATACGCGGATCGACGCCGAACTCGTCGCGCATCATTTCGTAGAGATAGATTTCGGGATTCTGCGCGAGGCGGCGCACGATGGTGTGCGCTTCTTCCGCGCTAAAGCCTTTGAGTTTATAGTAAGCGACCTGCTCGGCGAACTCGTCTTCCGGATGCGCTTCCATTTCCGACCGTTCCAGGTCGATCGCGGCGCGTACCACTTCGCGTTCCGATTTCGAACCGAGATATTCTCCGACGCCCATCGAGAGCGCGCCGGAGATCAGGCCCAGCAAACCGCTGATGATGACGAACCAGTGCTTGCCCGCCGCCTCGCCGACGCCGGTCACGATGCCGAGC
>JBKPMZ010000400.1:0-5456 GCA_046732415.1 Vulcanimicrobiota bacterium
AAACCAGCCAGATAACAAACGCGAAAAGGATCATCGATAATGACCTGCACGCTGCTGGACGGTGAACCGCCCGGACGGTACAGCCTCCTGCTTGCCTACATTCTGCGTTGAATTACCGATGTGCCTTCCCGTAACGAGCGCCGTGTCGACCAGATCGTGTCGTATGGATCCTCGTAAAGTAAACTGCCGCGCGTGGCGAAATAGGTCCGCAGGATGACTGAAGATACCCATGTAGAGCACGGGCTGCGGTTGGTGATCGTCGTCGCGGGCGTCAGCATCGCGGCGGTCATGCAGTTCCTCGACTCGACCATCGTGAACGTCGCGCTGCCGATCATCGGCGGGAACCTGAGCGCCACGTTCGACGAGATCGGCTGGGTCGTCACCGCGTATTCGCTCGCCGCGATTGCCATTATCCCGCTCACTGGGTGGCTCTCGCTGCGCTTCGGGCGCAAGCGCTACTTTCTCATTTCAATCGCGGGGTTCACCGTCGCAAGCGCGCTCTGCGGCCTCGCCTCGACGTTCCCGCAGCTCATCGTCGCACGCGTCGTACAAGGCTTGTTCGGCGGCGGGCTGGTCGCAACGTCGCAGGCGATACTCGTGTCGTCGTTCCCGCGTCAGCGGCAAGCGGTGGCGCAGGGTATCTTCGCCATGATCGCGGTGCTCGGTCCGGGCCTGGGACCGACGATTGGCGGATGGCTGACCGATCAATACAATTGGCCGCTGATCTTCTTCATCAACTTACCGCTGGGCGTATTCTGCATGATCGCGCTGGGGTCCACATTGCGCGAATGGCCGTCGGAGCGCAAACCCATAGACGTGCTCGGCATCTTTCTGCTGGTTAGCGGACTCGCGTGCCTGCAATACTTCTTGGAACGCGGTGAAATCAAACAATGGTTCGACGATCCCGGCATTCGCATTACCGCGTTCTGGGCGGCGATCGGCTTGGTGTGGTTCGTCTACCATGCGCTGCGCACGGAGCATCCCGTACTGGAACTACGCACGCTGCGCCATCGCAATCTCGCGCTGGCGGCGCTGGCAACGTTTGCCCTCGGCGCGAACCTGTTCGGATCGCTGTTGATTCTGCCGCTTTATCTGCAGAACGCGCTTGGCTTTACCGCGCTTGGCGCCGGCATGCTGCTCGCACTGCGCGCTTTGCCCACCGCGATTCTCGCGCCCCTCAGCACGTTCTTATTGCAGCGCGGGCTCATTGCGCCGCGCGTTGCAGCATCGTTCGGCTTTCTTGTACTCGCCGGCGGCACGTACGCCATCGCGCAATCGATCACCTCACTCAGCGACGCATACTCGTTCGTTCCGGCGATGGTGTTTATCGGCATCGCGTTCGCGTTCTTGTGGACGCCGCTCGGCATCATCTCGCTGCGCGGGCTTCCGCAGCGCGAACTGGGCTACGGCGCGGCAATCTTCAACTTAAGCGCGCAGATCGGCGGCGCCGTCAGCATCGCCATCGTCACCGCCATGCAAGCGCGGCGCGATGCGTTCTGGTGGAGCAGCCTGGCCGGCGGTGTGAACCGGCGCAACGTCGCGGTGCAGCAAGCCGCGCAGCACGTGAACATGCACGAACTCATGATTCATTTGCAAGGCGCGATTGCGCAGCAGGCGGGCATCCTCACGTACCGCGATCTGCTGCTGATGCTCGCGATTCCCGCGCTGATTGCCGTTCCAATTATTTTGATGACGCGCGCGACAACGGTTACCGCACCGCGTTAGCGCTGCGTTTGCCGCACGATCGCCAGCACCACGTCCCACGCGTTGCGGATGCCCACGATCATCAGCGCAAAAATTCCCGCATCCGACGCGTACAGCGCCCATGGCGCCGTTTTGAACAGCGCAATCGCGCCGGCCAGGATCGCTGCGTAACTCACTACCGGAAAACCCATGTACCAAAACCAGTCGTCCATGCCCAGTTCCAACTCGCGCCATTGCCGGTGTACGCCGGTGCTGAACATGTATGCCATACCTCCGGCGCCGAATACTGCGAGCAGCGCGCCGGCGGCGATTTCAGTCAACCCCGGAACCAGCAGAACGAGCGAAACGAGCAGCCCGGTCGCGAAAAACGCGACGATAGGCGTCGTGAACGCACGCACCACGGTCGACGTGCGATCCGCGATCACTTCGGGTGCGAGCGTCACGGAAACGAACGTCAGGCCCATCAGCGTCGCCGCGGCCGTCCCAATGAGCAGGTGAAAGTCGTGCCAGCGCTCGAGCGTCTGCATCCAAGCGGCCATGGCCCCCATTAAAGCACATTGCGGCGTGTTGCGCGAAGCTACCGCGATGGGTTTACGAGAACGGATTGTCGATGTGCGCCTTCCGGCGCAGGTGGAATACGGCGCACTGGCCGCACTCGTGGTGCAAGACGCCGCCGCGCGCGCAGAACTGCACGACAAGCAACGCACAGAGTTATCGCGGGCCGCGCAGCTCGCGTTCGAACTCATCGTACGCGACGCGCTCGTGGGCGAACGTGAAGCGATTCACGTGCGAACGGCATGGACGCCGGCGCAGCTGCTCGTCTCGCTCATCGAACGCGGACTGCCGCTCGACGATTCCACCGCGCGGCGCGATCCGCACTGGCTCGACATTGTGGACCGCGTCGACAGCGCGCATTGGAAACTGCACGGCCGCGCCGGCAGCGAGCTGCAACTCGCGGTGCAGCGCCCGCACGGCATTCCGCACGACGGCGAACAGCCGCCTCCGGAAGATTCCGTGCCGCTCGCACCCGAGCAAACGTACACCGTGCGGCGCTTTGCGCCCGAAGATGCGCCGGGCGTAGCGCAAGCCTTTTATCGCACGTGGGGTTATCATTACATTTTCCCGGCGGTGTACGTGCCGCACCGGCTCATCGAACTCAACGAAAGCAACGCATATATTTCCATGGTCGCCGTCGGTGAAAGCGGCGAGATCGTCGGCCATTACGCGCTCGATCCGCTTCCCGGCGCGCCGATTGCCGACGGATGCGCGGCCATCGTGAATCCCGCGCATCGCGGACGCGGTTTGCTGGAACGCTTGCGGCACGCGGCCGAAGACGAAGCGATACGCCTGGGTTTCGCGGCGTACTACAGCGAGCCGGTGACGACGCACGGGCGCACGCAGTCTGAAAGCGCGAAGTTCGGCGCGCATCTGTGCGCCATCGTCCTCGGCGGCGATCCCGCGACGTTCGTGCCCAAAGGCATGCGCGTCACCGGCGCGGGACAGCGGCAAAGTTTTACCGTGTATTTCAAACCGCTCGGATTGCGCGAATTGCGCGCAATCTACGCACCGCCGCAGCATCGCGCGATCATCGAAACGATCTATGCGAATCTCGCTTTGCCAATCGACGTGCGCGACGGCGAACCGGCCACGGGCGAAGACGAAGTGCACGTGCAGGCAGTGCGCGGCGAGGGGTTCGCCACCATCGACGTCGCCGCGATCGGTGCCGCGACGGCCGAGCACGTGGCGCAAGCGGTTTCCGATTTGCGGAATCTCGGACGGCTCGGCGCAATCTACGTCAATCTTCCACTGGAAGATCCCGCGACGCCGGCGCTGTGCGAGGCCGTGGAACGGCTCGGGTTCTTCTTCTGCGGCGTAGTGCCGTGGTCGATGGGCGGGCGCGATGCGCTGCGCCTGCAGTTGCCGCTCACGCCGATCGACCTGGAGCAAGTCACCATCGTCGGCGATTTCGGCGCGCAGTTAAAAGCGTACATCGGCGAAAAAATGCATCCCAAACATACTTGAAACACTCGTTTCAAGTATGCTAGAGTACCGGCATGTCCCGCACGCCCGACGAGCATCGCCGCGCCGAACTGCTCGAACGCATCGTCGACTACGTGTACGAGCACGGCGTCTCGCAACTCTCGCTGCGCCCGCTGGCTGAGGCCGTGGGCTGCAGCCCGCGCCTGCTGCTCTACTTCTTCTCGTCCAAAGAAGATCTCGTCACTGAAGTACTGGCCGCCGCCGGAGCACGCCAGCGCGCGCTCGTCAGCCGGCTGCAAATGGCCAATGCCGCCACGCCCGCGCAAGCGTGCCGCGAAATTTGGAAGGCGATCAGCGATCCGAAATGCGAGGCGCTGTTCCGCTTGTTTTTCGAAGTGTATGGCCTCGCGCTGCAAGACCGCAAACGCTACGCCGCATTCCTCAAGCGCGTCGTCGCCGACTGGCTCGCGTTCATCGCGCAACCGCTGCTCGCGGCCGGCTGGAAAGCCAGCGAAGCGCAAGCGTATGCAACGCTCGTGCTTGCCGGCTTTCGCGGCTTTTTGCTCGACCTGTGCGCCACCCGCGAACGCGCGCGCGTGAACCGCGCGGTCGAACTGTGGTTCCAAACGCTTGAAATTGCGCCCAAGGAGATTGCATCGTGAAAAATCGTCAGGCGGCGCTCGCGTTCATCCTGATAACCGTGTCGTTCGACATGCTGGCGTTCGGCATTCTCGCACCCGTGCTGCCCAAACTCGTACTCACGTTTCTCGGCGGCCACATGGCGGACGCGGCCGAATGGTTCGGCGTCTTCGGCACGGTGTTCGCGCTCATGCAGCTCATCTTCTCGCCCCTGCTCGGCATGCTTTCAGATCGGTTCGGCCGCCGCCCGGTGATTATTCTTTCGAACCTCGGTACGGGTTTGGACTACTTCATCATGGCGCTCGCACCGACGATTTGGTGGCTGTTCGCCGGGCGCGTCATCGCCGGCATGACGACGTCCAGCATCACCACCGCGTACGCATACATCACCGACGTCACCACACGTGAAAAACGCGCTGGCGCAATGGGGCTGGTCGGCGCGGCGTTCGGCGTTGGCTTCATCGTTGGTCCGGCGATCGGCGGCGTGCTCGGCAACATCGATCCACGCTTGCCGTTTTGGGTCTGCGCCGGCATGAGCATCGCCAATGCGCTCTACGGATTCTTCGTCTTGCCCGAATCGCTCAAGGCCGAACACCGGCAAGCGCGATTCGCGTGGGAACGCGCCAATCCGTTCGGCGCGCTGCGCATGCTGCGCTCGCATCCCGAACTTGCCAAACTCGCGGTGATCAACTTCATCGAATATGTTGCTCACGAAGTGTTGCCGGTCGTGTTCACGCTGTACGTCATGTTCAGGTACAAATGGAACTTGGCGCAGGTCGGCTGGTCGCTCGCCGTCGTCGGCCTGAGTATCGCGCTCGTCCAAAGCGTCGTCATGCAGCCCGCGGTGCGTTGGCTCGGCGAGCGGCGCGCGCTCATCACCGGTCTTGCTTTTGGCGCGTGCGCGTTCGCACTCACCGGATTCGCGCCCAACGGCATCGTGCTGCTCATTGCCATTGCACTCATGGCGCTGTGGGGGCTGGCCGGCCCGCCCGCGCAGTCGCTCATGACGCACCGCGTCTCCGTAAGCGAACAAGGCGAGTTGCAAGGCGCGCTCGGCAGCATGCGCAGCATCGCCATGCTTATCGGTCCCGGGCTTTTTTCGGCGATGTTCGCGTATTCGATCGATCTGAAAG
>JBKPMZ010000401.1:0-4309 GCA_046732415.1 Vulcanimicrobiota bacterium
ATCTCATTCTGTGCGATTATTCGATGCCGCAGTTCAGCGCGTCCGCAATGCTCGATCTGCTCGCGCAGTTGCACGTCGACGTGCCGTGTCTCATCGTTTCTGGCGCAATCGGCGAAGAAGCGGCAGTGGAAACGATCCGTCGCGGCGCGTACGACTACATCTTCAAAAATAATCTCAAGCGTCTGGGCCCCGCCGCCGATCGCGCGCTGCGCGACTCCGAGATCCGGCGCGCGCGTCAGGCGATGGAAGTGCAGCTGCGCGAGCGCGAGATGCGTCTGCGCCTGCTGTTCGAACAGTTGCCGGCGCTGGTCATTACGTGCGATACCACGCTGACGATTACGTCGGTCGAAGGCGCGCAGCTCGGGCAACTCGGCATGAACCCCGATGCGATGATCAGTACGCGCATTGCCAGTTCGCCGCTCATCGCCGACGAGTCGCGTTTTCCCGCGCGGCGCGCGCACCTGCGCGCACTGCAGGGCGTGCCGTCCGAATACGAATACATTTGGGGCGGCAAGACGCTGCATTGCCACGTCGAGCCGCTGCGCGACTTGGACGGCCGGATCGTCGGGACGATCGCGGTGTCGTTCGACATCACCGAACGTAAAGTCGCCGAACAGCGCCTGGCGTATTTCGCGCAGTACGATCCGTTGACCGATTTGCCGAACCGCGCGGTGCTTGAAGACCGTCTCTCGCAAGCCATCGAACTGACGAACCGGCGCGAAGGACAGATCGCGGTGATATCGGTCGACATCGACCGATTCAAGGACGTGAACGATTCGTACGGCACGGCCAATGGCGACGAGATCTTACGCGCGGTTGGTGCGCGTTTGGTACGCATCGCCGATAAAGGGGCAACCGTTTCACGCGTCGGCGAGGATCAGTTCGTCATGCTGCTGGTCGAAATGGCCGGCCGCGGTGCGCTGGAGATGCTCGTGCAGCGCGTGCACGACGCGTTCGACGCACCGTATTCGGCAGCGGACTTGGAAGTGTACCTCACCGCAAGTATCGGCGCGAGTTTGCATCCCGACGACGGCACCGACGGCGCCTCGCTCATGGCCGCCGCCGAAGCGGCGATGTACACCGCCAAGCAGAGCGGACGCAACACCTGGCGCTTCTTCGCGCCCGGTATGCTCGTTTCGTCGGCCGAACGCATCACGCTCAAACGCGATTTGCGCAGTGCCATGGATCGCAACCAGTTGCTGCTCTATTATCAGCCGATCTTCCGCGCGTCCGACATGGCGTTCACCGGTTTCGAAGCGCTCGTGCGCTGGCAGCATCCCACGCTCGGCCTGCTGATGCCCGATCATTTCATTCCGCTCGCGGAAGAGTCGGGGTCCATCGACGCAGTCGGCGAGTGGGTCTTCGCGAACGTTTGCGCCGATTTGTCGAAGTGGGACGAAGCCGGCGTGAACGTGCCGCGCGTTTGCGTGAACATTTCTGCACGTCAATTCGAACGCGCCGGACTCATCGCCGCCATTACCGGCACGCTCAAGAACACGAACGTCGATCCGCAGCGCCTGGAACTGGAACTGACGGAAAGTTCGATCATGCGCGATATCACCGGCGGCATCGCGCTGCTCAACGAACTCAAGAGTTTGGGCCTGCGTCTTTCCGTGGACGACTTCGGAACCGGTTATACCTCGCTCAGTTTCTTGCGCCGTTTCCCCATCGATACGCTAAAGATCGACAAGGCCTTCATTCGCGATCTGCTTCCCGGGTCGCACGACGAGGCAATCGTCAAAGCGATCGTTACGCTTGCGCAGAATCTCGGCCTCACGTCGATTGCGGAAGGCATCGAAACGCAGCTCACGCTCGACCAGGTGCGCGCGCTCGGCGTCGACGAAGTGCAGGGCTACCATCTCAAGCGTCCGATCCCGTCGGAAGATTGCGCCGCGTTCTGCGCCGAGCGCATGACCGTTTCTTTTTAGTCTGTCATGCTGAGGCATCGAAGCACGGCCGAGGTATCGAGGCCACGTCTACACGCGGTCGCACTTGGCCGCAAACACGAAGTCGCTTTCGGTCAGTCCTTTGATTTTGTGCGTCCAGATCGAAATCGTCGCGCGTCCCCACGCTAAATGAATGTCGGGATGGTGCGCTTGCTCTTCGGCGAGCGCGCCGACGCGGTCGACGAATGCAAGCGCGTGCGCGAAATCGTTGAAGCGGTACGTTTTCTCCAAAAACAAGTAGCCGTTGTCGCGCAATTCCCACCCCTCGCCGAGTTGCGAGAGCAATTGCTCCGCTTGCGCGCGTTCCATCGGCGGTACGCCGCCGCGGCACGGAATGCACTGGCGATCCGCCAATTCGTTCACGCTAGTCTCCGGTATTGAAGATGACGCGGTATCGTGCGTCTGCGCGTTCGCGCCGCTGCACCGTTGCTTCGATCGCGTTCGCGAGTTCCTCGAGCATGTTTTCCAGCGTTTTTGCCGCCGAGCCGCGCGCGAGTGTTTTGTCGAAGAATGTGCCCAAGCCATGCGCCGGCACGTCATATGTTCCCGCCAACCATACCTGCGCGTTCGAGGGGCCGGTCGCGTCGATGCCTATCGCTCCGTTGAATTTCGGGAAACCTTCCGGACCGCGCAGCGCTTTCATCGTGAAACGGATTTCGTGGCGCGGTTCGAGCGACTCCGTTACGCCCGTAATCGCCACCGGAATGGCGACGTATCCCACGTCCGGCAACCCCAGGCTGCCGAAATTCAGGTACAGCGCGAATTCACGCCATTCTGCGCGCTGTTCTTCGATCGCGTGCATGATGGACGATGCTGCTGCGCGCGCCGGAACGGCGGGTACGCTGAGCGACCGTTGCAGTTCAACCTCCGGCATGGGGCTATCATACCCTACAAACCCAGGCGCGTGCGAGCTTCGGCCTCGGCAATGCCGTCGACGTCGAAAAGTTTATCGCGAGAGTGTGCGCCGCGCAGCAAGCGTACGTGTGATGGTGCGATTCCGAGTGCTTGCGCGAGCGTGCGAATGCAGGCGTCGTTCGCCGCGCCTTCCACGGCTCGTTCGCGCACGCGAAGAACCAGAGAACCACCGTGCACGCTGATGCCGGGCACTTTCGAGCCCGGTTTGACTTTGGCGGCGATGCGCACCTAGTGTTTGACCGTTTTCGGGAGCAGCCGCAGCAGTTGATGCGCGTAGTCGAGCGTGATGCGATACTTCGAAAGAAATGCTGCGCCCAAATGGCCGTTCGCGGTGCCTTTGAGGATCTTCGTCGTGCCGATCTGTTGATTCTCGGCGGTGAGCGTACCGATGCGAACGCTGGAAATCTGCCCGATCAGTTCTTCGCTGGTTCCGCCCACGCCGCTCACGTGTTCGGTTTTCGTCGCTTGAAAGAGCGAAGGATGCTGCTGGTAATACTGATACGCCAGATTGATGTTCGACTGGTCGCCGGTATCCACGGCAAGCGCGGTCGGAAGCTCACCGAGCGTGACGTTCACCACCGGCACGAAGTTTTGAAACGCGAGCGGAACCGTGGTGCCGTCCATATCCGCCGGCGTTTCACCGCCGAAGTACAGCGCGTGTTTGGCGTAGTCGATGGTGATCGGCATGCTGGCGAGCACGTCCGCGCCGATGACCACGTCATACCCGTAGCGGTTGATGTCGCTCAGTACGACGTAGTTCGCGTCGCCGAACTGCACGTTGCCCATCTTGAGCGGCCCCGCCCGAACCACTTCGGTCGCGTAGTCGCCCAGGCCGGCGATGTGCATCATGCCAATCGGTTCCAGGTGCAATTTCTCGGCCAGTTCCAAACTCATGGACAATGCGGAATTGCCCGTGTCGATCAAGCATTTCACGCTGAAACCGCCCACGGAACACGTGCCGATCGGCGTCGTACTGCCCGGCTCCAGCGGCATGCCCGCCGGTGAGGACGCAATGGACGGCGTCAATCCTTGCGGCTTGTCGAGCGGGGCATCGACGATGCGACGCGTGATGTAGTGCTCCAGCGGCGAGCCGTTGCGATAGATTTCGTACGGCAGCATGAACGCACCCACGCGCCGGTAGTCGCGCATCGAGTAACTCGCATCGCCGTTCACGTCGGCCGCACCCGCCACCAGGCCGCTTTGCGGATCGACGAAGACCTGCATCTGCGAGGCGATTTTTTCGGAAATATAGATACGGCGGCAGCGTTTGCCTTGGAACATCACCACGCCGCCGTCGTCGATGCGTCCGCCTTCGGCGATAAATTGCGGTGAGAGAAAATACAGCGTGCCCAGAATGCGCAGCGCGCGCAGGTATGATTCGGGTGCCGCCGATCGCGGAAGCGCGGTGTCGTTGATGTTCACCGAATACAAGCGCTCGCCGTCGAAAT
>JBKPMZ010000402.1:0-7261 GCA_046732415.1 Vulcanimicrobiota bacterium
TGCACGCCGAACCGCTGGGCGAGTTGCGCGCGCACGCCGGGATCGAGTACGGGTGGCTGCGTGGCTCCCAGCGGGAGCACACCGCCGCGATCGTTCTGACCCGTGCCGTTCACGGTCTGCTCAGCCTGACTGGCCTGCGGCTGCGGCGACGGCGCGGGCGCCGCTTGGTGTGCGGAAACATCGGCCGTAGCAGCCGGACGCGCGTAGATTGGCGCTTGATGCTGCGCCACCAGTCTCGGCGCCGCGGCGAGGTGTCCGGTGGGACCGGTTTGCGTTGCGGGGTGCGCGCTGGGCCGCTGGCGCGGCGCGCTCAGTTCGGCCTTCGTTCGTGCGAACGATACGGTGGCTGCGCGCCGCTTGGTACGCGGCAGCGCGGCGGGCAGCGCTTTCGCAGAGGGCCGCTGGATTTGGACGCGCATGATGGGGGCAAACGAGATCGCCTGTATCGGCTGCAACCCTCCGGAGAGTTGCGCCGTCCAAACGGGAAGGAAGAGCGCCAGGAGCACATGCAGGCCCAGCGACGCCGCAAGCGCCCGCCACAAAAGCCGGTTGCCGTCCAAGGTCCGCTGCACCATTCGATTCGCGCTCCGAGCTACACAACGAGACTACCACGGCGGCCGTGACCGGCCAAGCCGAACCAAGCAATCAGGAGAAGCAACGTTGCGAGACACAAACATCGTCCTCTATCAAGCCGAGTGGTGCCCGTACTGTGCGCGCGTGCGCAATAAACTTACCGACTTGCTGCTCGACTATAAAAACGTCAACGTGCCTCGCGACCACGCTCAGCGTACGGTGGTGCAAGAGGTTTCGGGTCAAACCGGTATACCGGTGCTCGTCGACGGCCAGGTAACGATCGCAGACGACGACGACGCGATTATCGCCTATCTCGAGAAAACGTACGGAAAAGCGAAGACCGGCGCTTAACGCGCGGCGATCGCAATCCATCCGGCAACGAGGGCGCCGATGGCCGTCGCGCAGGCATTAACTGCGTCGTTCGACATCCACGGCGTCCCTCGCCGTAGGATCGTCGAGGAGCCGCAGACGTGCGGGTCCGTTTCGCATTCGCGTGCGCAGCGCGGACAATAGCGAAGTTCTTGCAAGCTCGCACCCAGCAGCGAGTCCGCAATCGCGCCGGCGAATCCGCCCGCTGCGACGATCCACCAGGCACCGGCGCCGCAGGCCCACGCCACCAAACCGACGGCAAGTGCGCCGCCGATCTCGGCGAGCGTGCCGGCAAACGTAACGCCGCCCGACAAACCCGCAGCCAGCGGTTTGAGTGAAAGAACCGAGCGCGGGCGCATCTTCGCGAGCGTGCCGATCTCCGTGCCCCACGTGTCCGCTGACGCCGCGGCAAACGCACCGGCGAACGCAGCCGCAATCGGCTGCGCGTGTGTCGCGGCCGCCAGCACTGCGCACAGCGCGGCGACGCCGCCGTTCGCGACGACTTGCCACGCATCGCGCGCGCCGTGTTTGGCAATGTCCACGAGCTCGCGTTTGCGCGCGCGCCCGATGCGCGAGAGCAGCGTCGACGGAATGAAAAACGCAAACAGAATCGCCGCGTACAGCCAGCCGCCCGCGCCGAACACGCACGCGCCGACGATCCACGCGGCGAGCGCGCCGCTTTTCGTCAACGCACGCGCGCGCCACGCGACAATCGCAACGGCCGCCGCAAAGACGATGCCGACGATCGCTTGCGTCACGTGGCCGATGCGGCTGCCTGCAGCGCGGCCACGAGGCCGCTCGCAGTAAATTCGTCGGCTGTCACCGCCACGTCGAGCCCGTGCTTGCGGGCTTCGTCTGCGGTGATGGGCCCGATACATGCCACGACTTTGCCGCGCGCAGCTCGTGCCGCCGCATCGGCGCCGTGCAGGTTGTGCACGAAACCGCGTACGGTGCTTGCGCTGGTAAACGTGAGAACATCGCAGTACGCGACGCGCTGCGCAAACTGCGGGTCGTTCGTAAAGACCGTTTTATACGCCGCCACAACGTCGACGGCGCGCCCCGCTTCGCGTAAGCGCAGCGGCAGCACGTCGCGCGCTTCTTCGGCTCGGTAGACGAGAATCGTATCGCCGCTATTGGTCGCCGCGATCAGCGCCTGCGCGAGGTCTTCGGCGACGTACGATTGCGGCACGAGATCGGCGTAGACGTTGTATTGCAGCAGCGTTTGCGAGGTTTTGATGCCGATCGCGGCGATCTTCGCCTTGCCGAACGTGCGCGCGTCCTCGCGGCGGGAGCGCAGCACGTCGAAGAACGCGTGTACGCCGTTGGCGCTCGTAAACACGACCCACGCGTATTGCGCGGCGCGCGCGACGGCTTGTTCCGCGGACGCGCGATCGTCGGGCTCGACGAGTGCTATTGCCGGCGCAAGCACAGGCTCCGCTCCCGCGTCGCGCAGCATCTGCGCGAGTTCCGCACTTTGGTGTGCGGGACGCGTTACCAGAACGCGCTTGCCGGAAAGGTTCGTACTATTCCTCGACGTCGAGCGCCGGCGTGGCCGGGCGCACTTTCGCCAGTTCTTCGGCGACGTTGAGTTCGAAGAGTTCGTCCAACAAGCGCACGTCGGCCAGCGCTTCGGAATGATTGCTCAGTGCTTTGTCGCGGATCTTCGTGACGACCGTGTGCAGCAATTTGGAGATGATCGTCATCGACATGCCCGTGATCAGCATTTTTTCGCGCTCGCTCAGCGCCGGACAGCGCAGGAACAAGCGCTCCAATTCAGCCGCGCGAATCGCTTCCGCTTTTTGCGTGAGCGAGGCAATCACCGGCACGGCGACGCGCGAGTGGTACCACTGGCCGAAACGCTCGATGTATTCGGCGATAATTTCGTCGACTTGGGGTATCGCCTCGCGCCGCATCTCCAGCGTGTGTTCCACGCGCGATTTGAGACCGTCGATATCCACGAGCGTGACGCCGTCTATGCGCGCCACGTCGGGATGCACGTCGCGCGGCACGGCGATGTCGACGATGAACAGACGATGCCCGGGCCGGCGAGACATCGCGGCCTCCACCATCTCGGGCGTGAGCACGAAGTGCGATGCGCCGGTCGACGTAAGGACGATATCCGCCGAGGTGAGCGCATCCACCATGCCGGGCAGTTCGACTGCGTGTCCGAAGCCGATTTCCTTGACGAGATCGTGGGCGTTTTTCGCGGTGCGATTGCTCACCGCCAAATTGTGCGTACCTTCGCCTCGCAGGCGTTTGGCCGCGGTGCGCGCCATTTTGCCGGCGCCGACGATGAGCACGTTGCGATCGGCGAGCGTGCCGAATTCTTTTTTTGCCAAGTCTATCGCGGCCGTCGCGATCGAGGTCGAATCGTCGCCGATGCGCGTTTGCGAGCGCGCGGCCTTTCCGGCGCTCATGGCGTCGCGGAACAAACGGTGCAGCGTCTTGCCGAGCGAACGCGCTTGCTGCGCCGCGATGTACGCGTCTTTGACTTGCCCGAGGATCTCGGCTTCGCCGATGAGCATGGAATCCAAACCCGTGCTCACGCGGAAGAGATGTTCGACCGCTTGATGCCCGAGCAGCGTGTACAGGTACGACTCGATGTCGTACGCCGTCATGCCGTGGCGGAAATTCAGCAGGAACGATTTGAGTTGCGCGACGCCCGCTTCATAGTCTGCGACGTCGGCGTAAATTTCCAAGCGGCCGCAGGTCTGCAGCATGACCGCTTCGCGCACTGCCTCGTATTCGCGTAACGCCACGAGCGCCGCTTCCATACGCGCGGCCGGAAATGCGTGATGTTCGCGCACTTCAAGCGGCGCCGTATGATGTGAGAGCCCAAGGCAAACGAGCGGCATAGTTCTTAGACGGTATACCCCGCTCGAGCAGACTCATCGAACGTGAGGCGATGGGTGAGAATGGAGAGTTCGCCCGCCAGGTCGATGTTGCGCACGATCACCGGTTCGCGCAGTTTGAGCGACGCCGGTGCAAAGTTCAGCAGCGCGCGTACGCCCTTGGCCGCGAGGCGTTCCGCCACGGGTTGCGCGGCTTGTGCCGGAACGGCGATGACGCCGATGTTGCAGTCTGCGGTCGAGAGCACGTCTTCCATTTCTCTTACGTCGTGCACCGGTGTATCTTGCCACCTCTGTCCGATAACGGCCGGCGAGCGATCGAAGATTGCTGCGACCTTGAACCGCTCTTCCCGAGCCGCCACGAACGTGGCGAACGCGTGCCCCAGGTATCCGAATCCGACGATGGCGATGCGCCAGTCCCGCTCCAATCCTAGAACCAGCGCAAGTTGCTCCACTAACGGTTTTATCGCATACCCTTGCCCCCGGCGGCCGAGCGGCCCCAGGGCGGAAAGATCCTTGCGAATTTGCGTGGAGGCTATCGTGTGGCCGAGCAGCCCCGCGATGCCGTGCGAGGTGATGACGTCTTTGCCCGCGGCCAGCGCCGCCGCCAGGGCGCGATGGTACGCGAACAGCCGCGGAATGGCAACCTCATTGAGTTCGAACCGCACCGTCGCGCGGTTGCGCGACTCGATGGGATTGAGCATCAGCGGCTCACGGGCTCGCTGAGCGCGCGCAGCGCCTCGTCGGCAGCGGAGATCGTGCGTTCGACTTCGCGCGTGGTGTGCGCGCTCGACATGAACGCCGTTTCGAATTGCGAGGGCGCCATGTACACGCCGCGGTCGAGCATGGCATGAAAGAACCGGCCGTAAAACGCCGTGTCGCTTTTCATCGCGCTCTCCAGATCGTACACCGGACCTTCGCTGAAAAACGTGCAGAGCATCGATCCCGCGTAGGTGCTGTAGTGCGGGACGCCGTGCTTTTCGAAGACTTCGTGCAATCCGTCGCAGAGCAGTTTGGAAAGCACTTCAAGGCGTTCGTACAGCGTTGCGTCGGATTGAATCGCGCGCAGTGTTGCGATGCCGGCCGCCATAGCGAGCGGATTTCCCGAGAGCGTACCGGCCTGATATACCGCGCCGTCAGGCGAGAGTTCGGTCATGATCTCCGCACGTCCGCCGAACGCTCCGACGGGGAGTCCGCCGCCGATCACCTTTCCAAGCGTCGTGAGATCGGGAACGACGCCTTCGCGCTCTTGCGCGCCGCCGCGCGCAACGCGAAAACCCGTCATCACTTCGTCGAAAATGAGCAGCGCGCCGTGTTGGCTGCAAAGGTTGCGCAGCGTTTGCAAATATGCCGGTTTTGCCGGAACGAGCCCCATGTTTCCGGCGTACGGCTCCACGATCACCGCGGCTATCGCGCGCGGATTGGCGTCGAACGCGGCGGCAACCGCGTGCGCGTCGTTGTACGGAAGAACGATCGTGTCTTGCGCGACGCCGCGCGTCACGCCCGGCGAGTTGGGCATGCCGTTGGTGAGCGCACCGCTTCCCGCGGCGATCAAAAACGAATCGCCGTGACCGTGATAGCAGCCGGCGAATTTTACGATCTTGTCGCGTCCCGTGTAGCCGCGCGCGAGCCGGATGGCGCTCATCGTCGCTTCCGTGCCGCTTGACGTGAAGCGCACGCGTTCCACGGACGGCATCATCGCGCGAATCAGTTCACCCAGGTCCGATTCCGCTTCGGTGGGGGCGCCGAAGGAACTGCCGCGCTGCGCGCTTTGCGTGATCGCTTTGACGACGGCCGGATGCGCGTGGCCGAGAATCAAGGGACCCCATGAGAGCACGTAGTCGATGTATTCGTGCCCGTCGATGTCGCACAGAAATGCACCTTGACCGCTTTTCATGAAGACGGGCGAGCCGCCCACCGAGCGAAATGCGCGCACGGGCGAGTTGACGCCGCCCGCGATAATACCGCGAGCCCGCGCGAATGCGGAGATCGATCGTTCCAGACGCAAGGTTGTTCTTTTTACACTTTCAAGAAGCGGCAATCGGCTGCCGTATTAACGTTGGCAAAAACGCGTTCGTTCGAAAGCCGCACGCGCTTGGCATGGAGTCGTTCGACGGCGGCCGCCACGCCTCCCGACCCCTGCGCCAGCACCTCGCGGGCGGCGGCCAGCAGGGCGGCACGGTCGTAGAGGGCACAGAGCGGCTCGAGGTAGTCCTGGGCATTCACGGGGACGACGGCTTGAAGGCCGGGCTCCCAGGCGGCTGCAAGCTCGGCCGCCACCTCCGCCGTTACGAACGGCGCGTCCCCCGCCACGACGAACACCCGCGGTTCGCGCACGTGCGGCAGGATGTTGTCCAGCGCGGCGAGCGGTCCGCGGTGGGGCCAGCGGTCCACGATGATCGGACAGTCCAGCGCGCGGTCAATCCCGGCGGGGAAGCCGCCGGCCGCGGAAACGTACACGGGGCCGGCATCTCGGACGTTCCCGTAGACCCGGAGCAGCAGCGGCACACCGCCCGCATCCAGCTCGAGTTTGCCGGGCAGGCGCGATGCTTGCCCGCCCGCCAGCAGCACGACGCCGAGCGGCACCTCAGCGCGGGGCATGCCGGGCGGCGTAGTCCTTTGCGAAGTAGGTGATGATGACGTCGGCGCCCGCGCGCACGAATCCGACGAGCAGTTCGTCGACGGCGCGATCTTCGTCGATCCAGCCGTTTTGCGCCGCCGCCTTGAGCATCGAATACTCGCCGCTGACGTTGTACACGGCCAGCGGCACGTCGAACGCATCGCGAGCGGCGCGCAAAATATCGAGATACGGTAGGCCCGGCTTGACCATGACGACGTCGGCGCCTTCTTCGATGTCGAGCGCGATTTCGCGCAGCGCTTCACGCGCGTTCGGCGGATCCATCTGATAGGAACGCCGGTCGCCGAATTGCGGCGTGGAATCCGCCGCTTCGCGGAACGGTCCGTAGAATGCGGACGCGTATTTCGCGCTGTACGCCATGATCGCCACATGCTCGAAGCCTTCGGCGTCGAGCGCTTCGCGAATCGCCCGCACGCGGCCGTCCATCATGTCCGACGGAGCGATCACGTCGACGCCCGCGCGCGCGTACGTGAGCGCGGTGCGAACGAGCAACTCCACCGTCGCGTCGTTGTCTACCTCGCCGCGATCGTCGATGATCCCGCAATGCCCGTGGTCGGTGTATTCGCAGTTGCAGAGATCGGCGATGACCAGCATGTGCGCGACCGCATCTTTGATTGCGCGCGCGGCGCTTTGCACGACGCCGTTCGGATCGTAGTTGCTGCTTGCAACCGCATCTTTGGTTTGCGGAATGCCGAACAGCAAGACACTGCGTACGCCCAGCGCGTCGAGCAGCGCCGCCTCGTGCGCTGCGCCCTCGACGATGTACCGGTGCACCCCAGGCATCGACGGGATCGGCCCGGCATCCCGCGGATTTTGCACGACGAACAACGGC
>JBKPMZ010000403.1:0-29876 GCA_046732415.1 Vulcanimicrobiota bacterium
ATTATCCGCAGTTCGGGTACGTCGTCGGCGAAGCGGTTGCATCGGGCCAAGCGCAGCGCGGCATCGTGGTGTGCGGATCGAGTTTGGGCATCGCGATGGCTGCGAATAGAGTTCCCGGCGTACGCTGCGCCGCGGTGTTCGATCCGCTGCAAGCCGAACTCGCACGCCGTCACAACGATGCCAACGTCATTGCGCTTTCGGAACGCCTCACCGGCTGGGAAATGCTCGAGCGTTTGGTCGACGTCTTTCTGAGCACCGGCTTCGACGGTGGACGCCATGCGTGGCGCGTCGAGCAGCTCTTCCAATATACGGACGCACAGCGCGAACGTACGCTCAAGGCTTTGGAAAGCGGCGAAGTGACGGACGCGAAGACGCCGCAGGACTTGCTGAGCTCGCACTAGGCATGCCGCTCATCCCGGTGCTGCGCGCGCTGTTTCCGTGGTATGCCGTTCTGGCTGCGGGTATCGCGGTTTTCGCGCTCACGGAATCGATTGGGTATCGTGCATTCGGTTCGGCCGGCCAAAGTGTCCTGGGAGCGGTTTCCGGCGGGATCGCGGCGCCGCAAAAGCGGTTGGCGCGCTCGCGGGCGTCTGCGGTTTGTTGGACGGCGCTTTTCGCGCTCTCCATCTACCGTACCGGTGGGTGCCGGTGATACTGGCCGCGTGCTTGGGCGCAGCCGCCGCTGGGCTCGCCCGCATGGCAAAATCGACGCCTGCAGAAGAACACCCCTAATGCAAACACTGAGCTTGAGCCACATCGAAGCCGAAGACCCGCAAATATTCGCTGCGATCCAAGACGAGGACCGCCGTCAGCGCGAAAATTTGGAACTCATCGCATCGGAAAATTACGCGAGCAAAGCGGTGCGCGAAGCGATGAGCTCCATCATGACCAACAAGTATGCCGAAGGGTATCCGGGCAAGCGCTACTACGGCGGATGCGAATATGTCGACGTTGCCGAAACGCTCGCGATCGACCGGCTCAAGGCGCTCTTCAAAGCGGAGCACGCGAACGTGCAAGTGCACGCGGGCGCGCAAGCCAACATGGCGGTGTTCATGGCCGTGCTGCAGCCGGGCGATACGGTGCTCGGCATGTCGCTCGCGCACGGCGGCCATCTCACGCACGGCACGAAAGTCAGCTTCAGCGGTAAACTCTACAACGCGCTGGCCTACGGCGTGCGCAAGGACACCGAACTGATCGACTTCGATGAAGTGCGTAAACTTGCGCGCGAACACAAACCGAAGATGATCATCGCCGGCGCGAGCGCGTATCCGCGCACGATGGACTATGCGCCGTTCCGCGAGATTGCGGATGAAATCGGCGCGGTCTTCATGGTCGACATGGCGCACGTCGCCGGACTGGTCGCGACCGGACTGCACCCATCGCCTGTGCCGGTTGCGGACTTCGTTACCTCGACAACGCATAAGACATTGCGCGGGCCGCGCGGCGGATTAGTGCTGTGCACGGAGAAATGGGCGCAGCCGCTCGACAAATCCGTCTTTCCGGGAATCCAGGGCGGACCGTTCATGCATCTCATCGCCGCCAAAGCGGTTGCGTTCGGTGAGGCGCTCAAACCGGAGTTTGCGTCGTATCAGCAGCAAGTCGTGCGCAACGCCAAAGTGATGGCGGACGAATTCGTTCGCAACGGACTACGTTTGGTGGCCGGCGGTACGGACACGCACCTCATGCTCGTCGACGTTTCGGTGAAGGGCCTCACCGGCAAGGCGACCGAGGAGTATTTGGACGCGATCGGTATCACGGTGAATAAGAATGCGATTCCGTACGATCAGCAAAAGCCGTTTATTGCCAGCGGCATCCGCGTCGGAACGCCGGCGATCACCTCGCGCGGTTTAGGCGAGGACGAATGCCGGGAAGTCGCGCGGATTATTTGCGAGGGATTGGACGATATCGCGGCGCGCGCGAAAGTGGATGCGCTTAAAGCGCGGGTTCGCGAACTGACCTCGCAATTCGACGTGCCCTAAACGACGCCAGTTGCGCATTGACCCGATCCCAAGCCCAGCGTAAGCCGGGCAGCGGATCGTCGGCCGCAAACCATTGCGTTTCGCGTACGCCGCGAATCGATCGCAGCCACTGCGTAAGGCGCAAGCCTTCGGCCCGAGCGGCGAAGACGTCGTCTTCGAGCATCCATTTGCGCCCGGCGTCGGTCTGCGCTTGCGGCACCTGCTGGCCCGTCAGATCGAGATAACACGCGCGCACGACATCTAAACCGTTGCGTGCGCAGAAGAGGCGAAACACGCCGCTCACGCGCGGATTGACGTCCAGCACTTTGTACTGCCCGTCGCGCGCGTCGAAGCGGTACCCGATGCCGACCGCGCCGGCATAACCGGCGCTTTGCATGAAGCGCCGCGTCTGTTCGGCCACGATTTCGTTCGGTTCGCAGACCGCGAGGGACGCAACGCCGGTGCGATCCATTTGACGCAGTTTGCGTCCGGTGAAAACCGCTTTACATTCTGACTCGTGCGTGAAGTAGGCGTTGCACATCCAGACGTCGCGCGCGCTGCCGGGGATGTACTCTTGCAGAATGAGGTTCGGACCGCCGGCTTGGCTGTCGGCGTCGTATTTCGCAAAAAGTTCTTCCTCGTTCGAAACGATCGCTTTCGACGGAATGTACGGCGCGAACGGGTCGGCGGTTTTCATGACGATCGGAAAACCCCACGCGCGAATGCATGCGTCGATCTCCTCGCGAGAGCGGGGCAGGACCGTAGCCGGCGTCGGAATGCCGCTGCTTCGCGCCAGATCGAACATCGTCCATTTGTCGGCCAAACGCTCGATGACGGGCTCGGGTGCGCGCGGAAAGACGAAGCGGTGCGCCAATTCCGCCGCGTGCTGCTCGATGAACACCGCCGCCCAATCCGCCAGTGTCAGTAAAACCGGACGCCCGCCGATCTCGCGTCCGACGTCGAAAAGAAATTCGAGCGTGCGCTCCGGCGGTGCCGAAAAATCCCACCAGAAGCGTTTGCGCCAGTGTCGCGAGGATTGCACGGGCGCGGCCGCATCTTTCTTTGTAATGAGGTAGACCGGCACGCCCAGCCGTCCCAGCGAACGCGCAATGGCGAGCGCACCATTTCCGCCTCGGTAGATGACGACGACCGGCGTGCTCGTGTCGACGGCCTTCCAAAATGAATCGTTCATGATGCCAGTTGCTCCGCGCTTTCAACCGCGCCGGTGATCGCCCGCATCGGCTCGTACCACGCGACGAGCTGTTCGAGCGTGCCGATGCCGCAGCTCTGCGGTGTGGGCAAGCCTGCCGTACCGCGCTCGTCGAGTTTTCCGCCGCGGATAAAGCGCGCGTTCATGACGCGCTGCGCCCAGCGCAAAACCGTGTCGAGGGCGGGCGTGCCGACGCCGGCAAGCTGCGCGAGCGCTTTGGTGACGACCAACCCATGCGGCACGTCTTCGGTCAGATAGCGATACGCGAAATTCGGTACGTACCGGCCGGGTGAGACTTCACGCATCGGCGCTTTACGCGCTTGCAGCGGTCCCGTGCGGAAACAGCGCGCAACGGTGCTCGCGTCCGCGGTTTGCGAGGGATACGAGAGACGCAGCCAATCGTGAATCGAAAGCACGCCGGAGAGGTTGAGCGCGCCGTTCGCCGCCGATTGAATCTTCGATGCGACGGCGCACACGTCGGCGGAGAGCTCCTCGATGAACGCTCCCGTTTCGTCGGACGCGTCGCGATAGAAATACGGGATCTCCTCCTCGGCGTACGATGCGCCTTTCCATTCGCGGAACAGGCCGTACATCAAGCCCGGATGGATGATTTGTCCCGGATTGCCGAGCGTCATGTTCAAAAACGTATTCGTCGGGATGATTTGCGTGCGCAGCAGTGTCATCAGCAGAGCGGCAACGCCGGGTGCGCGGCGCGCGGGAAGCGTTGCCATCAGCACGCTCGCCTTGATTGCGCCGAAATGATTGCGCCGTCCCGGCTCTTGCACGCGCGTCGACCACGGCAACGTCTGCAGCGCGAAGATCGTCCGCTCGCCCTGCGGTTCGATGCCCGACAAGATCGCCGATGCTTCGAATTCGAATCCGCCGCGCCCCGGCAGCGCGCCGACGAGCGCGTTATATTTGAGATAGGGAGCGATGCGCCGCAAAAACGTGGCGTGCGCGAAGGCGGGAACCGCGATGATGACGATGTCGGCGTCAGCAATGACCTGCGCCGGATCCGCCGAGACGACACGCACGCCGCTCGCGCGTGCGCCGATGACGCCCGTGGATTGCAGGCCTTCCGCCGAAAAAACGCCATCGCGTACGACGTCGGCTTTTTCCGGTGTTCCCACGAGCCAGCGGATCTCGCCGTCGAAGGTTTGCGATGCCGCTACAGCCAGCGCGTGTCCGGCGTTTCCGCCGCCGCATATTGCAAGAACCATACGTTCCTCCGGCGCTCTCAAGGCGTCTCCCGTGCTCTGACGCGCCGCTCTATCCACGCCAGCGCCGCTTGCGAGACGCCGGCGCGCAGCAGCGCGTGCTTGATGGCTTGCGTGCACGTGTAGCGCGCGCTCAAGAAGCTGAAGGCATAGCGTTCCACGTCGACGATGCAGCAATCGCCGGCCGCTGCGAGCGTGTGCAAACCGCGCGAATAACCGTGACGCGGCGGACGGATCGTTCCGACGACCGTTTCCTCGAACTCGGTTTGCGTCAACGTGTCGATACGATTTATGCGTACGGCCCCGCCGTACGAACGCGAACAATCCTGCGCGGGGCGGTACAGCGTGCCGTCGTGCATGAAAAAGGCGCCGGCGGGACGTGCCGAACGCGCGTCGATCTTTACCGGATTTCTCACGTGCTGCGTCCAGTTGCCGAACAAGTCTTGCGCGTGCCAGATGTACAGATGCGAATAGTGGCCGCGCGCAACCGCCTCGCTGCTCGTACAGAATAGCCACCAGCGATCGCCGTGGCGCACGATGGTGCTGTCGGCGGCTTCAAATCCGTCGATGAGCGTGTGAACGAACTCCCACTTGTGCGGAAACTCGACGCACCGGTAGAGGCACACTTTGCGAATGCGCCCCGACTCGGGGATGCAGTACGTTTCGCCGCCGTATTCAAAAACGTGGGGATACGAGAGATGATGCGGCTCCTCGATTGCCGCCTGCGGCGCGCCCGCGCCGCGATCGCCCAGCTCCGACACGGCGACGGAGCCGGTATGACGCATGCGCCGGTATTCCTCGACAAACACGTACGCGCGCGAGTCACGCAGCACGACGCACGGATCGGCAAAGTAACGCGACGTGCTCGCCCTGTACAAAAGCTCCACGTTGGCGTGCTGCTCGTTGCCGATGAAGTCCGCCGCGGGTTTGCGAACTCGCGCAACGGTCCATTCGATCGCGCAGAAGTTTTCGCGAAAGAACGCCGCAGTGCGATGCCGCTGCTCGCGCAGATGCATGGCGGCGGTTTCGGCATGCGAGGGCACGCCGTAGGAGAGTGGCGGCTGTGCAAGCGGCGTGCCGCCGAAATACGCAGCGGCGCCATGCGTGATATCCCAGCAGACGTGCTGCGGCCACCAGGTGATAGCGTCGAGCACGGCTTGCGCATTGCGCTCGAACGAGTGACGCACCGTCGGCAGAAAGCCCGATTTCAGCGGTACACCGGCACTGCCGTCGTCGCGCGCCTGCAGCAAGAATGCGGCAGTCACGTCGCGATCGTTCAGCACCTCCCAGAATCCCGGCACGGCGCTGCGGAATTGCGCCAGATCGCCGTGCGCGAAGTACCACACACCGAACCGCGCCGCATTTGCGAGCGGCAAGCACACACGTTCGTCGTGAAACGCGATCAAGAAATCGAGATCGAATCGCTGCAGCGCTAGCGAGCGGGCGTCATGCTGCAAATCCACGTTGAAGCGCGCGACTTCCGGGAGAAGCGCAAAAATCTCGCTTTCGTCGGTGTAGTTTTCGGCCGGTACGGTACAATACAAGCGCGCGGCAACGGCGTGCGCGTCCGCGTCGCTGATGTCGTTGACGACGCATCGCAGCTCTGCCAGCTTGGACTGGTGCAGCCGTTCGATGCACCTGAGCTGCCACTGCTTCACTTTGGCAGCATTCAGGATGATTCCGTATTTCAACACGATTCCGGTGCTCAACGTGAATCGTCGCAGAAATCGGCGCCGTTGCCGTCGCCAACAAGGGGAAGCACCGCTAAGGCAAGCGTCCCGGTGCTTTGGACCTATTCAAAAAATTAGAAGGTTTGCGGGCCGGTTGGCCCTCGGGCGGCGGCGCGAAAGCCCTCCCGGCGACGAGCGGGCTGCTGCTACGATTCCGCTGTGGGGGAGATCGCCCGAAAAAGCCTCGAGACGTTTCTGACGCGCGTCGCCGTGCAGGCCGTTTCCATAGGCGGCTCGATCGTGGTGGCCCGCATGCTGGGAACCGGCGGCAAGGGTCTGTTCACGTATGCGATGGCCGCGCTGGCGCTCATCGTCGTCTTCAACGGGCAATCTCCGGCGATCTCATGGCAATACACGCGCCTGCACCGATCTCCGGCGGCATTACTGCGCACGATGCTGCGTGTCCTGATCCCGGCGTCGCTGCTTCTGGTTGCGGCTCTCGGCATCACCGGTTGGCTCGTACCCTCGCAGCATGCGCTGCTGTTCGTGGCGGCGGCGGCGCCCTTTGCGCTCTTTACGCAATCCGCCACGGGCTTTTTTCTGGCCGACTCCGACGTGAAAAGCGTCAACCGGCAATTGCTGATCGCCTCGATTTTGCCGGTACTGATCTACGTGCCGGTGCTGGCGGTGATGCACGCCGGCGTCATCGTGCTGCTCATCGCATGGATCAGCGGGTATGTGGCAAGTGGGGTCTACACCGCAATTCGTCTGCGCTCGTATGCACGCGCGAGGGAAGGCGATGACGACGGCCCGCTCGTCAAAGAACAGCTGCGGTACGGGGCACAGATTGGTCTAGCGAACGTGGTCATGTTTTTGAACTCGCGTATCGACGTGTTTCTCATCATGTTCGTGCTCGGACAAAGTGCGCTGGGCGTATATTCCGTCGGCATCGGCATCGGCGAGATGCTGTTCCAACTGACGCGTCCGATGGTGCAGGCGTCGTTCGGCCGAATCGCGCGCGGAGGCCGTGCCGAAGCGGTCGCCGCCACTGCCGCGTGCATGCGCCATTCCGTCGCGCTTACGCTGGCAGCCGCGCTCTTTATCGCGGCGCTCACGCCGCTGCTCGTTCCGCTCGTGTACGGAAAAGCGTTTGCCGGTGCCGTGCTGGTGACGGAGCTCTTGTTGCCCGGAATCGTCGCGTACAGCATGATGGGCGCGCTTGCAACGTTCTTCGCGCAGCAACTCGGGGAGCCGAAGGTTCCCCTGTTCTTGCGGCTGGCTTCCGCCATCATTTGCGCGGTGGTTACGGTGCTCGCGCTCCCGCGCTTCGGCATTGCCGGCGGCGCGGTGGCAAGTTCCGTGTCGTATATCCTCACGTTTTCGCTGGGAGCCGCATATTTTTGCCGCCAGACCGGGACGAGTCCCGTGCGGCTGTTCGTCCTCTCGCGCAGCGACCTGCACCCCTACCGCAGCATGATGACGTACGCCCTGCGCTTTACACGATAGACGCAAAACTCTGCAGCGCAGGCATCGGGGCGAGCGGGCCCAAACTCTCCGCTGCAGCCTATGATGTCTCCTGATCGTTTGCGTGTCGTCGACCATCCCGCGGTTGCGGATCGGTTATCGAGATTGCGGGATCGCGATACGCCCACGCCGGTGTTCCGCAAGCTGATCGAAGAACTCGGTGCGTTCCTGGCATACGAGGCGACGCGCGATCTGCCGGTTGACGACGAGCGCGTCATTACGCCGGTTGCTCCAATGGTGGCCAAGCGTATCGCGGTACGCCCCGTCGCGGCGCCGATTCTGCGTGCGGGGCTTGGGCTGCTGCCCGGCTTTTTGCAAGTCATCGACGACGCAGTCGTGGCGCATCTGGGATTTTACCGCGATCCGAAAACGCTGCAGCCGGTGCCGTACTACGCCAACGTGCCGCACGACCTCTCGCAGCGTCACGTGTTCATCCTCGATCCGATGCTTGCGACCGGAAATTCGGGAGCCGCCGCGATCGAAGCGCTGGAAACGCGCGGCGCCAGTGCGGTAACGTTCATCAGCGTCATCGCCGCACCCGAAGGTGTGCGAGCGATTCACACCGCGCATCCCAACGTGCGGATCGTCACGGGTGCGCTCGACGAACGCTTGAACGATCACGGCTACATCGTTCCGGGCCTGGGCGACGCCGGTGACCGTATGTTCGGCAGTACCAGTTCCGTGCCGGTTGCCGTTCGCGCCAAAGAGAACGCGTAGGATTTCATGCGCCCCGGTTGGGATGAGTACTTCATGGAGATCGCGCGAACCGTCGCAACGCGCGCTACATGTCCGCGCGCGTCGGTTGGATGCGTGCTGGTGCGCGAACACCGCATTTTGACGACCGGGTACAACGGGTCGCCGCGCGGCGTGCCGCATTGCACCGAAGCGGGCTGCATGCTCGTCAACGGCCATTGCATGCGCGCGACGCATGCCGAAGCCAACGCCATCGTACAAGCGGCGCTGCACGGCGTGAACCTGTCGGACTCGACGGCGTATTGCACGCACCAGCCGTGCGTCAATTGCTCGAAGCTGCTCATTAGTGCGGGCGTGCGAAAAATCGTGTATGACGTTGCGTATCCGGATGCAGTTGCACAAGAACTGCTCTCGGAGGCCGGCGTCGGCCTGACGCCGTTTGCGTCGCTTCAGGGCGTGCGGTCATGACCAGCGCGCCGTTGTACATTTATATAGCTGCGCTCGTGCTTGCGGGCGTCGTGTCCTCGCTGCTCACGCCGTTCGTGATTCGCCTGGCGCACCACGTCGGTATGGTCGACGAGATTGGCGAGCGACGCATGCACGACGTGCCCAAGCCGCGCATCGGCGGCGTCGCGGTGTTCTTCGGCTTCGCGTTCGCACTCTTCGCGGTGCTCGGCATCGCGCTCTCGCACGTGCATGGGTTCTTCCCGGTCGATCCGCACGACACGCTGCCGGACCAGCTGCGCGATCAACTTGCGAGCGTTCACAACCTCATCGGCCTGCTCTTCGGGAGCATGCTGATTCTGGGCGTCGGGTTATGGGACGATCTGATGGGCATGCGCCCGCGCTATAAATTCATCGCGCAGATCGTCGTCGCCGGCATCTCGATGGTGTACGGGTTCACGATCGCAGACGTGCAAAATCCGATCACCCATCAGTACGTCGATTTCCCGTTGTGGTTCAGTATTCCGGTCACATTGCTGTGGTATCTCGGGATGATGAACGCAATCAACTTCATCGACGGCTTGGACGGATTGCTCAGCGGCTTCACCGCGATTTCGTGCATCTTTCTGTTCGCGATTGCGCTCACGAAAGATAATCCGGTCGTTGGACTCGTCGTCATCGCGCTCGCCGGCGCCGCGCTGGGCTTTCTGCCGTACAACTTCAATCCCGCGCGCATTATTTTGGGGGATACGGGCTCGCTGTTCATCGGCTACGTCTTCGCGACCGTGTCGATTATCGGCGTCAGCAAGACGGCAATCGCCGTCGGCCTCATCGCGCCGCTGGTCGTACTCGCCTTACCGATCCTCGACACCGCGGCCGCCATTTACAGACGCGCGCGCTCCGGTAAGAAGATCACGGAAGCGGACCGCGGGCATTTCCATCATCAACTCATTTTCCGCTACGGTTTGAACGTGCGGCAGGCGGTACTGCTGATTTACGCGATTTGCATCGTGCTCGGCGCCGTCGCGCTGCTGCTCGCCGGCGGATTTTCAAAAGTTCGCGCTTTTGCGGCGCCCTCGGGGAGCGCTTATGTGAGCAGTGCGCTTATGCGCCCTGAGGCAATGGGGGCCCCAACGCAGTTGGGGGGCGCGCAGGCTAGGCGGGAGCGCCTTTCAAAATGAGCAGGCCGCTGCGCGTGATGTCGGTGTTCGGGACACGCCCGGACACCATCAAGATGGCGCCGGTCGTGCACGCGCTCGCGGACCATCCACAGATCGAAGGCATCGTGTGCGTGACGGCACAGCACCGGCAGATGCTCGATGATCTGCTCGAACTTTTCGCGATCCGTCCGCAGTACGATCTCGACATCATGACGACCGATCAAACGCTCACCGATATTACGACGCGCGTGCTGATCGGCATGGAAGGCGTCTTGAAAGTCGCGCGTCCCGACGTCGTGCTCGTGCACGGCGACACGGCGACGAGCACCGCCGCGGCGCTCGCCGCGTTCTATCAGCAGATTCCCGCCGGCCATGTCGAGGCGGGCCTACGCACGAGCGATCCATGGGTGCCGTTTCCCGAAGAGATGAACCGCCGCCTCACCGGAACGATTGCGGCGTACCACTTTTCGCCGACGCCGCTTTCGCGCGAACATCTGCTGCGCGAAAACGTACCGGACGACGCGATTATCGTCACGGGCAACACCGTTATCGACGCGTTTCTGCAAACCGCGCACCGCCAAGATTTACCGAAGCCGCCGGGATGGGAGCGTTTGGATCCGTCGCGTCCCGTCATTGTCGTCACCGCGCACCGCCGCGAGAATCACGAGCACATGCGCGAAATGTGCGAAGCGATGCGCGACATCGTGAACCTGCCGATGCGCCCGCAAATCTTGTGGCCCGTGCATCCCTCGCCGCGGGTGCGTCCGGTCGCGCACGCCGTGCTCGGTACGCAGGACGGCGTCATCCTAGCCGATCCGGTCGGGTACGGGGAAATGGCCAGTGCCGTGCGCGACTGCACGTTCGTTCTCACCGATTCCGGCGGCATTCAAGAAGAAGCGCCGTGTTTGGGCAAACCCGTCCTCGTGATGCGCGACGAAACCGAGCGTCCGGAAGGCGTAGATGCCGGCACGCTGGAGCTGGTCGGCCCGACCCGCACGCGCATCGTCGAAGCGGCAACGCAGTTGCTCACCGATCGCGCGCGCTACGACCGCATGGCGCGGGCCGTGAATCCGTACGGCGACGGTCATGCGTCAGAGCGCATCGTCGCCTGGCTGCTGGCGCGGCTTCGCGACGGGCAATACCCCACGCCGTTCGAACCGCAATCCGCCGCCCCCGCACGATGAGAGGCGCCTTGGCGGTAATCGCCGCCGGCGGCACCTTTGCCGGCAGCGTCATCGTGGGGATCATCGTAGGGTTCGTGCTCGACCATCGCTTCGGCCGAGGCGACCTTGTCATTTACTTCTTTTTCGCCGGTGTGGTGCTGGGCGGGTATGCGGCCTATCGCCTGGTCGCGGACGCGATTCGCTCCTCATGAGCTGGGACGACGAGTGGGAGGAGAGCGCCCCGGCCCGCCGTACTTACACCCCCGCCGAAGCGGCGGCGGACGCGGCTCTCTACGAGCAACTCAAGCGGAGAGCAACGTTCGGCTCGCTGATCGTCGTCGCCATCTCTGCTCTCCCCCTTGCTCTTTGGTATCCCTGGTTCGCCCTGGCGCTGGTCGTGGGTGGAGTGTGCGGAGTGGGAAACGCGCTGCTGTCGATGGCCGGGAACGAAAAACTGCTCGAACGCCGGAACGTGCCGGTGTTCGTCTTAAGTAGTTTGCTCCGGCTGGGCCTCTTCGGTATAGTGCCCGTGATGCTGGCGCTCCGGGTTTCTTCTTTATGGACGCTTGGGTGCTATTTCATCGGGTTTTTTATGCCGCTCGCGCTTTACGGGCTGAGCCTGCAAAGCGCATATCGACGGAAGCATAGTTCGTGCACGAACAAATAGGCGAGCATATAACGTGGACCTGGCCCGTCGTGGGTCAAGTGCACGCCGACACCATTATGACGACGTGGCTCGTCATGGTGGTCGCGCTTATTTTCTTCGGTTTTATCGGTGCCAGCTATCGCAGCGCACTCGTTTCGAAGCGTCAGGCGGTCGTCGAAGGCGTGATGAACTTCATCGCCGATCTCGCGTACGGCGTGCTCGGCCCGAACGGCGAGCCGTTCGTCCCGTTCTTCATCGCCCTGTTCATCTTCATTTTCTTGCTGAACCAGTTCGGCATGCTTCCCTTCAAGGTCGTAGGCTTGCCGTTCGGCGGTTCCCCGACGTCGGACCTCAATACGGTGCTGCCGTACGCACTCACCGTGTTCTTCCTCATCCAAATCGTCGCGTTCCGTAAAAAAGGGCCCGGGTACCTCAAGCATCTGTTCAAGCCGTTTCCCGCGCTCTTTCCGCTGAACGTGATCGACGAGGTGCTGCGCCCGACGACGCTGTTCGCGCGTCTGTTCTTCAATATTTTCGTCGGCGAGCTGCTGTTCATCATCATCGCGTCGATCATTACCGCCAAGGTGATGCTCGGGCCGGTGAATCTCTCGCTCGTCGTCACCATCGTGCCGTTCTTCATCCAGTTTTTCAACTTTTTCGTCGGCACCGTTCAAGCGTTCGTGTTCACCCTGCTCGCAATCGTCTACTTGTCACTGGCGATTGCGGAGGACCACTGAGAAAGGAAAGTCCTTGAATCCGCAAGCGTTTATCATCGGCATGGCATTCCTCGCCTTCGGCATCATCATCAGCGGCGTCGCGTTCGGCTCCGCCGTCGGCGACGGTAACGTTGCCTCGAAAGCCGTCGAAGCGATCGCGCGTCAACCCGAGGCCCGCTCCAACATCTTCACGTTCATGTTCCTGGGCGTCGGCGTTCTGGAAGCCGTTCCGTTCATCGCCATCGCGCTCTCGTTCTACATCCTGATCGTCGTGGCGAAGGTCCCGACGCTCATGGCGGCATTCGCGAAGTAGCCAAGGGGTAGCAGCCGCGCATGTTTCTCACACCGTCCGGCGGGACGATGCTCGTCCAGTTCATCAACTTCGTGATCTTTTTCGCGATCTTGAACGTGGTGTTCATCCGTCCCGTCAGCCGCGCAATCGTCAAGCGTCGCGAGTACATCAACAGCGTGACGAACGATTACGATCGCTATCAAGCGGAAACGCACGCGCTGCGTGCGCAGGCGGAGAGCATTCGCGCGACGGCGCGCCGTGAGGCCGAGCAATTGCTCGCGCGCGAACGCGCCGATGCTTCGAATCAAGCCGGAGCCATCGCCACCCAGGCCAACACCAAAGCGGCGGAGATTATCGCGCAAGCGGATCGCACCGTTGCCGCCGAGATGCAGGCCGCGCGCGCAAACGAGCCGCAAACGGTTCGCGAACTCGCAGACCTGATGGTCTCGCGCGCGCTTGCGGAGGGTGCGCGATGAACTATGAAGCGGTTGCCCTGTGGAGCCAGGTCATCTCGGCGGTCCTGTTCATCATCGTGCTGGTGTGGATTTGGTTCAAGTTCCTCCAGCCGGCGGTGCTGCAGGCGCAGCAGAACGCCAACGCGGCGATTGCGGAAGCCGAGCGACATCGCGACGACGCCAAGGCGCAGCTCGATTCGCTGCGCGGCGAAATCGACGCTGCCAAGCGGGATGCCATCGCGATCAAAGAGCGCGTCGAGGCCCAGGCGAAGGCGGAGTGCGAAGCAATCGTCGGCGAGGCGAACCGTGCGGGGGAGCGCACCGTTCAAAATGCACAGGGAGAACTGCAGCGCGCACGCGCCGCGGCACGCGAACGGCTGCGTGACGAACTGCTCGATCAAGCGCTGCGTTTGGCGCGTGCACAGGCGCAAGAGCGCGTCGATGCAGGTGTGAATGCGAAACTCGTGGGCACGTTCCTTTCAAACTTGGAACACGGCGGTCGCAACTGATGGCGAATGAAACGGTCGCGCGGAGGTACGCGCTGGCGGTCTTCCAACTCGCCGCCGAGGCACACACGGTCGACGCCGTCGGCAAAGATTTGCATATGCTGCGCGACGCCGTCTACGCAGACGCGACGTCCAAGGGCTTCTTTCTCTCGCCGGTGATCGACCGCAAACAGAAAGAACGCGTGCTCTCCACCGCGTTCGCGGGCAAAGTGCAAGACATTGCGTTGCACACGGCGCTGCTGCTCGTGCGCAAGCGCCGCGAAGCGCTGCTGCGCGAGATCGTCGAGCAGTACGACGCGCTGCAGATGCACGCGCGCGGCGAAGAGCCGCTGAGCATTACGTCGGCGCGCGAACTTTCCGCCGCGGAATTGGGTTCCATGGTGGAGCGGTTGGAGCGGCTCTACGGCAAGAAATTCAGCGTCACGCAGACGGTGCAGCCCAATCTCATCGGCGGCGTGCGCATCATGATGGGCGATCGCCGCATCGACGGCTCGGTGCACGGCCGCCTGGAAGAACTCACGCGAACGCTGTTCGCAAAAACCTAAATGACGAACGCAAATTTAGGGCGCCCACGGCCGTTCCTACCGCACGTCCTGTGCGGAACGGCAGGCTCCCGTCCTGGTCGCTCGGGAGCGCAAGTGACGAACTCTATCGAAGGACAAGACGATGATTAACGCAGACGAAATTGCTGGAATCCTCAAGCAGCAAATAGCGAGTTTCACGGCCGAGATCCAAGAGGATCAGGTCGGAACCGTCATTGAGGTCGGCGCGAACCTGGCGCGCGTGTACGGCTTACATAGCGTACGTGCTTCCGAACTCGTGGAGTTCCCCAACGGCATACAGGGCGTCGCGCTCAACCTGGAAGAGGACAACGTCGGTGTCGTCATCATGGGCGACGACGAGCAGATCAAAGAAGGCGACAAAGTGCGCCGTACCGGCCGCATCGCGTCGGTTCCGGTCGGGGAGGCGCTGCTCGGCCGCGTCGTCGATCCGCTTGGCACGCCGATCGACGGCAAAGGCGCCATCGAGACGCGTAAGTACCGCACGATTGAAAATGTCGCGCCCACGGTCGTGCAGCGTCAGCCGGTCAAACAGCCGCTGTTCACCGGTATCCGCGCGATCGACGCGCTCATTCCGATTGGCAAAGGCCAGCGCGAACTGATCATCGGCGACCGCAGCACGGGCAAGACTGCGATCGCGATTGACACGATCATCAATCAAAAAGGCAAGAACGTCTTCTGCATCTACGTCGCGATCGGCCAGAAGAATTCCACCGTTGCGGCACTCGCGCAGATCCTCGAGCAAAAAGGCGCGATGGAGTACACGACGATCGTTTCCTGCGGCCCGTCGGACGCCGCCGCCCTGCGCTGGATTGCGCCGTTTGCCGGCGCCGCGATGGGCGAAGAGCTCATGTACGGCGGCAAGGACGTCCTGATCATTTACGACGATCTCACCAAGCACGCGCAGTCGTATCGCGAGATGTCGCTGCTGCTTCGCCGTCCGCCGGGCCGCGAAGCGTATCCGGGTGACGTCTTCTTCCTGCACTCGCGTTTGCTCGAGCGCGCCGCGAAGCTTTCCGACGAACTCGGCGGCGGTTCGATGACCGCCCTGCCGATCATCGAAACGCAGGCCGGCGACTTCTCCGCGTATATTCCGACGAACGTCATCTCGATCACGGACGGTCAAATCTACCTGACGCCCGAGTTGTTCTTCCAAGGCATCCGCCCGGCCATCAACGTCGGTCTGTCGGTTTCGCGCGTTGGTGGTTCAGCGCAGACCAAGGCCATGAAGAGCGTCGCCGGTCCGCTGAAATTGGAACTTGCGCAATACCGCGATCTCGCGGCGTTCGCGAAGCTCGCGAGCGATCTCGACAAAGCGACGCAGAACCAGTTGATGCGCGGTGAAAAACTGACTGAACTGCTCAAGCAGCCGCAATATCAGCCGATGGCCAACGAGGATCAGGTTGCGATCATTTACGGCGCGACCAAAGGCTTCGTGAACGATGTCGAAACCTCGCGCCTGCAGAACTGGGCGCGCGGTTTCATCGCGTTCCTGCACGAGAAGCATCCGGACGTTCCGCAAGCGATCGCGCAGAGCAGCCAGCTCGCGGACGACACGAAGAAGAACCTGGAAGCCGCGCTGACGGAGTTCAACAAGAGCTTCTAATGCCGAGCGTACGCGACTTACGCGACCGCATCCGGTCGCTCAAGAACACGCAGCAGATCACCAAGGCGATGAAGCAAGTCGCGGCGGCGAAGATCCGCCGTGCGGAGCTTGCGCAAAAGCAGGCGCGTCCGTATGCGGATACGATCGGCGAGATGCTGCGCGATCTCATGGCGAGCGTAGGAAGCGTCGATCATCCCTTCATGAAACCGGGCCGCGCCGGCGCGCCGTCCGGCGTCATTCTCATGACGGCGGACAAGGGACTTGCAGGCGCGTTCAACTCGAACGTGATTCGTGCGGCCGAACTGTATCGCGGCGATCACGCCGGCGCGCGGTTTTATACCGTCGGCATCAAGGCGCGCAACGCCGTGCGGCGCTGGGGCATGGGCGATCATCCCACGTGGGTGCTCAATGCGCCGTCGAAACTCCAAACTGCGCGCGAAGTTGCGCGGCGCGTGACCGACGATTTCATCGCCGGCACCATTGGCGACGTCACCATCATCTCGGCCAAACTCGTCTCGATGATGTCGCAGAAGCCGGAGACGCGCCGCCTGGTGCCTGTCGAACGCACCGCGCAAACGCAAAGCGCGCAAGCGGGTCCCAAAGGATCGGTGGAATTCGCCCCGTCACCGGAAGCCGTACTCTCGCGACTGCTTCCGAAATATCTGGAGTTCACGATCTTCTCGGCGATGCTGGAAACGGACGCCGCGTTCTACGCCGCCCAATTGGTGGCGATGAACAACGCGACCGACAACGCCGGCAAACTGATCGACGAACTGACGATTGCGATGAACAACGCTCGCCAAGCGGCGATCACCAAAGAACTTTTGGAGATCGTCGGAGGAGCGGAGGCGTTAACGGGCTCATGACGCGCCGCGTTCGCACGTCCCCGCTCGGTCGCCAGTCGCCTTTTGACATCCGTGTCAAAAGCGCTCCTTCGCCTCTTTGCTGCTTCACAGACGTCCTGCGTTATGCAGCAAATTCACACGCGCCCGATCGGGGACGTGCAAACGCGTCGCCTCACGTGCCCGTTACCTAAAGAATAGCGAATAGACAAAGGAATCTGATACACATGGCAACCGGTAAAGTCGTTCAAGTGCTCGGAAACGTCGTCGACGTGGAATTCACCGCGGAGACACTTCCGAAGATCAACGATGCGCTCACGGTGCGCGTGAACGAAGATCACGCTTCGTCGAACGGCGCATCGAGCGGGCAGTCCGGCATCGAACTAGGCGGCACCGCCATGCAGGCGCGCGACCTGGTGCTCGAAGTGCAGGACGAACTGGGCAACAATCAGGTGCGCTGCCTGGCCTTGGGTTCGACGGACGGTTTGATGCGCGGCGCGGCGGTCACGGCGACCGGCGGACCGATTCGCGTTCCGGTCGGTGAAGGTACGCTCGGACGCATTTTCAACGTTCTCGGCAAAGCGATCGATTCGAACGAGCCGGTCAAAGCCGCTGCGGAATGGCCGATTCACCGTCCTGCGCCGGAGTTCAAAGCGCAGGATCCGACGCCGAAAATTTTCGAGACGGGCATCAAAGTCATCGACTTGATGGCGCCGTACACGCGCGGCGGCAAGGTCGGTTTGTTCGGCGGCGCCGGCGTCGGCAAGACCGTGCTCATTCAAGAACTGATCCGCAACATCGCGTACGTGCACAAAGGCTTCTCCGTGTTCACGGGCGTCGGCGAGCGCACGCGTGAAGGCAACGACCTGTGGCTCGAAATGAAAGAGTCGGGCGTTCTTGCCAACACGACGCTCGTATTCGGACAGATGGACGAGCCGCCGGGCGTGCGTTTCCGGATCGCGCAAACCGGTGTGACGATGGCGGAGTATTTCCGCGACGAACTCGGCAGCGACGTGCTGCTGTTCATGGACAACATTTTCCGCTATCTGCAAGCGGGCTCTGAAGTGTCCGCACTCATGGGCCGCATGCCCTCTGCCGTCGGATATCAGCCGACGCTCGCGACCGACATGGGCTCGCTCGAAGAACGCATTACGTCCACGCACAAGGGTTCGATTACGTCCGTGCAGGCGGTATACGTTCCGGCTGACGACTACACCGACCCGGCCGTTGCCGTGACGTTCGCGCATTTGGATGCGACCACGGCGCTCTCGCGCCCGATCTCCGAACTCGGCATCTATCCCGCCGTCGATCCGCTCGCGTCGAGTTCGCGCATTCTCGATCCGCAGATCGTCGGCGACGAGCATTACAAGGTCGCGCGCGGCGTTCAGGAAACGCTGCAGCGGTACAAAGACCTGCAAGACATCATCGCCATTCTCGGTATCGAAGAACTCTCCGAGGACGACAAGATCACCGTTGCGCGCGCGCGCCGCATGCAGCGTATGTTCTCGCAGCCGTTCTTCGTTGCCGAGCAGTTCACGGGCACGCCGGGCAAATACGTCAAACTTCCCGACACCATCGCCGCGTTCAAAGAAATCCTCGACGGCAAAGTCGATCATCTGCCCGAGCAGGCGTTCTTCTACGCGGGCGGCATCGACGACGTGAAAGCCGCGGCGGAGAAGCTCGGCGCCGCGGTCTAAAGATGGCTTCAACTATTCCGTTTAAGCTCATCACGCCCACCAAGGTCGTTTTTGACGGCCAGGCGGATTTGGTGATCGCCGTAACGACTGAAGGCGAAGAAGGCATTCTCGCGCATCATGCGCCGTTCTTGAGCGCGCTCAAGCCCGGCGTGCTGCGCGCGAATATCGTGGAGAACGGCTCGCCCAAACGTTTGGAATTGGCGACGGGCGAGGGATTCATGCAAGCGCTTCCCGATCGGGTTACCGTGCTGGTCGACGAAGCGCTCACGTTCGAGGAAGTCAACGTGGCGCAGGCGCGTACGGAACTGGCCGAAGCGACTGAACGTCAAAAAGCGGCGGGCGAACCGCACGTGTTCGCACGCGAGCAGTCGATTATCGATTTCGCGAACGCGAAGCTGCGGCTAACCGGGCATCATTAAAACGCGCGGTTAGCGTTCACCTACGACGATATAGCGGTCAAAGCGCGGCTCCTCGCCCCAATAGCGCGCATCCATGAGCGGCGTCGTTTCGACGTTGCGGACGCCGCTTTGTGAAAGTAACTCCGTCAACACGTCTTGCGGCGGTCCGCCCGAGAACGGCAACTGCGCTTGAATGCGACGGTACTTGCGCGCTTGGAGCGTTTCGGATTTCTTGCCGCGAATGCGCGCGGCGGCACTGAGCGGCGTTTCGACGAGCGCGTTCATCGCGCGTCGCATCGGTGAGGCGTGCGCGCGCGCGAGCGCCGCGTTATCGGCCCATTTGCCTTCGACGATTGCAAGCTTTCCGCCGCGGCGCAGCACGCGCAGCCAACTCGCCACCGCTTTACGCGGATCGGGCATCGTCCAAATCACGTGACGCGCGATAACGACGTCGTAGCTTTCCTCAGGTTCGGACAGATGCATCGCATCGTCGACGCGATACTCTATCGACAGCCCGGCCTCACGCGCGTGTTCTCTGGCCGTATCCAGCATGTTCGGCGCGAAATCCACCCCGGTCACCGTGTGACCGAGTTCCGCGAAACGCATGGCCAGAAATCCGGTACCGCACCCGACGTCGAGAACGCGTTTGGGCGCCGGGCCGGCGATCGGCGCGAGCAACATGAGCCACGCTTGGCGTTGCTCCTCGCTGCGCAGGCCATGCTCCGCCTCCGTATCAAAGCGTGCCGCGCGCGCATTCCAATGCTCGCGAAGAACTTCAACTGTATCGCTGGATGTGCGTGCCATCTGTCCTCCCCCACCGGACCCGTACTGAACGAACGGTTCCCGTTACGGCGCGCGAGCAAACCCGCGGCCGGCTTTGCCAACGCTGTACCGCGTGCGACCGGACACCCCGCGCAAGCCGTCGAATCGAGCCAGCGTGCAACGCGCGCCCGGCTGGACGAGATTGGCAGGCATTGCGCTGGAGCTGACGGCTCTGGCGTTCATCGCGCACGTTGTCTTGCCGCACGAGCAGCGAGGCAGCCGCACGCTTTCCTCGCGTGCCGTGCCGCCCAAGGCGCCCGCGCAGCCGCCAGAAACACCGGTGCCGTCGGGACCGGGGGTCACGGACCCCACCGCATTCATCATCGATCCCGCGGACAGCGGCGCGCGCTACTACCGCGCGGAGTCTGCCGATGTACACATGCTCGCAGCGTTTTACTCCGACGGGCGTTTGCGTTTAGCCGATACGCAACAGCACCGATTGGCGGGCATGCTGCAAAACAATCACGCCGATGTGCTCGACTTGAGCACCAATGCATGGAGCGAGGTTTTCGTGCACGTAACGCCGTCGGGCGCGATGCAACTCGAACTGCGCGGCGGCCCTTATGACAGCCGTGTGCTCACTTGCGACGAGCTTTCCCTTCAACAAGCTCAGGATTGACGAAATAGGTTGAATACGTTAGATCGTTTGGAAACCACGCTGCGCGTTCGCGGCGGTGCGCCTTTGGAAGGCTCCGTGCGAACGCACGGCGCGAAAAACGCGGCGCTGCCCATCATGGCGGCGTCGTTGCTTGCCAAAGGCAAAGTTACACTGCACCGCGTCCCGCGCATTACCGACGTTTCGGTGATGTGGTCGCTGCTCGAGGCACTTGGTGCGCGTCTGCGCTACGAAGGCGACGGCACGGTGACCATCGACACGAGCAATGTCGCCTCGTATAGCGCGCCGTACGCGCTCGTGCGTAAACTCGCGGCGAGTTTCGACGTCGTCGGCCCGCTGCTCGGACGGTTCGGGCGCGCGGAAGTTCCGCTTCCCGGCGGATGCGTACTCGGGACGCGCGCGACGGACATGCACGAGCAGGCGTTTCGTGCACTTGGCTGCGAGGTGAAGAACGCGCACGGTTATCTGATCGCCACAGCGAAGCGCAAACGGCTGCAAGGCGCGGAAATCGAGTTTCGCATGCCGAGCGTCGGCGCGACGAAGAATGCGATGCTTGCATCCGTGCTGGCGGAAGGCATCACGACGTTGCGCAATGCCGCCATGGAGCCGGAAGTCACCGACCTCGCAAACTTTTTGTGCGCCATGGGCGCACGCATCGGCGGTGCTGGTTCAGACACCATCGTGGTGGAGGGCGTCTCCGAATTGCACGGCGTCGAGTACACCATCATTCCGGATCGCATTGTGACCGGCACGCTGCTGCTCTGCGGCGCAGCGACGCGCGGCGACGTCACCGTCAACGCGTGCACGCCAGAGCATTTGCACGCACTTGGCCTGAAACTGCAAGAGTGCGGCGCGGCTGTGACGTCGGGCGAGGACTGGATTCGCGTACGGGCCGACGCGTTGACCGGCGGCACCGATATTTTGACCGCGCCGTTTCCCGGCTTTCCGACCGACCTGCAGCCGCAGATGGTCTCGTTCCTCTGCACGGCGCCCGGCAACAGCGTGGTGGAAGAGTCCATTTTCAACGCGCGCTTTTCGTACGTGAACGAACTCGCCCGTATGGGCGCCGACGTGCGCGTCTCGATGGAGAGCAATACCGCCGTGGTCAAAGGCGGCGCACCGCTCTCGGGCGCGCCGGTCGAAGCACCGGATATCCGCGCCGGCGCGGCGCTCGTGGTCGGTGGCCTGGCGGCCTCCGGTGAAACCGAGATCATCGGCTTGGAATTCATCGACCGCGGTTACGAGCGTCTGGAGGAGATGCTGTCCGCGCTGGGCGGGCAGGTACAGCGGGCAAGCGGCATCACTCCGCTCGTCGAGCCGAACGGACTTTTCGAAACGAGCGAGTATCCTACGACTCGCGCGCGAACGAGCTAACAAAGCCCGTACATTTCGGCGCCATGAGGTTTATGGGGCTCCCACGAAGTGGGGGGCGTCCTATTAAAACGGGAGCGAATTTTGGATATCGGGATCGATTTGGGCACTGCCAACGTGCTCGTGCATGTAAAAGGCAGAGGTATCGTTTTACGCGAGCCGTCCGTTGTCGCCAAAGACATGAACAACGGCAGAACGCTTGCAGTAGGCGAAGAAGCGCGGCAGATGCTCGGCAAAACGCCCGCGCATATTCAAGCGATTCGCCCGCTGCGCGACGGCGTCATCGCGGATTTCGAAGTAACGGAAGCGATGCTCAGTTACTTCATCAAAAAAGTCATGCGCGATCGTTCCTGGCTATCTTCGCTGTTCAAGCCCAAACCAAACGTCGTGATCTGCGTTCCCGCTGAAATTACGAGCGTTGAAGAACGCGCCGTCAAAGACGCGGCCAAACTCGCCGGCGCAAAGCACGTCGAGATCATCGAAGAACCGATGGCCGCGGCAATCGGCGCGGGTTTGCCCATCGACGGTCCGTCGGGAAGTATGGTCGTCGACATCGGCGGCGGTACGACGGACGTCGCGGTGATCTCGCTCGGCGGTATCGTCGTTTCGCAATCGCTGCGCGTCGCGGGCAACAAACTCGACGAGGCAATCATCCGGTACATTCGCCGCGTGTACAACCTGATGATCGGCGAGCGCACCGCGGAAGAGATCAAGATCAAAATCGGTTCCGCATATCGTTTGGAATCGGAACTGGCGATGGAGATTCGCGGACGCGATCTCATCAACGGTTTGCCCAAGACGGTGAAGATTACCAGCGAAGAAATTCGCGAGGCGCTCTCCGAACCGGTCGGTGCCATCGTCGAAGCGGTAAAAGCGGTGCTGGAAAAAACGCCGCCCGAACTCGCCGCCGACATCATCGATCGAGGCGTAATTCTGACCGGCGGCGGCGCACTGCTGCGCGGTTTGGACAAACTGCTGGCGGAAGTGTGCGGCATCCCGGTCATCATCGCCGAGGATCCGCTCTCATGCGTTGCGCTCGGCACGGGAATGCGCGTGCGCATCTAAGCCCGAAGAGGCGCGCGCCATGCGGGGTATGAACACCGCAGCGTGAGAATTGCGAATGTCATCGACGCGCGTAAGGAAACGCATGCTCGCGTCGTTGAGGAAGTGGCGAACGTCGTGCAGCACGGCGGCACCGCCATCTTTCCGACCGACACCGTGTACGGCATCGGGTGCGATCCGTACGACGTTGTAGCCATCGCGCGCATCTACGGCGCCAAGCAGCGGCCGCCAAACAAGCCGCTCACGCTCCATCTGGCCAGCGTTGCCGAGTTCGCGGAATACGCCCAGGATCAGCGCGACGCGCTCGCCGTTGGACGGCGGCTTTTCCCGGGCCCCGTGACGATAATCATCCCGAAACCTGCGTTTATCGATCAAGACGTTACCGCGGGATTGCCTACGCTCGGCTTCCGGGTACCCGACAATCCGCTCTGCAGCGCCATCTTGGAACGCTGCGGACCGCTGGCCGCAACCAGCGCGAACGTGAGCGGCGCGCAGGCGTACTATGGGGCCGGCGACTGGAGTGCCCTGCCCCCCGCCGATTTGCTGGTGGAGCATGGACCGACGCGTTACCAGCGCGAGTCCACGATCATCGACATGACGGGCCCGCAGCCGGTGGTGCTGCGTGAAGGGGTGATCTCGCTGGAGCGGCTAACCGAGCTCTTGAGCCCGGTCATACGCAACTCCGTGATTCGAAAGACGCCGTTATGATGACACGCCTGGTCGCAGCACTGCTTGCCGCATTCCTGATCGCCGCCGCTCCGAAAGCGCCGCCGCAGGGACGCGCGGTAGGCTTCGGGTTGTCCGACTGGCACGTGAAGACGGGGCAGCTCGACGCGAATTGGCAGACGGGCGCATTCACTACGCCGGGCCACATCGAACTCACGCGGCCGGGCAGCGACATCTCCGCCGACCGCGCCGTCGGCAATTGGAAGTCTCACTCCGCGACGCTGACCGGCAACGTCGTGCTGCACGACACGAACGGCGTGCTCACCAACTTCTCCGGTCAGACCGGATCGCATCAGCCCGCGACGCTCACGTGCGATAATCTGAAGATCGACGGCGTTACGAAAACCTACGTCGCGACGGGCAACGTGCATTTCATTCAAGGCACGAGCGACGTTCGTGCCGACCGCGCGGTGATGAACGGCGCCACGCATGATTTGCATCTTTACGGTAACGTGCAACTGCAGCAATGAAGCCGCTCGCCCTACTCGCGATCGTCCTCGCGCTCATTGCGGCCGCGCCGCAGTCCAAACCGCAGCATGCCGGCGCGCAGAATACGGGGGCAAAGGTCGGCCAGTGGACGCTCGTCACCGATCAATTGCATGCGAATCTTGCCACCGGACAGTTCTCAGCACCCGATCACGTGACCATGACGCGAAGCGACGGATCGACGATTCAAGCCGATCGCGCGAGCGGCAACTATAAACAGCAAAAAGCCTCGCTTTTCGGCAACGTCAGCGTGCACGACACGAGCGGGACGTTCGGATTGAACAGCGCGCAGGGCACGCAAGCCTCATCGCGCGGCCCGGCAACGCTCACCTCGGATGAGTTGGCGCTCGACGACAAAGCGCGCCTCTACGATGCAAAAGGAAACGTGCATTACTCGCAAGGTGACACGGATGTCACCGCGCAGACCGCGCATTTAAACGACAACACGCACGTACTGGATCTCACCGGCAAGGTGCACGTCGTGCAGGGCGATCGCACGCTGGACGCCGACACTGCAACCTACAACACGCAAAGCGGTACAGGTGAGGCCAGTACCAACGTCATGGTGACATTCCCCGGCGTGACGCCGTCGATCGCGACGCCGAAACCGATAACGATCAAAGGGCCGGCGATACCCTAACGCCCGTGAGTTGATGCACGGCGGTCTGCAGATCGGCCGCTTCCCTGCGCGGCAGCACCATGCGTGCGTCGTTATGCGATCCGTCGCGACGCAAGAATAGCGTTTTCCAACCCAACCGCGCCGCCCCCAAACAATCCCACCAATGCGCGGAGATGAGCCACAGGCGTGAGGGTTGCTCATGTACGGCGCGCGCGGACATTTCATAGACGCTGCGATCCGGCTTGAAGCGCCGCACGGTTTCGACCGACAGCACCGTCGTGAACAGATCGCGCACGCCGGCGTTCGCGAGCGCATATTCCGTTTGTTCGAGCGGCGAGTTGGTGAGGGCGACGACTCGCATGCCGTGCGCTCGTAGATGCTGTAATGCAGCCGGCACGTCGGCGTGCACCGGAAGGCGCGAAAACGTGCGCAAAATCGCATCGCGTTCGCGAAACTCCAGGTTGCCGTAACGCTCGGCGATTGCGTCGAGCGCGGCTTCCGCAAGCTCCGGAAACGGGCGGTATTCGTCCACCGCGTTGCAGATGAGCGCGCGTTGGACCATCTCGGCGAACCATTCGCTGCGTACGCGGGCCGCGCCGAATGCCGCTGAGAAGGGCTCGTCCAGCACGCCGGCGTCGAGCAGCGTTTCGTTGACGTCGAAGACGAAGGTCGTTTCCACGCCGGGATCATGCCCGCTGGCCGGGAAAGCCAATAGCGTGGAACCCTCGTTGTTTTCGTCCGCGTCGACCGTAAGCGAGCCGCTTGCCGCTCGCATGCGGCCGCGCACGCTCGACGAGTTCGTGGGGCAGGAGCACATCGTCGGTCCGGGACACGCGCTGCGCCGCGCGATCGAAACCGACACCGTGCCCTCGCTCATTTTTTGGGGACCGCCAGGCACGGGGAAGACGACGCTCGCTGAGATCATCGCGCGCATGACGGGCGCGCACTTCGCCTCGCTCTCCGCAGTCAGCGCCGGCGTTGCCGATCTGCGCAAGGTTGTCGCCGAGGCGCAGCACCGGCGCGCGCTGGGCAAGCGCACCGTGCTGTTCATCGATGAGATTCACCGCTTCAACAAAGCGCAGCAAGACGCGGTGCTGCCGTACGTGGAAAGCGGCGTCGTCACGCTCATCGGCGCCACGACGGAAAATCCGTCGTTCGAAGTAAACTCCGCGCTGCTTTCACGCTCGCGCGTCTTCGTGCTCAAAGCGCTGCGCGACCAGGATGTCGGCGCGCTTATCGATCGCGCGGTGACGGACGAGGATCGCGGTTTGGGCAAATTGCCGATCGTCCTGGAGCCGCAAGCGCGCGAGGCGCTGATTACGCTATCGAACGGCGATGCGCGCAGCGCGCTCGGAACGCTGGAGTTCGCTGCCGCCGCGGCGCCGCACCAGACGGACGGCAGCATTGTCATTACGCCCGAGATCATCGCCGATGCGATGCAGCGCCGCGCGGTTTCATACGATAAAGGCGGCGATCAGCATTACGACGTCATCAGCGCGTTCATCAAAAGCATGCGCGCATCGGATCCGGATGCCGCGATCTACTGGCTCGCGCGCATGATCGACGCCGGCGAAGACCCGCTGTTCATTGCGCGCCGCCTAGTCATTCTGTCGTCCGAAGACGTGGGGCTGGCCGATTCGCGCGCGATCTCCGTCGCGATTGCCGCGCAGCAAGCCGTTCATTTTGTCGGCATGCCCGAGGGCTTTTATCCGCTCGCGCACGCGACGCTGTATCTGGCTCGCGCTCCGAAGAGCAATAGCGTCGGCCGTGCGTACTCCGCGGCCATGGCCGACGTGGAAGGCACGCGCAACGATCCGGTGCCGCTGCATCTGCGCAACGCACCAACCGGTTTAATGAAACAACTGGGCTACGGCCGCGACTACCACTACGCTCACGACGATTACAGCGTCAAGCAGCAAAACGTACCGGACAATTTGAAAGATCGAACCTACTACACACCGGGCGAGCACGACGAACCACCGCGCGGCGGTTCGACAGGCTCACTATGACGAGCATCGCGACGCGTTCCACGATGTGCGATACATTCGAACGCAAGACGGAGGTTTGGTCCGTTCGAAAGTCTCCGACTTTTTCGAGCATCACAGGATGTGATTTTCAAAACTTGTTCTATCGAAAAAGCGGAGAAGCAGCAAAATGACAGGAGGTCATTTTGTGAGCGTCTTGCGAACGGACCAAAGCTTCGTCGAAGCAGAAAATCAACAGGAGGTTGATTTTTGGGCGGTGCTGCGAAGAGATGAACTACCGCCTAGCGTGAACATCTTCCGAGCGGACCAAACCTTCGTCGGGCATAAAAAAAGTGGTGGCCCGGCGTATCGCCGGACCACCTTTCCCGTTGCTACTTCTCGGAGTGTGCAATGGAGCTTCGCACAAGCCCACTATAGAAAACGTCTCTGAGAATCCGCTGTGACAGACGCCGAACGAATTTATTTGGACCATGCCGCCACGACCCCAGTCCGCCCGGAAGCGATCGAGGCGATGCTGCCGTATTTTGCGCAGAACGGCTACAACGCCAGTTCCGTGCACGCCGAGGGGCGCGCAGCGCGGGCGGCGCTCGATGATGCGCGCGATCGCGTCGCGCGCGCTTTGGGCGTGAAAAGCAAGGAGATCGTCTTTACCGGAGGTGGTTCGGAGGCCGATAACCTGGCGCTCATCGGGACGGCGCGGGCGTTGCGCGCGCGGGGACGGCACATCGTCTCGACGGTCGTCGAGCACCATGCTGTTTTGCACGCCCTCGAGGCACTCCGCGACGAGGGCTGGGACGTCACTCTGCTGGGCGTCGACGCGAACGGCCGGATAACGCCGGAGGCGTTCGCCCAGGCGCTTCGGCCCGACACCGCGCTGGCGTCGGTGATGTACGTGAACAACGAGATCGGCGTCGCGCAGCCCGTGCCGCAGCTCGCTCGTCTGGCGCGCGAGCGTGGGGTACTGTTCCATACCGACGCCGTCCAAGCCGCGGCGTATCTCCCCGTGGACGCGGCCGTGCTCGGCGCCGACCTCGTGGCGCTCGCAGCGCATAAATTCTATGGCCCCAAAGGTGTTGGACTGTTGTACGTCCGCGACGGCACGCCGATTCAGCCCATCGTGCACGGCGGCAGCCAGGAGTTCGCCAAGCGTGCGGGCACGGAGAACGTCGCCGGCATCGTGGGGCTCGTGACGGCGCTGGAATTGGCAATGGACGAGCGGACCGACGCCGCTGCCCGCATAGCGACGCTGCGCGATCGCTTCGAGCAGCGCGTCTTGCACTCGATTTCCGACGTGCGCGTGAACGGCGGCGACGCCATGCGCGCCCCGCACATTTCCAACCTGAGCTTCTTACATGTGACCTCGGAGCAGCTGCTCATGCGTCTGGACATCGACGGGATCGCGGTATCCGCGGGCAGCGCATGCGCCTCGGGTGCCGTCGAGCCCAGCCACGTCATCGCGGCGCTAGGGTTGCCCGAACCGTGGATGCGCGGGGTCATCCGTTTTTCGCTCGGGCGCACGACCACGCAGGCGCAGATCGATCGCGCGGCAGAGGTACTCGAGCGAGCCGTCGCGGACTTGCGATCATTTTCACCGGCCCAGGCGTAGAAGCGAAGCGAATCGGGGAATAGTTGGTTCACGTCCGGGTACATCCAGACGGAGGTTCGGAGTTTGTTTGATTGGACGGCGTTCCTTGACGTTGCAGGCGGCGTCGCGGCATTGCTGGTCGGGTTGGCGGTATTTATCGCCGGACTCGCGCTTGCGCGCACCCTTCGGCGTTTGGACAGGACGCTCGACGGGCTCGACGAGCAAGTCTCGGCGCTGGGAAAGCCGGTGAGTGAGACGCTCGCCCACGTCGGCGGCATCGCGGACACCGCGGATCAAACGATTGCGCGCCTCACGGGGATCGTCGAATCGCTCGAACAGGTTGCGGGTTCGGTCGCGCAAAGCGCCAAGCTGACGCAGGAAGCGCTCAGCCCCGCAATCGTCAACGTCGGTGCGACGCTCGGCGGTATCAGCGCGGGTTTGCGGCGTTTGGTGCGCGGCGACGGTAAACAAACAGGAGACAGTGCATGAACGAGGGCCAAAGCGCGCCGGGCGAGAGCGGAAAAGGCGGCGGATTTTTCGCCGGCTTCATCGTGGGTGCAATTGCCGGCGGCGTCATCGCATATCTCGTCATGCAAGAGGATGCGCGCGACCTCATCGTGGGCAAGGCTCGCGAGGCGAGCAACTACGCCATGGACGCAACCGGAGATTTACGTAACAAAGCCAACGATCTCTACGAACGTGGGAAGAACGTAGTAGAGAACGCCCGTTCCAACATCAATGCCGCGGTCGACGAGGGTCAGACGAGCGCGGACAAAATCCGCGACGAGTTGTCGCGGCAATCTTCGGACTCGTAGGAGACAGTGTGGATATTAAAGTGAACGTTCGTGAGGCACAGGGAGATACGTACGTCGTCGATTTGAACGGAGAGATCGACGTGTACACCTCGCCGAAGGTCAAGGACGCCATCGGCGACCTCATCGACAAAGGGCACTACAATCTGGTCATCAACCTCGAGAAAGTGCGGTACATCGACTCCACCGGACTCGGCGTACTCATCGGCGGGCTCAAGCGCGTGCGCGAGCACGGCGGAACCGTCAACCTCGTGTGTACCAATCCGCAGATCAAAAAGATATTCGACATCACGGGACTGGTGAAGATCTTCGGCATCTACGACGACGAAGATGCCGCCATGAAGGCGCTCGTGTGAATCAGCCAGTGGCGCATCCCAACCGATCCCTCGGGATCGTCGAGCTGCGCATTCCGAGCAAAGCGGAATGGGTGGCGGTTGCGCGTTTGGCGGTCGCCGCCGTCGCCAACCGTTTGAATTTCTCGATCGAAGACATCGAGGACGTCAAACTCGCCGTTGCCGAGGCTTGCACCAATTGCATTCAACACGCGCACGGAAGCGATCAGATCGAAATCACCTGTGAAACGGAGCCGGATTCGCTGACCGTTCGCGTGCGCGACTATGGGCGCGGCACGCGGCCGGAGGCGATATCCTCGCGACGCGTCGACGAACCGCGCGTAGGGGGGCTCGGCGTCTTCTTGATTCGTTCGCTGATGGACTCCGTCGAGTACGACGTGCATCCCGAACGCGGCACGAATTTGGTGATGACCAAAAAAGTAACGAGCTAAGTGCATCAGCCACATACGGAAGAAGAACGCTGGGACCGGCACAAGACCCGCGAGGCTTTCGCACGCTTTGCCGAGGTCAAGCCGCGCGGTCCGCAGGATGCCGATTACGAACGCCTGCGCAGCGAGCTGGTGGTCGCACATTTGAATTTGGTGCGCTATCTCGCCGTCAAGTTCGCCAACCGCGGTGAGTCGCTGGACGACTTGATTCAGGTCGGAACCGTCGGCTTGCTCAAAGCGATCGACCGCTTCGA
>JBKPMZ010000404.1:0-16208 GCA_046732415.1 Vulcanimicrobiota bacterium
ATTCAGGGGTGCTAAGACAAAGTCATTGTCCCGCCCCCGTAGTATTCGGTAGACTTTAAAGCCTAGTGAAGACTCTCGCACGCCTCAGCCTGGCGGCGGTCGCCGTCGCGTACGGCGAGGTCATGCTGGGCAGTTGGACCCGCATCAACGGCGCGGGCATGACTTGTCCCGACTACCCCCTCTGCCACGGCGAATTCATCCCCTCGATGGGCGGCGGCACCGTCTGGGAGTGGACGCATCGCCTCACCGCGGCGATCCTCTCGCTGCTGGTCCTGGCCGTGCTCGTCACGGCTTGGAGGCGCCGCCGCGACGCAGCGTTCGTCAAGCCTGCCGGCGTCGTCATCGCCGGCCTATTCGCGTTCCAAGTGTTCCTGGGCGCGGCCACCGTGCATCTCTCCAACAGCCCGATGTCGGTCGTGTGGCATTGGGGGACCGCTATGGCCTTCGTCGCCTCGCTCACCTGCATGGCCATCTTCGCGCTCAGTGAGGATGCAAAAGCGAGCGGGGGCGCATCGCGCCGTCAGCTTGCGCTCACCGGTATTCTCGGGGGTACGGCGCTCATCGCGTTCGTCACGATGTGCGTAGGCGCGTACGTCAGTTCCAGCGGCGCGGGCTTGGCCTGTATCGACATTCCGGGATGCGCGGGCAACGTGGTGGTATATACGCCAGGGCAAGACGTGCAAATGCTTCACCGGTTTATCGCAGCGGCGTGTTTGTTGACCGCCGTCATCTCGTTTGCGCTCGTATGGGCGATGCGCACATCGACGCGCGTGCGCGCCGCGGCGACGATTGGTTTGGCGCTCGTGTTCGTGCAAGTGTTGCTCGGTTTGCTCAACGTTGCGCTGCGTTTACCGATCGATTTGCGCGAAGCGCACGCCGCGAACGCAGCGCTCGTGTTTTTGGCATTCGTTTCGGCAACGATGCTCGCCGCGCTCGAAGGCGTGCGTGCAAGCGATCGGGTGACGGCGTGAACACGACCGTCGCTCGCGTCGAAGGGCATGCGCCCGCGCGAGCCGTCGGTTGGCTCGGTTTATTCAAAGACTATTACGATCTCGGCAAGCCCGGCATCATGTATTTGCTGCTCGTCACCACGGCGGCGGCGATGGTGATGGCCGCGCGCGGCATTCCGAATCCCGGCTTGTTCGCGTGGACGATGCTCGGCGGTGCGCTCGCGGCAATGTCGGCCGGCACGCTGAACTGCGTGTACGACGTCGACATCGACCGCGTGATGAAGCGCACGCGTTCCCGTCCGCTTCCGTCCGGCCGTATTACGATTCTCGCGGCGACCACGCACGCGTGCGTGATGGGTGTGCTCTCGTTCGCGATCTTCTATTTTCGCGTGAATCACTTGGCGGCGTGGCTGTCGCTGGCCGGCAACGTCTACTACGTCGTCATTTACACGATGCTGCTCAAACGCCGTACGCCGCAAAACATCGTGATCGGCGGCGCGGCCGGTTCCATTCCGCCGCTCGTCGGCTGGGCGGCGGTCACCCATGCCATCGGCTGGCCTGCGGTGGGCTTATTCGCGATCATCTTCTTGTGGACGCCGCCGCATTTTTGGGCGCTCGCGCTGATGACGGAAACGGACTACGGCAAAGCCGGCATCCCGATGTTGCCGAACGTGTACGGCGATGCGCGCACCAAGCGTGAAATACTCGTTTACACGCTGATTCTGACGCTGGGTTCTGTTGCGTTGTACTGGCCGCTGCACGTGATGGGGCCGCTGTACGGCGCTGCGGCCGCGATTCTCGGCGGCGTTTTCACCTATTACGCGCTACGTACGCTGCGTGAGAGCACGACGAAACCCGCGCGCACCACGTTTCTCTACTCACTGCTGTATCTCGCGCTCATCTGCGCGAGCATGGTAGCCGATCGGATCCTGTTCCATTGATCGGCATGTAGGCCTTGGAATCTGCAACGACCACGTTCGCGGGACATAAACTCGACCGCTCCGTCATTCCGCTGCTGCTCACGCTGGGCTTGGGCGTTTTCCTCGGCGCACTCGATCTAAGCGTACTTGCGCCGGCGCTTCCGGCGCTCGGCAAAGACTTCAGCGTCGCAACCGGCGATCTCGCATGGGTGTTCACGCTGTACCTGCTCGTGAACATCGTCGGCATCGCCGTCATGAGCACGCTTGCCGATCGGTACGGACGCCGTCCGATTTATCTGGCGTGCGTGCTGATCTTCGTTGCGGGCAGCGCAATCGCCGTCGTTTCGCACGACTACGGATTGTTTTTGGTTGCGCGTGCGGTGCAGGCATTTGGCGCCGGCGGCATCTTTCCGGTGGCGACGGCGGCAATCGGCGACGTCGTTCCGCCGCGGCGCCGCGGTGCCGCGCTCGGTTTGGTCGCGGCGACGTGGGGATTGGCAGCGGTACTCGGCCCGGTTTATGGCGGCATGGTGACGCATTTCGTGTCGTGGCGATTCATCTTCGCGCCGAATTTTCCGATCGCCGCATTCGTGCTCGTGTACGCCGCGCGCTACGTGCCGACGAATGCGCCGCGCGTGCGCGGCCCGCTCGACGTTCCCGGTTTGCTGCTGCTGTGCATCGGGCTGCTGTTCGTGATGTACGGCATAACCGGCGCACACATCGTGACGATTGCGTTCGGACTGCTGCTCCTTGCAGGCTTCGTCATGTGGCAGCGCGCCGTTGCACATCCCATCGTGCCGCCCTCGCTGTTCACCAACGCGCAACTCGCGAAAACCTTCGCTCTCGAAATCGTCATCGGCATCCTCGAAGGCTCGCTGTTCTTCATTCCGGCGGTGCTCGTGAGCGCGCAGCACATTTCCTATGCCGCAGCGGGGCTTGTCGCCGCCGTCGGCGCGTTCATGTTCGTTGCCGTCATTCCGGCATCGGGGCGCATGCTCGACAAAATCGGCAGCCGCGACGTTCTGCTGGCCGGAACGCTGTGCACGGAAATTGGCCTGGTGATATTCGCGCTGTGCTTCAACTCGCTTGGCCTCTCCGTCGTCTCGATGATCGTCGCGGGCATCGGCTTCGGCGCGCTCCTCGGAGCGCCGACGCGCTACATCGTCACCAACGAAACCGGGGAACACACGCGCGCGACGGCGATTGGCTTGCTCAGCCAGTTTCTGATTATCGGACAGATTCTCGGCGGCAGCCTGGCGGGCGGCATCATGGGCAACGCACTCTCGGACGCCGCGGCCTTTCGCAACACGTACCTGGCATTTGCGGGCGTTGCACTGGTGGCGCTGGTCATTACGATGACGCTTCGCGGGCAGCAACAGGAGATTCGCGGCGCCGCAACCGAGTGAGCAGTATGCTCGCCATACTTTTAGCGGCGTCGCTTGCTTCGCCGGCACCGCAAGCCTCGTCGATACACATCCTCCGGAGAATGGTATTTTCCGCGCACATCAACGCAACCGGCGCAACGGTTTCGCGCTATCGCGGCGCCAACGCCGGCGAAACCGGCGTTCCGGGAACCATCGATTCCAACGTCGACGACAAAGGCAATACGACCATCTACGTCAACGTCGTCGATGCACCGCAAGACGGCAGTCTGATTGCCGACGTGAACGAACCCAAACAGCAGCCGCTGCAGATGGGAATTACCGCGGACGGCGAGGTGATCACCATTACGCCGAATCGCGAACCCACCATTGCCGAACTTTCGCTCATGCGTCTGCTCGCGCGCAACTTCGTCGCAGGACACGACGACACGCCGGGAAGTTCGTGGACGCTGTCATACGGGCCGGACAAAGTCGGACAATTGCAGGTGACCGTGCAAAAAACCGACGACGCGCACGTGGTGCTCGGCATCAAAGGCCGCGCGTTTGAAACGAACCCGGTAACGCGACGCCAGCAATTGGACGGAACGGTGACGTACGATCCGGCGCACACCATTCCGGTAAGCGCCGACGTGACCGAATCGGTGCAAATCCAAAACGGCAGCACCACGACGACGACGCAGTATTCGGCGCAATTCAGCCTGCAGGCGGATTCGATGGGCGGATCCTAAGCGCGATGCCGCGCGACACGCACGAGGTGCTCAACCAGCCGCCTCCGCTGACGGACTACAACGTGTTCCGTTCGGATCGCGCGCTGGTGCAGGCCCTCGCGCGTGAGGGCGCATCGAGCGCATTTGACGCGCTCGATCGTTTGGGCGCGCTCGCCGGCAGCCAAACGGCGCACGAGTGGGGACGCCAGGCGAACGAGCATCCGCCGGAGCTGCGCACCCACGATCGCTTCGGGCATCGCATCGACGAGGTCGAGTTCCATCCCGCGTATCACGAGTTGATGGGCGTCGCGACCGGACATGGCCTGCATGCGGCGCCGTGGGCGAGCAGCGATGCATACGCGCACACCGCGCGCGCAGCCAAATTCTATGTGTGGGGGCAAGTGGAAGCCGGACACGGCTGCCCCATCTCGATGACGTACGCTGCCGTCCCCGCGCTGCGCTCGAACACGGCCGTCGCGCACGTGTGGGAATCGCGTTTGGCCGCGTGCGAGTACGATCCGGCGCTGCGGCCGATCGAGGAAAAGAGCAGCGCGCTGTGCGGCATGGCGATGACCGAAAAGCAAGGCGGCTCGGATGTGCGCGCCAACATCACGCGCGCGACGCTCGCCGAACGCACGCCGCTTGGCGATGCATATCTCGTGACGGGCCACAAGTGGTTTTGCTCTGCGCCCATGAGCGACGCATTCTTATTGCTTGCGCAAACCGACGCCGGACTGAGTTGTTTCCTGCTGCCGCGCGTATTGCGCGACGGTTCGCGCAATCGCATCTTCATTCAGCGGCTCAAAGACAAACTCGGCAATCGCTCCAACGCATCGAGCGAGATCGAACTCGACGACGCGTGGGCGCTGCTGCTCGGCGAAGCCGGCCGCGGCGTGCAAACGATCGTGGAGATGGTCAACGGCACGCGTCTGGATTGCATCAACGGCAGCGCGTCGCTGATGCGGCAAGCGCTCGCACAGGCGATCCATCACGCGACGTACCGCCACGCGTTCGGCAAAGCACTGGTCGATCAGCCGCTCATGCAGAATGTGCTCGCCGACATCGCACTGGAATCGGAAGCGGCAATGACGCTGCTCGTGCGCTTGGCATGCGCAGTGGATCGCGGCGAGAACGAGGTCAAACGTTTGGGTACGGCGGTCGGTAAGTATTACGTGTGCAAACGCACGCCGACGGTCGTCTGCGAGGCGCTCGAGTGTTTGGGCGGCAACGGTTACGTCGAAGAGTCGCCGATGCCGCGTCTGTACCGCGAGGCGCCGCTCAACTCCATTTGGGAAGGCTCCGGCAACATCAACGCGCTCGACGTGCTGCGCATTCTCACCAAACAGCCGCGGGCACTGGAAATATTTCTTGCGGAGATCGAACCCGCACTGGACGATCCGCGCATGCGGCGCGCGGCCGACGCGCTTGCCGGCGAGTTGCGCGATGCGCATGGCGCGGAAAGCCGCGCGCGCATTATCGTCGAACGCATGGCTGTGCTGTGGCAAGCGGCGCTTCTCGCGCGCGACCGGCACAATCCCGCGGCGGAGCTGTTCATCGCGTCGCGCATTGCCGGACAATGGGAGCGAACGCTCGGTACGTTACCGCCGTCACACGACATACGTCTCGTCATCGAGCGGGCCCAGCCTACGCCGAACGTGGAATACTCGGAAAGATAGATGAAACTCCGAACCATCCAGCGCGGCGATCACCTGGCCAGCCGCGCCTGGACGCCCAGCGAACGGCTCATCGTGTGGCGCGGGCTCACGGGACGCTTCGCCATTGCGATCGAACCGCTGCTCGGCGCGCTGTTTTTCGGAGGTATGACGTACGGCATCGTCTGGCGCGCGCGCGTCGCCAAGCCGCACGATCTGTGGATCCTCTCGCCGCTGTTCGGCCTTGTCGCAGTGATGTTTCTGGCGTACTTCGTGTACTTGCTCGTAGCACCGTTCGTCGCGTACCGGCAGACCTACAAACCGATCTACCTCATCGACGGCTACGTACGCTATCGCGGGCCGGACGACGACTCGGACTTAGGCGGCAGCGGCTACGTAGCCGTGCTTTTCGCCGATCAACAGATCTGCTGCGAATGGGAATGTTACGGCACGAAACCGCTGCCGGCGATGACGCTGCCCGCGATGTGTGAATTTTCCGAATACGGCGGGCTGCATAAAATTGACGGGAAGTCGACCGGCGTGTTGCCGGCGGAGATTCCCGTCATGGCGGTTGGGATTAACCCGCGACACTGATTGCCGCGTCACTGCGGGTTTACGGTTTGTAACTGCCGTCCAGCGGTATGCGCAGCGAATGCTGCCACGGCCACGTATGGCCGTAGCCGGACATGTAAATCGTATAAGCGCCCACGCCGAAGATGCACAAAATGCCGATGATTGCAGCAATCATGACGGCGCGCGGTACGCCGCGGCTGGTCGGAACTCCGCGTTCGTCAGTTGGATCGTACATTAGATTTCCACGCCTTTCCCGACGAGCACGTTGACGCTCGCAAGAATCGCCAAAAAGGCGCCGAGCGCAAGCAGCGCGAGCATCATTTTAAAGACTTGATTTTCCAGGCCTTTGCTCTTCCAGTCATTCTTGAGCGCGATGGCCGCCACGACGAGCACCACGATGCCGAACACGAACGCGAAGATGCGCTCAACGTGGGCTACGGTTGCACTAATACCTTCCATTACATGCGCTCCTAGTACAGATAGAAGATCGAGAACAGCACGACCCAGATGACGTCGACGAAGTGCCAGTACAGCGTGCCGAGCGTCAAACCGGTGTACTTCTGGAACGTGTACTTCCCTTGCAGCGCTTGCAGCAGCAGCACCGTCAGGTAAATGATGCCGCAGAACACGTGAAAGCCGTGCATCCCGGTGAGCGTGAAGAAGCCGGCGCCGAAGATACCGCTGCTTCCCCAGCCGACCGCGAGCTTCGCGTATTCAACGATCTGGCCGCTCAGGAACATCGCGCCGAGCACGATGGTCGCGATGATCCAGTTCGCGAACTTCATGAAGTTGCGGTGCTTCCAGTTCTCCAGCGCGAAGTGCATCGTCGCACCGGATCCGAACAGAATCACCGAGTTGATCGCTGCGAGCGCGAGATCGAGTTTCGGTGCTCCCGCCGGCGGCCAGCCCTGACCGGTGTTGCGCAGATACAGATACGCGAAGATAAACGACGAGAACAGCACGAGGTCGCTGACCATGAACAGCAGGAAGCCCTGGACGCGCAGTTCGCGCGTCTCGACGTAGAGCTGATCCGGCTCCTCATGGTGGCGGCCGACGATCCCGGCCTGCGTTACGCTTGCTACAGCCATTATCTAGAGTGCACTCCTAATGGGCGGCCGGAACCGGCGGGGGCGAATCGGTGAGCTCTTCTTCCAAGCCGCGGTACGGCAGCGGTTCCGCGAAGTCGTACGGGGCCGAGAACACCGACGGGACGTGTTTGAAGTTGTAGTACGGCATCGGCGAGGGAATCTGCCACTCGAGCGTACGTGCTTTCCACGGATTCGGGCCCGCTTTCTTGCCCGCTTTCAAACTGACGATGGCGTTGTAGATCGTAAGCAGAATCGACGCGGTCATCACGAACGAGAACCACGATTCGATCTGGTTCCACGTTTGGAACTGCGGGTCGTACACCGCATAGCGGCGCGGCATGCCCCACAGACCCAACCAGTGCATCGGCAAGAACGTGCCGTTCATGCCGATCATGTAGAGCCAGAACGACCACTTGCCCATCTTCTCGCTCATCATGCGGCCCGTCATCTTCGGATACCAGAAGTACAGTGCCGCGAGCGCGCCCATCAACGAGCCGCCGGCGATGACGTAGTGGAAGTGCGCGACGATAAAGTACGTGCCGTGCGCGTGCAGATCGAACGGCACCGCCGCCAAGAACACGCCCGTGACGCCGCCGATCGTAAAGAGCACCAGGAAGCCGATCGAGTACAGCATCGCGGTCGAGAACTCGAGTATGCCGCCGAACAGCGTCGTGGTCCACGAGAAGATCTTCACGCCGGTCGGAATGGCGATGAGCATCGTCAGCACCATGAACGGCAACTGCAGTGTCGGCGCCATACCAGACGTGAACATGTGGTGCGCCCAAACCATGAAGCCGAGAATCGCGATCGCGCACGACGAAAACGCGATCATCTTGTAGCCGAAGATCGGTTTGCGCGCGAACGTCGGGAAAATCTCGGAGATCATCCCGAACGCCGGCAGAATCATGATGTACACGGCAGGGTGCGAGTAGAACCAGAACATGTGCTGCCACAGCAGCGGGCTGCCGCCTTTGGTCGGATCGAAGAACGGCACGCCGAATTCACGCTGGACGAACAGCGCGGCCAGAGCTGCGCCGAGCGCCGTCGTCGCTATCATCAGCAGCGGCGCGGTCACGAATTGACCCCACACGAACAGCGGCATGCGCGTGAACGTCATGCCGGGCGCGCGCATCTTCAAAATCGTCACCAAAAAGTTCATGCCGGTCATCGTCGATCCGATGCCGACAAGAAATACCGCAGCGCACCACATCGACGTACCGGGCGCGCCTTGCAGCGACATCGGCGGATATTCGGTCCAGCCGGCGACCGGTGCACCCATCAGGAACGACGAGTACAGCATCAGGCCGGCGACCGGGAATATCCAGTACGCGATCATGTTCAGCCACGGAAACGCAACGTCGCGCGCGCCGATTTGCACCGGCATGACGAGGTTGCCGAATCCGCCCGTGAGCAGCGGAATGATGACGAACCACACCATCGTCGAGCCGTGCATCGTAAAAACCGTGTTGTACGTGTCCGGCGTCAGGAAGCCGCCGTTGGCCTTCATCAATTGCACGCGGATCAGCTCGGCGAGCGCGCCCGCCAGAATCATGAAGATACCGGCCGTGACGATGTACTGAATGCCGATGATCTTGTGATCGATCGAGAAGACGTACTTCCGAAGAAAACCCTCCGGCTCCGGATGAATGTGGTCGGCAATGCCGCCCGAGTGTACCGCTGCTACAGCCATGTGGTGTGGTGCTCCGACTCTTACTTCAATGAATTCAGGAAGGCGACCAGGTTCGCAATGTCTTTGTCTGAGAGCCCGTTCGCGGTTTGATTCGGCATCGTGCCCATCGGACCGTTGAAGCCGTTCTGCAGAATCTTGGCAACGTTGTCCGGGGTTGCTTTCTCGCCGTTCACCAGATTCGGACGCGCCGGATCATGCAGCACGCCTTTGAGGCCGGGTCCGACGATCTTCTGATTGAACGGCCCGAGCGCATGGCAAGCCGAGCATTTCGTCTGGAACAGCGCCTTGCCGGCAGCCACGTCGCCGTTCGAGAGGTCGAGCGAAGCGCCGCTCGAGACTTGCACCGCATCGCTCACGTGTGCTTGCGCTTTCTGCGTTGCGTCGTACCAGGCTTTGTATTTGTCCGGCGGATCGATGTACACCCACGCGTGGTCTTGCTGCGTGCCGCTGCGCATGTCGCCGTGGAACGTACCGCAGAACTCCGTGCACAACAGTTCGTACTTGCCCACGCGCGTCGGCGTGAACACCAGCGTGTTGATGAGTCCGGGCACCATGTCGGCCTTCAGGCGCATGTCCGGAATCCAGAACGAATGGATGACGTCGTACGCGGAAACGTGCATCGTGATCGGCTGCCCGACCGGCAAATGCAGGTCTTTGACTTCGCCGTGAATGCCCGGATAGCGGAACGTGTAGTACCACTGGTGTCCGAGCGCTTCCACGACCAGCGTGTTGCCTTGCGCGTTGACGGGTTCGATTTGGAAGAACAGATTCACGCTGATGATCGCAAGCACGAGAATGTAGAGCGCAGGAAGCAGCGTCCACCAAAACTCGAGTTTGTGATTATCGTGAATCTGCAGGCCGATGGCGTCGGCCGGCGTGTCTTTGCGCCGGCGGAAGCGAAACACGAAATACATGATGTAGCCGATGACGGCGATGAGCAGCGCCGTGCCCGATGCCGCCAGGAACCGGTACAGCAAATCGATTTGGCGCGCACGATCGACCGCTTCGGGCATGAGACCCGTTATCGGTACATACACCCAGAAGAAGATCGCGGCGATGCCCAGCAGTACGATGACCGCGGTCGCCGTCCAGAACCCCCGGTCGAGGCGAACGACCGGATCTCTATTCTCTGCCAAGTGCTAACCCTTACAAGCGCAAGCGATGTAAGAGGACCCCGCTCCCGGGATCCTCATCGAAATTTCACAACCTGTATTTGACTATAGGGAAAAGCGTCCTATGCACGCGACCACCTTTGTCAGGCGTTGCGGCCGTCCGGCTGCAGCGCGGCCGCGTACCGGCCCACGAGCCACTCCGTATTGGTGATCGCGGTCCCCACCACGACGGCGTCGGCACCCGCCGCCAGCGCCTGCGCGCCGCCTTCCGGCGCGTGGATGCCGCCTTCGCAGATGACGAAACTGCCGAGCTGAGCGAACGAGCGCACGAGGTCGAGCGCGGGCAGCGCGGTTCCTTGCGTTTCCTTTGTATAGCCGCATAGCGTAGATGCCAAAACGTCGGCCCCCGCCGCTTGCGCGCAGATGCCGTCGTCCGGGAGCGCGCAATCCGCCATGGCCAACGCGCCGCCTCTATGGATCGCGGCGACGAGTTCTGCGAGCGTCACCCCGTGCGGATGCGGCCGGCCGGTCGCATCGAATGCGACGATCTCGGCGCCGCAGTCCAGCACCTCGCTCACTTCCCGCAGCGTGGGCGTAATGTACGGTTCGAAACCCGCGTACTCGCGCTTGATGATGCCGACGATCGGAATCTCGACGCGTGCACGAACTGCCCGCAGGTTTCGCACGCCCTGAATGCGCACCGCGACGGCGCCGTTCTCCTGCGCCGCTCGAGCCATGGCAGCGAGCACTTGCGGATCGTCTAGCGCGGAATCGGCACGAGCTTGCACCGACACGATGAGGCCTCCGCGCAGTCGATCGAACAGCGTCATGCCGACCGATACGCCAACAGCAGCGCGCCTTCCGCTGCATCGCGCACCGGCGGCGTGCGATGCGCATCCGGAAGCAGTTCGTGCATCCAGCGATCGACCGCGGCGCTGAATGTTGCGTTGCGCAGCAGACCGCCGAGAAATGCAACGTCCGGCGCTTGCAATCGCACGCGCTCCGCGGCATGCTTGGCCAGGAGTACGAGCGACGCCGCGCCGTCTCGCACATATTGCGCCGCCCGTTCGTTGCCGGCTTCGCCGAGGGCGATGAGCACCGGCGCAAACGCGGCGAGCGCCGCGCGCGAAATCTCTCCCGCGTAAAACGCGCGCACGAACGCACGCAGCGACGGCTGCGCGAAGTGCGCGAGAATGAGCGGTTGCAATTCGCTCTCTTCTTGTGCATCGGTGTCGCGCATCGCTTCGGCAATGGCATCACGCGCCAGCCAAAACGCGCTGCCTTCGTCTCCAAACAGGTAGCCCCAACCACCGGCGAGCGCGGCGTCGCCCGCCGCATTGCGTGCGTAAGCGACGGACCCAGTTCCGCCGATGACGATCACGCCGGGTTTTCCGTCGAGCGCGCCCGCGTGCGCGATCACCGTGTCGTGCACGAGAATAAAACGATCCGCCGGGACATCGGGCGGTGCACCGTACACCTTGCCGTCGTAGCCGCTCACGCCTGCGACGATGGACGCGAAGCGCGAATCGCGCGGCACCTGCGCACGCGCGAGCGCATCTGCGACGGCATCGCGCAAGGCGTCGCGCAGACGCGTGGACAGAGGGCCTTGCGCAACTTCATCGGCAGGACCGGCGGTGCCGCGCGCGAGCACGCGTCCCGAATCATCGCCGATGACGGCGATCGTCGAGCTCTGTCCGCCGTCGATGCCGGCGAAGAGCGTCAATCAGCTCCCCGACGGCGTCGCGTTGGGGCCGCCCAGCAACCGGCGGGCGAAATCGTTGGCCGCCGTTTCGCGCGCCGCGCGATCGAGCAAATGCGGAATTTCCCCGCGATGTTCGCGATGATGATACAATTCGTGCGCGACCGAGAACGCGATGAAATCGCCGATCTCGTTGACGGGCAGATTTTCGATGACGCGTTTGTTCACGCGAATCACCGGGCCGTCCGGATCGTACTCCGAGCGTAATTCGTCGACACCCCATTCGCCGAGATCGGCGTACTCGATTTCGACGCCATACCGCTTGGCCAGTTCAAAGACGGGATGCATTACAATAAGACACCATCATCCGTGAGCGCGCTACGCAATGCTTGCGTATCGATCGAACGCAAGCGCTTGCCCGTTTGTTTCGCCAAGGCAGCGGCCGTTCCGGCTGCCTGGCCGAGCGTCATGACCGTCGGCGTCAGGCGCGTCGACGCAAGCGCCTCGTGCGTAGTAGAAATGCACCGGCCGGCGACGAGCAGCCGGTCAACGTGCCGCGGCACCATGCAGCGGTACGGAATCTCGTAGCTCTCACCGGCCGGCAGCCGGTGCGTGGTCGTGCCGCTGCCGGAGGGGTTATGGATGTCGATCGGATACGCGCTGCGCGCCACTGCATCGTCGAAACGCCGCCCTTGCAGCACGTCATCGCGCGTAAGCGTATACTCGCCTACGATGCGACGCGACTCGCGAATGCCGATCTGCGTGCCGGTTGCGGCGATGCGCGCATCTTCGAATCCGGGAACGCGGCTGCGGAAGAACTCGAGCAGTTGCATGACTTGCTTGCGCGCTTCGACTTCCGCGCGCGTGAGATCGTCGGGATCGAGCGGATCGACATTCGTCACGCGCGTCATGTTCACGGTCACTTCGTCCGGATACGGCGAGATGAAGAACGACACGAGTTCGCGCGGGACGCTGACTTCGCCGTGCGCGAGCGCGTCGTGCCAAAGATCGTACAATCCCGCGACGGCCGTCATCGCGGGTGCAAGGCGCTCGTGCGCCTTGAGGGACGTTCGCATTTGATCCGGGTGCATTCGAACGTACGTAGCGGTTTTCGAGAGGTCGACGTGACTGAGGCGGAACATCAGGCTCGCGGGCTGCACGCGACCGCGTTCATCGCCCTGCTGCGTCGCAACCCCGGCCGACGCGGCAACGTACGCGTCCGCAGTCGTGTCGATCGTAAACGCCGCGCGATACTCGCGCTCGCCGCCGACCGTGGCAAACACCGCACCCTCAACTTCCGGCGCGCCATCCCGAACGAGCGCACGCAAAAAATAGCCGTGCAGCAGCAGATCGACGCCGGCCTCTTGCATCATCTCGAGGAGTACCGCTTTGTGGATCTCCGGATCGAACGGCGTGATCGTCGAGACGTAATCAGAGGAATCGTGCACGTGCCCCGGCGAGCCGCCCTTGCGTATGAGCCGATCGACGATCTCTTGCGCGATGCCGCCGACGATACGCTTGCTTCCGGAATGAAACGTCATCCATGGCCCGACCATGGCGGCCGTCGCCGTGCCGCCCAAAAAGCCGTAGCGTTCTACGAGCAGCGTTTTCGCGCCGTGGCGCGCTGCCGCGATTGCGGCGGCGCAACCGGCGTTGCCGCCGCCGATGACGAGTACGTCGAAATGTCGAGCCATTTGGCGGCCGATTCGCCCTCGCTTGACCGGCAGGCCTTCCGCAGGCGCAGCAAAAACCGAGCGCCCTTCATGTATTCGCAATCGTCGCGATATTACGACGCGCTCTATACTTCGCTCGGAAAAGACTACGCATCCGAAACCCGCCGCATCGAAGACATCGTCGCCGAGCGCTGCCGCTCCGGCGGAAACGCGCTCCTGGACGTCGCCTGCGGCACCGGCAAGCACATCGAAACGCTGCGCGATCGTTTTGTGTGCGAAGGATTGGACGTTTCGCGTTCGATGATCGAGATCTCGCAAGAACGCAATCCGAACGTTCCGTTCCATCTCGGTGACATGATCGGTTTCAATCTCGCCAAGCGATTCGACGTGATCATCTGCATGTTCGGTGCAATCGCGTATGCGCCGAACGCGCAGCGCCTCGATCAGACGCTGCAAACGTTCGGGCGGCACCTCAAGCCCGGCGGCGTCGTCATCGTCGAACCCTGGATACGCCCGCAGGATTGGAAGGACGGACAAGTGCACGCCCTATTCGTCGACGAGCCCGACTTGAAAGTCGCACGCATGAGCGTCAGCCGCCGCGACGCAAACGTTTCAGTGCTCAACTTCCATTATATGGTCGCCTCGCGCGACGGTATCCGCACGTTCACCGAACCGCATCGGCTCACGCTGTTCACCGAGGACGAGTATCGCAACGCCTTCCGCAAGGCCGGCCTGTTCGTCGAGCATGAAGAACAAGGCTTTTCCGGGCGCGGCCTGTACGTCGGGTTCTCGCGTGCCGAGTCATAGGCACCGCCGACTTTAGGCGCACGAAAACCAGGGAGACGCCCGGCGAAGTGAAATTTGGGCGCTATGCTGTCACGTGTTAAGCCGCTCTCGACGATTCTCGCAGAGGGCTCCGACCAAGAGCACGGACTGAAGCGATCCCTCGGGCCCTGGGCGCTTACCGCCATGGGCATCGGCGCGATCATCGGTACCGGCATTTTCGTGCTGACGGGTGTTGCTTCCGCAACGCGTGCGGGCCCGTCGATTGCCATCTCGTTCGTCGTCGCCGGCATTGTCAGCGCACTGGCGGCGCTCTGCTACGCCGAAGTCTCCAGCAAAATTCCGATCTCCGGCAGCGCGTACACGTATACGTACGCGACGCTCGGTGAATTTCTCGCGTGGGTGATCGGCTGGGACTTGGTGCTCGAATACGCGCTGGGCGCCGCGACCGTTGCCATCGGGTGGTCCGGCTACTTCGTGAACATCTTGAACCAGTTCAACGTGCACATTCCTACGCAATGGGCCAACGGTCCGACGTGGGGACTGGCCGGCCAGGGAACGTCGGGCACCGCGAACATTCCCGCGTTCGTCATCATCTTGATCATCACGGCCCTGCTCGCAAAGGGCACAAGAGAGTCAGGAACGGTGAACGCGGTGATCGTTGCACTGAAGATCTGTGTCGTGCTCTTCTTCATCGCGATCGGCGTGGGCCACATCCTACCGGCGAATTACCACTTGGCTCCGCACCCGCTTCCGACCGGCGGCGGGATGGATCAAGGCGGCTTCTTCCCGTTCGGCTGGGGCGGCATGCTGGGCGGCGCAGCATTCATCTTCTTCGCGTACATCGGCTTCGACGCGGTATCGACGACTGCGGAAGAAGCCAAGAATCCCTCCAAAGATCTGCCGTTCGGCATCATCGCCAGCTTGATCATTTGCACGATTCTGTACATCATCGTCGTGCTCGTGCTCAACGGCGTAACCCCGTACTATACACTCAACAACTCGTTTCCGGTGGCGTACGCCGTCAGCCATATGGGCCTCTCGTGGGGACCGGCCGCATCGGTCATCATCTCGCTCGGCGCCATCGCCGGATTGACGACGGTGCTGCTCGTCATGATGTTCGGTCAGAGCCGCGTCTGGTTCGCGATGTCGCGCGACCGGTTGATTCCGCCATCGTTCACGACGCTGCACCCGACGTGGCGTACGCCGATCTACTCGACCGTGTTCTTCGGTATTTGCATCGCGATCGTCGCGGCGCTAACGCCGATTAACATCGTCGGCTCTTTGGTGAACATGGGAACGCTGTTCGCGTTCATCCTCGTCTCCATAGCCGTACCGGTGCTGCGCAACCGGCATCCCGAGCTCAAGGGCTCATTCACGCTGCCGTTCGGTCCGTACATCATTCCCATACTCTCCGCAGTGACGGCCCTCGGTTTGATCTACTATTTGCGCAACGGCAATCCGGAACTTTGGGGCTTCTTCCCACTCGTATGGTTCGCGTTCATCGTGTGGCTCATCATCGGCCTGGTATTCTACTTCAGCTACGGCAGGCGAAAGAGCACCGTCGCGTTGCAGCAGATGGAAGGTTTGGCCGCGGCTCAACCGCCGGTGAACTAACACGCGAAGCGTGTGGCATTCCGCGCCATCGAAGAAAGAGGCCGCTAGCAATCGCGGCCTCTTTTTGTGCATCGCAGTCGCATGGGCCGTTTCGGTAGCGCTGGTTGCGGCATGGGCGATACTCAACGTTCTGGATCTTGTCGCGCCCACGTACGCACTTCAACTCTTCGTGATTAGCCAAGCGCCGGCGAGGCTGGCATCTTTGCGCACCGCCAACGACGCACGCCGAACCCTCGAGCAGTGGATCGCAGGTGCGCACATGTACTCAACCGAGGACGTATCACAGATCCAAGCGATAGCTGCGGACGGTAAACAGACGCGCAATTGGCTGACGATCGCACATTATACGATTGAGTCGCCCG
>JBKPMZ010000405.1:0-1015 GCA_046732415.1 Vulcanimicrobiota bacterium
TCATGTGCGAGATCTGGCGCTCGACGTGCGCGACCGGCACTTCGTACCCGAGCTGTCCAGCGAGTACGGCGATGCGAGCCGCATCGCTGTGCAGCGCTTCACGTACCGATGTGCCCAGTTCGCTAGAGGGGGGCCGCATGAACGTCATCTACGGTCGCGTCAAAAACGCGCACCGCGGGACCGCTGAGAAACGCTTCTTGTTCTCCATCCCATTCGACGATGACGTGCCCACCCGGGACGTTCACGTCGACCGGCGATTTGGTCAGTCCGCGCCGGATGGCGGCGGCTGCACACGCCACCGAGCCGGTGCCGCACGAATACGTCAATCCCGCGCCGCGCTCGTAATGGCGCACGCGCAACGTGTGTTCGCCGGTGACAACCGCGGCATGCACGTTCACGTCGGGATTCGACGCACCGATAGCCTCGACGTCGACCTCGTCCAGCGAAGCGGCAAAGATGACGACGTGCGGATTGCCGACCCAGACGAAATCGGCATCCGGAAACGGCAGCGCTCGCTGCACGAAACGCGGCACGCCGACATTCAAACGCACAGTGTCGTCGCTCAGGACGTCTGCGACAATCATGCCCGCAAGCGTTTCGAACCGGAAATGCGTTCCTTCGCCGCGATCGCTCAAAAACCGAGCGGCGCAGCGCGCACCGTTTCCGCACATCTCCGCTTCGCTGCCGTCTGCGTTGATGATGCGCATCCGCACGTCGGCGCGATCGGAAGGCTCGATCACGATGACACCGTCCGCGCCAACGCCGCCGCGGCGGTCGCACGCGTCGCGCGCAAACGCGTGCAGATCCGCGACGTTGACGGAGCGCCGATCCAGAACGATGAAGTCGTTGAACGTGCCGTGCATTTTCGTCACGGCGACGGAGGACATCAGCCCGACGTCACCTCGGCGCGCGCGGGTGCTTGCGCCGGCGCGGGTTCGGGACTTGCAAAGGGTCCCTGCGGCGAAATCGTGGACACCGCATGCTTATAGATGAGATGCGTCTTGCGCTCGTATTC
>JBKPMZ010000406.1:0-34133 GCA_046732415.1 Vulcanimicrobiota bacterium
GGTCCCGCCGAGCTCTTCGAAACGTGCCATGTCCAGATGGACGCTCGCATTGTCGGGATCGGGCTGCGCGGCACGGACCGAATTGAACGACGATACCACGGCACTGCCGCTGACCATATCGGTCGCGGCCTTTAGAAACACCGGTTCCGTTCGCTGAAATAGGCTGTCGTTTACGAGCACGCCCTGCACGGTACGGCGAACGTTTTCTTCGAACGCGGTACAAAACGGCGTCGACCGCGCGTGCGTAATCGTTTTGAGCGGCGGCGGCGAAGCAGAAATGCTCGCGGTCAAGACCAATGCAGGCAGCATTGCGGACACCCTCCTGCCTTTAGTCTACCACACGCTGCGCGCGAGCACGTGCGGCGAAAACCTCCAGAGCGGTCTCCCGCCCCGCGAGCCACGCCGCTTGGAACTGTTCTTCTCCCAACGCGGCCTTCACGCGCGCGATAAGGTCGTCCACGAATTTGGCGTATGTGATCCCAACCCCCATGTTGCGTGCTTCCATCAGCGTGCGGCCCTTGGCCGCAGCGCGAACCGCCTCCAAATTGTCGCCCGCCAAGTGCGCCGTATTGGCATACCCCAGGGTCGCGAGCGCTTCGAAGAGCGGATGCGGCGCGAGCAAAAGCGCGTCGAACGCTTTTGCGAACGCACTATAACTCTCCGGTATGCGCCCGATTGCAGAAAACGCGTTGCCCAGCGTCAGCAACCCGTCGGCCAGACGCGACTGCTCTCCAAGCGCTTCGTACGCCTCCACGCACCGTTGAGCGGCGTCGATCGCCTCATCGTACCGTCCGAGATCCTGATAGGCAAGCGACAGCGAGCGATAGGCATAGGCGATCCCTCGATCATTGTTCGTCGCGCGAAAACCCGCAAGCGCGCGCCGGTACAATGCCGCAGCTTCCTCCAGATCGCCCATCTTGTGCGCGATCGCGCCCATATTGGCGGTAATAGCGGCGATCGCTTTGGCATCGCCGTTTTGCTCCTGCAGCACCAGACACGCTTCGTAATATTCCCGCGCGCGCGAAAGATCGCCGTGATTGAATTTCACGATGCCGAGCGCATACAGCGTGTCCGCTTCACCCGCCGTGTCCGCGCACTCGCGGAAAAGGCACAGCGCTTGTTCTAAATGGCCGGCGGCTGCCTCTTGCTGCATCCGTTCCTTGGCGAACATTCCGGCAGCCAAATGCACCGACGCAAGGTTCTTCTTTTCACAGCCGCCGGGATCCGCAAACACCGCAGCCGCGAGCGGCTCGATCTCGCGCATGCGCCAGGTAAAAATCGCAAACCGCCAGAGAGCGGCCACGAGCCGTGACGCCAAAGGCAAGTCGTTGTGCTGCGCCCATGCCATTGCGGCGCGAACGTTTGCAAACTCGGATTCCGTTTTGCGGTAATATTCGACTTCCCGCTCGGACTTGTAATGGCGCGCGTGTTCTTCGGCGAGCTTCGTATAGTAGACGGCATGTTCGCGTGCAAGTCTGTTGCTGCGATCACCTGGTTCCAAGCGCGCACGCGCGAATGCAAGCGTCGTCTCGAACATAGCGTAACGGATATCGTCATCCGTACGATCCGCGCGCACGAGCGAGCCTTCGACCAACTCGGAGAGTGTAGAAAATACGTCGGCGGTCTCTTGCGCGCACACCGCCTCGGCGGCTTCGATATCCCAGCCCCCCGAAAACACGGACAACGCCTGAAAAAGCCGCCGCTCGGATTCGGACAAGAGATCGTAACTCCACGCGATCGCCGCATCTACCGTGGCATACCGTGAATCCGTGCCGCGATACGCACCTGCCGCCATGCCTTCGGAAAGACGTTTGAGCATGCCCTCAATCGTCAACAGGTTTGCACGGGCGCTCACGATTTCGATCGCGAGCGGCATTCCGTCGAGCTTGCGCACAATCCCCGCGACTGCGGGCGCGTTTTCGTCCGTGATACGAATCGCGGGCGAAACCGCAACAGCGCGCTCCGCAAAAAGACGCACTGCGGAATAGTTTTTGATGTCCTGCGCGCGCACGTTGCCGGGAGCGGGTGTATCCATCGGCTCGAGTGCAAGCACGTGTTCGCCGGTCACGGCCATGCGTTTACGGCTCGTGGCGAGCATGCCGCACTGCGTGCCGGCCAAAAGCGCTTGCAAGAGTGTTGCGGCCTCCGCTGAGATGTGCTCGCAGTTGTCGACAATCAGCAGCGCGCGTTTACCGGCAAGCGCAGCGGTAACCGATGCAAGGACGTCTTCTCCCGCGACCGATTGCCGTGATTGCAGCACGCTCAATATTTGCTCGCAGACCTGACTCATCGTTTCCAGCGGCGCCAGGTCGACGAACCACACGCCGTCCGGGAACCGATCGAGTGCATCGAACGCCGCGCGGCGAGCCAACCGCGTCTTTCCGACACCCGGCGGACCCGCGATCGTAATGAGCCGGTTTAGATCCAGTTTTCCGGCCAACTGTTCCAATTCGCGCTCGCGGCCCACAAACGACGTGGACGGCGCGGTAAGATTGTGCGGCGTTTGTGAGGGGTCCGCGGAGAATACCATGCGTTGGAACAGCGCAGCGGTGTCGCGCTCGGGCTCGACGTCCAAATCCGCGCGCAACCGCTGGTAAAGCGCTTGATACTCGCGCAGCGCACCGCTGCGATCGCCTTGCGCGAAGCGCAACTCCATGAGTGCGCGCACGCGGCTTTCGTCGAGCGGGTCGAGCGCGAGCAGTTGCTCCAGCCGCCGGATCGCCTCAGCCGCGTTTCCTTGCTGGTTCGCGTGTTCGAGAAGGCGTTCCAAAAGTTTCACGTAGTGACGATCGAGGCGTTCACGAACTTCGCCCAATGCGTCGTCGTACACACCGGCGCAGTACTCCGCGAATCGCAATGCGGCGGCGTGCGCCAAATCTTGCGTGTTTTCGTGCTCGTGCACGAAATACGCAACGTCCGTCTGCAGCAACTCGCTGAGCTTTACCGTGTTTTTGGTGAGTACGAATGCGCCTTCGGGCAGCGCCTTGGCCAGCACGTGCAGCTGGCGGCGCGTAGCCAAACGCGCCTGCGCGTCAACTTCGTCCGGATAGAGCGAGCTCGCGAGTTGTGCGCGATCGACGGTTTTGCCGGGCTGCGCGGCGAGCAGACCGAGCAGCGCCAGCGCTTTCGCCGGTACGGCAAGACGATGCGGCACCTCGTCGTAAACGAGTGCCGGCGTGCCGAACAACCGCAAGAGCGGCGGCATGCACCATCGTTGGCCATCATGCCGCCGCATTTCCTTGCTGTTTACGGGCCGTGCTGACGCGATCGCAAGGCTTGCTCGAGCTCGTCGAGCGTAGCTATCCCCAGTTTGGTGCAGATCACGAGCAGGGCGCTCTCGATCGTGCGCAGACTCAAGGACATCCTGGCCGCTATGGACCGCGGCGGGGCCCCGCCCGCCGCCATCCTCGCGATCTCCATTTCCCGCCTGGTGAGTTCCATCGCGCTGCCTACGGGCCGGCCGCGATGCCGAAGGCTTCATTCACCCCGCTGGTTATCGTAGCGGCCGGTGTGCTGCCGCTGGTGAACGGCGGGTTGAATATCTGGATTTGATTGGTCCCCTGAGTAGTCACGTAGAGCGTGCCGTTCGCGTCGAACGCGAGGCCGACCGGCGCCGTGGCGGCGATCGTGTCCGAGGGCACGACGTTCGTCAGGGGGAGCGCGTAAACGTATATCGCGTTGTTGTACGTATCAGCGACGTACAAGTTGGACCCGCTCACGGCCAGCCCGTGCAGCCGAGCGCCGGGCATCGGGACGGTGTACGTATTGGTGCGCGCGGTGTACGGCCACGCGTAGACGACGATCGTCGCGCTGCTGTCCGAGTTGGTCACATACAGATTGCGGCTAGCGTCGAACGCGATGCCGTAGCTGCTGGTGAAGCCGTCCGTGATATCGATTGCCTCGCTGGTGCTGTTCGTGAACGGCGGAAGGTACTCGACCACGGACGAGTTTTGAGACGTCGCCCAAAGGTCGCCTTGCGAATCGAACGTCATCAAACCGAAGGCGGACCCGCCGAACGTTGCCACAGCGGCACTCGAAGCGCTCACCGGCTGCTGGTACAGGTCGACCTCGCCGGTTACGTGCGAGGTTGCAACGTAGGACGTATTCACCGCGATTCCGACAGGACCGCCGACGGGTGTCGTGTCGCTAAACGTCAGCGCCGGCACGGACGCGCTGCCGAATGGCGATGCATATTGCGCAACGTTCCCACCGCCGAAGTTTGCAACGTAGAGGTGCACGGACGAGGCGCTCGGAGTGGGCGTTGAAGTCGGCGCGGGCGTCGGAGAAGGCGTAGCTGTCGGCGCCGGTGTGGGAGACGGCGTGCCCGTGGGGCTCGGCGTCGGCACGGATTTCTTGTAGTACACGGCCAGCGCGACCGGATGCGTACCCGCGGCGAGCGAGAGCGTGCGCCCGGGGCCGAACACCGGCATGGCATCGAGGAAAATTGACTGCGAGGTGAACTCCGAGATGCTGTCGCCATTCGAATTGGCCACGAACCAGTAGCTGCCCGCGCTCGCGCCTCTCATGATGACCGCAACCGCGGCGCCTTTGGGCGCGGCGCCCGTACTAAGGGTTTGCCCAACGCCGTACATGCCAAGCGGATCGTTCAACGGTGAATCCTCGTTGAAGAGTTGCACGTCGTTGCCCGCATCATCTGAGAAAACCATGATGCTGCATGCGCTCTGCTGATCGAATAGTTGCGAACCAGATTGAAACGCATGCGCGCTCGTGTTCTTGCTCACATACTTGAATCGAACATCCTCAGCATTGCTATTGTTATTCGAAAACCGCTCGACGGTCCCGTCGGAGGAAGCCACGTAATAATCTCCCAAAAACTCGGATACTACTAGCGGGTTTGCCTGCACCGGCAGCGTGTATGCAACTTTGAACGCGCCAGAATCGTATTGCACGAACGCGAGCGTTCCGTCGCTCCTGAGCACGGTGAATGTGTAGATGATATTCCCTTCGGCTTGCGCAAGCCCGATCGGGCTGCCGCCAACGGTGAGCGTCTCATGCACTTTCAGCGAATTCGCGTCCAGGATCGAAACCGTTCCGTCGCCGCAAGCGACGTAGATATATCGCGATCCGTCCGAATCGTGGTGGTAGAGCAGTGCACGCGGGCCGGCGCACACGGAGATCGTCGCGTCGACGCTGTTCGTGGCCGGATTGATCACCGAGACCGTCCCGTCCCCCGTATTCGCGACAAACAAATGCGTCGCGGCTTGAAAAGCCCCGCCGTCGAATGCAAGCGCCGACGGAGCTTTCCCAACCGGAATCACGGCTTGCGTGACGCCCGTTACCGGATCGACCTCACGAACATCATTGCTCGCCAGATCGGCGGAGTATACCGTGAATGAACTCGCGGCCGGCGGCGGCGTCGGCGGCGTCGCGCCAGCCAGTGGCTTCTCGCAAGCCGCAAGGCTCATCGCGACCGCGCAGAGCGGTACCAGAGCGATTCTGGAGAGGGGAACGCGCATATACTGGCCTCCTCAAGATAGGCGTTTGAGGCAGCATACGCGTGCGACCGTCGGATTTGCGTCGGATCGAAAAGGGGGCTACCGCATCACTTGCATTCGTCTGAATAAGAAACGATGGTGCGCGCCGCCTGCGACTCCAGGTGCTCTTCCTGCACTTGGAACGTCGTCACGAAATTGAAGAGAACCGCGAACGGCGTGAATGCGGCAAGCCCTTCATCGACCTGCGGCACCGGCGTGGGGATGCTCTGAGGCGAGGGCGAGGGAGTTGGGCTCGCCGTACCGGCAGCCGTTGAGGAGATTGGCGGCACGACGATCGGTGTACCCGTGTCGGAGCCGTCCTGTGCTGAAGTGCCGGTGTCCCCGTTGCCTGCCGCGACGGCCCCCTTGAGCGGGTTACCCTTACCGAGCAGTTCGTTCGAGCTGTAACTTTCGTACATACCGCTGAACACGTTGAGCGCTCTGCGCTGTGCGTCGGCAACTTCGCGCAGTTGATCGCGCATCGCCGCCAGACGCCGCTCCTCATCGGTTTTTGGCGTAGCCGGAATGTGTTTGAGATCGTTCAGCGCCGCGTCGGTGGCCGCCAAATTCTTCACCATTGCGCCGACGACGCGATCCACTTTGACCATGTCCACATCGATGACCGGGCCCGAACGATGGATCGAATCCTGCGCCATTTGCAGCAGCATCGACTTGCCTTCGCCGATCACCGGTTTATTCGCGAGGAGTGCGCCAACCGCCGGGCCGATGTTTTCACGGATCGCCGTGCAGAACGGCGAGGCATGTATGTGTGAAATCGTCTTCAGCGGCGTCGGGGACGGCTGCGGCGCTGCGAGCGCCAAGAGCATGCCCAGCATCACTGCTATCGGCATAGGCGTGCCCCATTAACAAGCGATTGCGTCGCCTGCGTTTCCATGCCGGCTTCGGCGCGTTCACGCTGCACCAGAACGTCATACATGCGGCCTACGGAGGTGCTCATGAATATGCCGTTGTCCAGCAGCTGCGGATCGCCGATGCGCGTCGGAAGGTTGGCCGGTGGCGGCATGAAGTTTGGACCTTCTCCGCCTGTTGAAGCGTTTTGCGGCAATACGTTGAACGGGCCGCCGCCAAAAAACTGCACGGTGCGCGGCCCCTTTCCGTCAGAAGCGAATACGCCGGGCGGGCCGACTTCGGCGTTATACAACTGATCGAACGCGTACTGCTCGCTCGTGCCGGATAAGACGTTCAGTTCGTCATTCTGCTGCTTTGCAACCGCGAGGAGTTGATCGCGCAGATGCACCAACCGCCGTTCTTCATCGGAATTAGCGGCCGCCGGAAAACGCTGTGCGTCATTGAGCAGTGCATTGATCGCCTCGAGATTGTGTACCACCGCGCGTACAATCTCATTCATGCGGTTCATATCGAGCTGGACGCGAGGGTTATCAGAGCGTACCGTTGCCGGATGCAATGAATTGAAACTCGACTCCAGTTGTCCGCCGAGCACCATGTCTCTAGCGGCTTTTTGAAAAACGGGTTCGCTGCGCCGAAAGAGATCGTCGTTGAGCAGCAGCCCCTGGACAGTGCCCTTGATGTTGTTTTCGAACGCCGAACAGAATGGGGTCGACCGCGCATTGGTAATCGTCTTCAGCGGCGGTGGGGACGATTGCGGCGTGGAAACGCTCGCCGCGAGTACCAGCACAGACAGCATGCAAACACCCTCCTGTCTGCAGTTTAGCATAAAGAAAAAGCCCCGCCTTTTTCGCGGGGCTTTCCGTCGTGTAGCTTACGTCGCGGCGTGTTCGGGTTCGCGCTGCGGCGGCGGCTCGATACCGGGGATCTTGCTGAACTTGAGTTTGTCCGGATTGTCCGGGTCCACTTCACCCAGAATGCGATCGCCCGCGCCGAACGTACCGCGCAGCATCTCTTCGGCCAACTCGTCCTCCACTTCGCGCTGAATCGCGCGGCGCAGCGGACGCGCACCGTATTGCGGATCCCAGCCCTTTTTGGCCAGAAGCGCTTTCGCTTCTTCGCTAACTTCGAGATGCATCTCTTGCGCTTTGACCTCGCGCATGACTTTCTCGAGTTCCAGCCCGACGATCTGCTCGATCTGCGGACGTGTAAGTTGGTGGAACACCACGATTTCGTCGAGGCGGTTCACGAACTCGGGACGGAACGTGTGCTTAACTTCTTCCAGCACCTTGTTCTTCATCCGTTCGTACGCGCGCGCTTCGTCTTCGTTGTCCGTCTTGCTCGTGCGGAAACCGATGTCCGTCGTCGTCTGCAAACCGGTGGCACCGACGTTCGACGTCATGATGATCACGGTGTTTTTGAAATCGACCTGGCGGCCTTGCGAGTCGGTCAGGCGTCCGTCGTCGAGCACCTGCAGCAGCAGATTGAAAACATCGGGATGCGCTTTCTCGACTTCATCCAACAGGACGACGGCGTACGGGCGGCGGCGCACCGCTTCGGTGAGTTGGCCGCCCTCTTCGTAGCCGACGTATCCCGGAGGCGCGCCGACCAGCCGGCTTACCGCGTATTTCTCCATGTACTCCGACATGTCGATGCGGATCATGGATTCCGAGTCGTCGAACAAGAACTCCGCGACGCTGCGCGCGACTTCGGTCTTGCCGACACCGGTGGGGCCGAGGAACATAAACGATCCGATCGGACGGTTCGGATTCTTCAGGCCCGCGCGTGAACGGCGGATGGCGCGCACGATTACGTTGATCGCCTCATCCTGACCGACGACGCGCTGATGCAGCGAGCCGGCCATGTTCAGCAGTTTCTCGGTTTCGGCTTGCGCGAGTTTGCTGACCGGAATCTTGGTCCACGAAGAAACGATGTACGCAACGTCTTCCTCGGTGACTTTGATGATCTTGTCGCTCTGCGCGCGCTTCTCTTGCCAATCCTGTTCGAGCTTGGCCTTTTCCAGACGGATCTTCTCTTCTTGATCGCGCATGGCGGCCGCTTTGTCGAACTCCTGCGCTTTAACGACCGCTTCTTTTTCCGCGATGATCTTGCGCAGTTTGGTGTCGATGTCGCGAATCTCCGGCGGCGGCAGCGTTGCCTGCAGACGCACGCGCGACGCAGCTTCGTCAATCAGATCGACGGCTTTATCGGGCAGGAAGCGATCGGTGATGTAGCGGTCGCCGAGCTTTGCGGCAGCAGCGAGCGCCGCGTCGGTGATTTGCACTTTGTGGTGCGCTTCATACCGGTCGCGCAAACCTTTCAGAATTTCGATCGTCTCTTCAACCGACGGCTCCCCGACCATGACGGGCTGGAAGCGGCGTTCGAGCGCCGAGTCTTTTTCGATGTGCTTGCGAAACTCGTTGAGCGTCGTTGCGCCGATGCACTGCAGTTCGCCGCGTGCGAGCGCCGGCTTGATGATGTTGCTCGCGTCGATCGCGCCTTCGGCGGCGCCCGCGCCGACGAGCGTGTGCAACTCGTCGATGAATAGAATGATCTCGCCGGCGGCGCCGCGGATCTCGTCCATGACGCGCTTCATGCGTTCTTCGAACTCGCCGCGGTATTTCGTACCTGCGACCAGGCCCGCGAGATCGAGCGTAATGACGCGCTTGTCGCGAAGCGGCTCGGGAACGTCGCCCTTGATGACGCGCTGGGCAAGCCCCTCGGCGATCGCGGTTTTACCGACGCCGGGTTCGCCGATGAGCGCCGGGTTGTTCTTCGTGCGGCGAGACAGAATTTGAATCACGCGCTCGATTTCACTCGCGCGGCCGATGACCGGATCGAGCTTGTTTTCGCGAGCGAGCGTCGTGAGATCGCGGCCGTACGCATCGAGCGTGGGCGTCTTGCTCTTGCCTTTGGGAGCCGGGGGCTGGCCTTCCGCGCCAAGCAGCGACGTGGTTTGTACGCGCACCTTGGCGGGATCGACGCCGAGATTCGTGAGCACCCGCGCGGCAACGCCTTCGCCTTCGCGGATGAGGCCGAGCAGCAAGTGCTCGGTGCCGATGTAATTGTGATTGAGTTGGCGTGCTTCTTCGAAGGCGAGTTCGATGACGCGCTTGGCACGCGGCGTGAACACCATCTCTTGCTGAACCGTCTGACCGCCGCGTCCGACGATCGCTTCGACTTCCTGGCGAACCTTCGCGAGGTTCACGCCGAGCGTCTCGAGCACTTTGGCCGCAAGGCTTTCGCCTTCGGATATAATGCCCAGCAGAATATGCTCGGTCCCGATATAGTTGTTACCGAGCCGCTGCGCTTCTTCTTGCGCTAGGACGATGCTTCGCCGCGCGCGTTCGGTGAACGGTTCCCACATTGACATGGTGTTTTCTCTAATCTCCTTCGATCGATCCGCGCCCCTACGAGATGCTACCCGATATACCCGTTTAGGTTGCTTAATCGTGAGAACGTATAACCCCGCCGCTTCGTGTTAAGGTTACGCTTGCGTTCCTGAGTGACTCAAAAACTGAAACGGACGCCCGCGAAGCCGGCGGTGGCTCCGGTGCCCTGGGTTTGTTTGTAGAGGCGAAACTCCAGCGAGGTAAACGGCGCAATCGACTTGCCCGCAAACACCGTAAACACGGTACCCGACGAGCCATCGCTCGACAGCGTTCCCAGGCCGACGCCCGCGCCCACGTACGCGCCGCCATAGCCGCCGCCGGTAAACCCGCGAATCTCCGCCGTGGCAGCGTATCCGCCCTTACCGCCGAGCGGAACGAGCAGGGAGCCCTGCACCTCGAGCGGGACCGCCGGGACGGACGCGCCGCTGCTGACGATCGCCGCGCCCGCCACCTGCGAGGGGTTGCTGCGGACCAGGCCGCCGACGCCCACCGAAATGGAAGCGAGCGCAGGCATGGGAAGCACCAATGCTGCCATCAGAACGGCAGCGGGGAGCAGTTTCGAGATACGCATGGACCTGGGGGTTTGCGACGAAGCCGAACACATCATGCCGACCGTGGAACAAGTGCGCGACGCGCTCAAAGAGGTAAAAGATCCGGAGATCAACCTTCCCGTGCTGGACCTCGGGTTGATTTACGACGTGAGCGTCGAAGGCGAGAACGGCGAACACGCGACCGTCATCATGACGCTCACTTCTCCGATGTGCCCCGTCGGCCCGATGTTCAAGCAGAACGTCGAAGACGCGGTGCGCGCAGTGGAAGGCATCAAAAGCGTAACGGTGGACATCACGTTTACGCCTCCGTGGGATCCGCGTGAGATGGCGACTGACGACGTGAAAATGATGCTCGGAATCTGGTGAGTTTGCGTGTCGCTGCTGCACACCGCTCTTTTGTCGCCAGTCGCCTTTTGACGTCCATGTCAAAAGGGCTCCTTCGCCTCTTTGCGCCTTCATACGCCATCCTGGCGTAAGGCGCAAATTCACACGCGCCCAAAGAGCGATGTGCAGCAACGCCAGCAAACCGCTAGAGCATCATTTTCACTAAAAAATAATTAGGTGCGTTCGCGCAGTAGCGATGATGCGGGGGCGATAGCGAGTGTAGAAGTGGCGTGGACGATCAAGCGGTTGCGGGCGTCGCGAATTTCGCCCTGAGTCGTTCCGAGCGTGCTGCCGGCGTTCACTATTTCGGCGCGTGCGGTCAAGAGTTCGCTTGAAACGTGTACGGGGCGGAAAAAGCGCATTTGCAGATCGATCGTCGTGCACGCCATGCCTTTCGGCATTTTCGTGACGAGCGCGCAGGTGAGCGCGGAATCGATCAGCGTTGCGAGCACGCCGCCGTGCACGGTGCCCGCGAGATTCAGCATGAATGGCTGCGGCTTCATCGAGAACTCGATCCAGCCGTCGCCCACACTCCCTTCACCGATGTCGAGTACGGACAGGATGGGCGGCAGCGGAATGTCGCCGCTTCCGATGCGCTCGAGAAACTCTCGGCCGTCGAGCTGCATCCATTGCGTGCTGATGCCGGCGGGATCGGTCCAGTCAACCTGCAGGGTGGGCATGCGCTGCGCTAGTGTTTGGTACAGTAGTCGGAGCCGGTTTGCTGGGTTTTTCCGTCGGTAACGCGCGAAAACGTATGTTCTATGCGCGAGGGCGACGCGAGTTTCCACGTCACCACGCCATGCAGAATGCCGGCCGGCGTATAATACGCGCCGCCTGCCCACGTCCACACTTTGTTTTTGTCCGGGCCGTCCGACGTGCTGACACCGAAATTGCCGTCGTAATGAAAATCCTGATACGCCCAGTCGTTCTGCGTGGGAACGTAGCCGACGTAGGCTATGCCGCCGTTCGAACTGTCTTGCGGTCCCCACTTGACGACGGCCCACTTGTCGCCCGGCGCGGAATCTATGCTCCATTCGGTGGTAAAGGAACGGGCTGGATGATCGCTCGCAGCCGGCAGCGTGACGTGACACGTCCACGAACCGCCGAACGTTTGCGCAAACAGGTTCACCGCCGCAACCAGTAGTGCAACCATCACGTCCTCCTTTGCCGTCTGTCTGCTAGAGTACGCCGGGTCATTCGGCCAAATCCTCGCCGATTGATTGGGGCTTATGTAACCGCTCGCGGGCCAGTTGGCCGTGCGGCTCGCATTTAGCGCAGAAAGCGCACGTTCAAGACGGCTTGCCGGTTCATATCGCCGACGCCGCCGAACGGCAGGATGGTGCCGATCTCCAAACCCGTGCCGTTTCTGCGGCGGAAACTCACGTCGAACGCGGCGCTGTATTGCGGACGTCCCACGCCGAACGCTTGCCCAAAATCGTGCGCGTACGTCAGCGAGGATACCAAGTTGAAGGCATCGCTCGCTTTCCACGTCAGGCCCGCGGTATACGTGCGCGCCGTCGCCGGAAATGGCGGGGCATTATGCGAGAAACTCACGCCGCCGGTCATTTGCACGCGCGCGTTGACCGGTATGGTGCTCCACACACCAGCCGCGCTCGAGAGCGATGCGCGTCCGTAGTCATACATCGATTCGCCCAAATCGAACGAACCCGCGATCGTCGCCCCGCGCAAGCGCACCGTCGCGGTATCAAAGTGCACGCTGGGCGTGATCCGAAAATCTTGCGCGACGTTCCAGTCTCCCGGATGAACGTCGTGGCCGAGGTCGATCTGCAAACGGCTCGATCCCAAGCCCGCCACCGGCCGCTGATTGCCCGTCAGCAAGAGATCGTCGTTGCGTACGGCGTTGTTTTGCGAGAATGAAAGTTGCGCGAATCCGCGGCGCGTCGACGACGAAATCGCGTAGCGCAGCGAGCGCGTACCGATGAGCGTGGAGCCGGTCAGCGATTGCGAGAGCGAGTCGTTGATGCGCTGATACGCGACCAGGTCCAAGCGCCCGCCGTTCACGTCCAGCGTTTGTGCGAATGCGGCGTACCCGCGATCGCTGGACGCAAAATGCTCTTCCATTCCGGTGCCCGGGCCGCCGTTGTATTTATCGTAACGCAATCGCGCGAACGTATAGCCGTCCGAACCGCTCGAAACGATCATCGGCCATTCGAGCGCGGCCGACGGCACCGGTGAGTATCCGAAATTTTTCGCGCTGGGCGGCGGAATATCGTACGTGTAGGAAGCCGACGGTACAAAGGCGGCACCCGATCGCACTTGCGCGTTGCTGAACGCGATGGAGACGCCGGGCACGATTTCCACTTGCTGGCCGACCGCCAGTGCGTCCGCACTGTTGAACTGCGGGACGACGGCGTTGCGCGCGAACGCGCCGGTTTTATGCGCGAAATCGTACACGTAGCCGCTTGCGCTGCCCGCCTGCAACGCGCCGCCCTTGACCGCAACGTCGCCCGCGAGCGTGAGCGTATTGGCTCGCAGATCGTACATCGCGTGCGTCGCCGTCAGTTCCGATGCACCCATGCGCACGGCAACGCCACCTTCGGCCAAGAGCAGACTGCGATCCGAATACAATGCGATCTGGCGCGCCGTGATAATGACCGCGCGCGCAGATTGCGCCTGAGCGCAGATTGGAAAAAGCAAAAGGACAGCCCACAAAGCCGCCGCGAGGCGCCGCATGCGGGCATCTTCCGCTACTGCCGGGGCAGAACCTCGGTACCTTCGATCTCGTTGTGAAAGATGGACTGTCCGAAGCGGTACGTTTGATAATACGTGCCGCGAACTGTTACGATTTGGCCGTCGTGAATCGCCGAGTTTGTACGCAAGTAGACGCGAATGCACGCGCGGTCGTCGCAAATCGTAAAGAGTTCCTCCGGCAGCCCGGTCCTGGACGTCCATTCGTCCAAGCGTTTGACGCGTCCGGTAACGCTGACCGTCTTGCCGTTGTACGCCGCTTGGTGCGCGACCAGGTTCGGAATCTTCGGTGCGTCACGCACGTAGTCGGAGCATCCGCTCAGCAGCGGCAGCGCGACGCAGGCCAGTGCCGGAATCATGTGTTCGACAACTTTCCCGCTGCGCGCGTAAAAAGCCGCTTCTGCGCGTAGAGTTGTTCGTCGGCCGCGCGTAGTGCCGCATCCACGTCCGCTTCGAGCGGCGCAACGCCCCACGACACCGTCAGCTGCACGGGTGGCCGCTCGTCGAACTCGAGCGGCGCGGGCGGCGGAAAATGCGCGATGCGCTCGCGCGCGGCATCGGGCGGCATGCCGAAAAGCAGCAACACGAACTCGTCGCCGCCCCAGCGAAAGACGTAATCGGTTTGCCGCACGACTTCTTGCAGACGCATCGCCAGGTTGAGCAGCGCACGATCGCCGGCGTGATGTCCGAACGTATCGTTGATACGTTTGAGGCCGTTCAAATCGATGATCGCGATGCTGCCCGTCACGTTTCCGCGCTCCATGAATTCGTTTATCAGCGTGTAAAACGCGTACCGGTTGTAGAGGCCCGTCAGCGGATCGAGTTTCGCCGCGACCTCCAAACCCTGCAACGCCTCGTTCAACGCGTCGTTCGAGCGTTCCAATTCAACGCGTATCTCGTCGATGAGCGCGATGAGTTCGCCGATCGCCAAGACGAACGAGAGAATCACGCCGCCGATCATCTCGAACGACCAGTAGAGTTCGGTGAGTTCTTTGCCGTGCGCATCCAGGATCGCCCAGCACACCACGGTTCGGGCGAGCATCATGGAAAGCACGATCAGCGCACCGCATGCGGTCTGCAGCCCGGACATGCGCGTGGCGCGCGCCATCGGCAGCAGCACCGCCGCCTGCAGCATGACCGACGCCATCAGCGGTATTTCGACCGCTGTCAGGTCGCCCAGGAAATTCGAGGACCACTGCACGTACAGCGCAGCCGCGGCGGAGAGCGCGAGCACGGCCAGGGCGAACGGTGACACCCGCGGGAGATTGCGGAAATCGTAGGCACCGATCACGCCGCAGCTTCCGCCGATGATCGCAGCGCAGGTCGCCGCAAAGCCGAACCACATCTCCAGCCTCGGCTCGCTGTGCGCGACGGCGAGCAGGGCAAACGTCAGGGCGATGAAAGCCCAGCCGCAGAACCAGCCCAGGCCCCGGCGAAGATGCGTGGCCCGCAATACCAAAAGGAAGACGCCGGCGATAACCGCGACGGCCGCCGCGCTCAGGGTGAACGCTATCTGCAGAAGCTGCTCTGTGCTAAGTTGAACCACGGACTCTCCCAGTACAAGGTATCGGCAGCAGGCGCGTCCATGCCCCAAAGGAACTACGGCGAGCATGAAGACCCACGAGGAGAAGTACGCCGAGCTCCTTCGCAAGCGCGAACAGGCACTCGCGCCGGCCGGCGCCGCCGCCATCGACAAGCAGCACGACCGCGGGAAACGCACGGCGCGCGAGCGCGTCGAGGCGCTCGTCGACCCGGATTCGTTTACCGAACTCGACCAGTTCGCCGTCCACCGCACGTCGGCATTCGGTCTGGACGAAAAGGAGTTTCTGGGCGACGGCGTGGTCACCGGGCGCGCGACGATCGACGGGCGCCAAGTCTTTCTCTTCTCGCAAGACTTCACCGTACTCGGCGGATCGCTGGGCGAAGTGTTCGCCGAAAAAATCTGCAAGGTGATGGACCTGGCGGTGCGCACGGGATCGCCGATGATCGGCATCAACGACTCCGGCGGTGCGCGCATTCAGGAAGGCGTCGTGAGTCTGGGCGGTTACGCCGAAATCTTCTGGCGCAACGTGCAAGCCAGCGGAGTCATCCCGCAGATCAGTTTGATTGCCGGCCCTTGCGCGGGCGGCGCGGTGTACTCGCCGGCAATTACCGACTTCATCATCATGACCGAGCAGATCTCGCAGATGTTCATCACCGGCCCCGAGATCATCAAAACGGTCACCGGCGAAGAGGTGACGTTCGAGCAACTCGGCGGTGCGACGACGCACGCCACCAAGAGCGGCGTCGCGCACCTGACGGCGGTCGACGAAGACGAGATGGTCGACATGACCAAGACCCTGCTCTCGTACATTCCGCAAAACAACCTGGACGATCCGCCGCGCTTTGCCTGCGATGACGATCCGCAGCGTGCGGTGATGGAACTCGACGACATCGTTCCCGACTCGCCCAATAAGCCATACGACATGCACGACGTGATTCTGCCCGTGCTCGACAACGGCGATTTCTTCGAAATCCAGCCGATGTACGCGCAGAACATCGTCGTCGGGTTCGGCCGCGTGAACGGGCAAACCGTCGGCATCGTGGCAAATCAGCCGAACGTGCTGGCCGGCGTGCTCGACATCAAGAGTTCGATCAAAGCGGCGCGCTTCGTGCGCTTTTGCGATGCCTTCAACATCCCGCTGGTCACGTTCGTCGACGTTCCGGGGTTCTTGCCCGGCACCGATCAGGAATACGGCGGCATCATCACGCACGGGGCGAAACTGCTGTATGCCTTCGCCGAAGCAACCGTTCCGAAGATCACCATTATCACGCGCAAAGCCTACGGCGGCGCCTACGACGTCATGGCGAGCAAACATATTCGCGCCGACGTCAACGTGGCGTGGCCGACAGCCGAGATTGCAGTAATGGGGGCGGAAGGCGCCGTCAAAACGATCTTCCGGCGCGACATCGCCGCCGCGCAAGACAAGGACGCGAAAACGCAGGAACTGATCGATATGTACACCGAGCGCTTCGCCAATCCGTTTATCGCCGCGCAGCGCGGCTACGTGGACGACATCATCGAAGCGCACCAAACGCGCCGCGTCATCGCCACCTCGCTCGACATGCTGGCAAACAAACGCGTCGAGCGCCCGAAACGCAAACACGGAAACATTCCGCTATGAACACACGTAAAGAGTTTCTCATCGGCTCGTCGCTTTTGGCAGTTACACCGGCAATTGCGCAAGCGGCGACCGCAACGCCGCCGCCGAAGCCGAAAGTTTCAAAAGAACCAGAGCTTCGCTTCGATTTCGACGAAGCGCGCTTCAACCAGATACTTGCCAAACCCGCAAAGCACAGGCAGTGCTTCGGCGTGACGAAGGTCGACGACGGCGTCGTGCTCATGAGCATGGCGAACACCATCAACGCCTACGAACAGTATTTGCACGAGGCGCCCGGTTCGGTCCACACGCTGGCAGTGCTGTATCATGGCGCTGCCATTGCGCTGGCTATGGACGATACGGTTTGGGACACGCTGCTTTTGCCCGCGCTCAAAAGTGCGCCTGCGGATATCAAGACGCAATTCGCCGGGGCGAAGGCCGGTAAGGGCAATCCGTACGCCAAGGATTTTGCAGGAATGGTCGCGCGCGGATCGTCGTTCTTCGTTTGCCATAACGCCATCGTGGGATTTGCGGGCCTAGCCGCGGACGCGCTCAAAAAGTCGCCGAAAACGGTGCACGACGCCATCATGACTGGGATTCTACCGGGCGCGCTCGTCGTGCCGGCGGGCGTCATGGCCATCGACGCCGCTCAGGAAGCGAAGTTCACGTACATCCAGTCGAGCGTGTAGGCCTCGATACAGGGTGACAGGATGACCGGCGGGATAGCGCGTGGTACATAAAGCCGCGTGAAACTGTTAGAAGGAAAGAAAGCGCTCGTCACGGGCGTTGCCAACCAGTGGTCGATTGCCACGGGGATCGCCCGTCAACTGCATGCGCACGGCGCGCAGTTGGCGTTCACCTATCAGGGTGAGCGCGTCAAGGATTCGGTCGAGAAAATCGCCGCCGAATTCGGAGGCGGACCGGTGGTCGAATGCGACGTTTCATCCGACGACTCGCTGCGCGCGACGGCGCAAGCGCTGGCCTCATTCGGTTCGCTCGACGTGCTGGTGCATTCGATCGCGTTCGCCGACAAGAGCGATCTCGCCGGCACCGTGTACGACACCACGCGCAACGGCTTCAAACTTTCGCTGGACGTATCGTCGTACTCGCTGCTCGCGCTGGTTAATGCCTTTCGCGATCAGTTGAGCGACAACGCGTCGATCATGGCGCTGACCTACTACGGTTCGACCACCATCGTCCCTAACTACAATTTGATGGGCATCGCCAAAGCGGCGCTCGAGGCGTGCGTGCGGTATCTGGCGTTCGATTTGGGCAATCGCGGAATCCGCGTGAACGCGATATCCGCGGGGCCGATCAAGACCGCCAGCATGCGTCAAGTTGCCGGAGCCGTGAAAATGCTCGACGTGGTGCCGCTGATAGCGCCGCTGCGCCGCAACGTCACCGCGGACGACGTCGGCAATACCGCGGTCTATCTTGCGTCGGATCTGTCCTCGGCGATTACCGCCGACATTCATTTCGTCGATGCCGGATTTCACGTGATGGGCATGGTTCCGCCCGAATTGGCCCAGAAGTGACCGAGGAAGAACTGGCCGCCGTCATTGCCGCCATTCGCGCGTCGATGCAGCAAACGCAAGATCCGCTGCGTCCCGCAATTTCGAAGTGGAAACGCGCGGCGCGCGTAGAGGGGATCCAGGCTCAGGACGATGTTCGGTAAGATTCTCATCGCCAACCGCGGCGAGATCGCGATGCGCATTATTCGCACCGCGCGCGAGATGGGCATCGCAACCGTTGCGGTTTATTCCGAGATCGACCGCGACGCACTGCACGTGCGTATGGCCGACGAGGCGTTTGCAATCGGGCCCGCTGCACCGTCGCAGAGCTACCTAAACGTTGAGAAATTGCTGGACGCGGCCAACCGTTCCGGCGCGCAGGCGATTCATCCGGGCTATGGTTTTCTCGCGGAAAACGCGGGCTTCGCGCGTGCCGTCATCGACGCGGGCCTGGTGTGGATCGGGCCTCATCCCGACGCAATCGACGCGATGGGTGACAAAGTTCGCGCACGGCAGGCAATGGTGAAGGCGGGCGTTCCGGTCGTGCCCGGCGGCACGGAACCGATCGCCGACGAACGGGAAGCGCGCGAAGCGGCGGAACGCTACGGGTTGCCGCTCGCGCTCAAAGCGTCGGGCGGCGGCGGCGGCAAAGGTCTGAAGGTTGCGCGTACGCTCGAAGAACTGCCGTCTGCCCTCGCGACCGCGCAGCGCGAAGCGGTGGCATACTTCAAGAACGGCACGATCTACGCCGAGCGCTATCTCGAAAACCCCAAGCACGTCGAATTGCAAGTTCTCGCCGACAAACACGGTACGGTGCTGCACGTCGGCGAGCGCGACTGTTCGCTGCAGCGCCGTCATCAGAAACTCTGGGAAGAAGCGCCTGCGACGATTTCGCAAAAGGTGCGCGACGGCATGCGCGAGGCGGGCATCCGCGCAGCCAAAGCCATCGGCTACGACAGCGTCGGGACGATCGAATGCCTGGTGAGCCGCGACGAATTCTTCTTCCTGGAAATGAACACGCGCATCCAGGTGGAGCACACGGTCAGCGAAATGATCAGCGGCCTGGATTTGATCCGCGAACAGATTCGCGTAGCGGCCGGAGAAAAGCTCGGCTACGATCAATCCGCCATCGTCTTTCGCGGTTTCGCCATCGAAGGGCGCGTCAACGCCGAAGATCCGGCGCACAATTTTCGCCCCGCTCCCGGCACGGTGGCGGCGTATCGCGAACCATCGGGACCCGGCGTGCGCATCGACTCCGCGGCGTATCCAGGCTTCACCGTCACACCCGATTACGATTCGATGATCGCCAAACTCGTCGTTTGGGCACCCACGCGCGATCAAGCCATCGCGCGCCTTCGCCGCGCCATCGACGAATACGAGATCGGCGGGGTACCCACAACGCTGCCGCTGCTGCGCGCGCTGTGCGACCATCGCCCCGTGCAAGACGCGACGTACGGCACCGCAACGCTGGAAGCGTTCGCCGCGGAACTCTACGCTCAAAACGGCGCCTCTGCTGCGCTCGGCGATGCATCGCTGTCGCAGTCTGAGCCGCAAGAGCGATCTGCCGCGCAAACGATTCGCGTCGAAGTCAACGACAAGTTGTATCGCGTACGCCTGATCGATCTGCCTGCGGGCACGGTTCAAGCGCCGGCGGCAGCGAAGGCCGCACCGCGCACCGCGCACAAAAAGCGCGCCGTCGCCTCATCGGGTAACGACGTCACCTCGCCGATGCACGGCGTCGTCGTGGAGGTTTCCGTCAAAGCGGGCGAAGCCGTCGAGCAAGGCCAGGTCCTAGCCGTCGTCGAGGCGATGAAGATGATGAACGAAATCCGCGCTCACAAGAGCGGCGTGGCAAGCACGGTTCACGTGAAGGCGGGCGACACCGTCGAAGCACACTCCGCGTTAGTCACGGTGGATTAGCGCGCACCGTCGCTATACGTCGATGCGGACGCCCTCAAACGATAGATGCACGTCCGCCACGAAGCGTTTGCCTTGCTCTTTGTCGACGCGATGAAACGTCGCGGGATACACGTGCACTTGCAGCAGATACTCGCCGCTTTGCGGCACCTTCATGTTCGACCCGTAATGATTTTCTTGCGGACTCCACACGAACGGCAAATGGTTTGACGCGGCCTGGCCGCCGCGGCTGTCGATCAGCGTCGCGACGATGTGCAATCCGGGAACGAAGCGTCCGTCCGCGGCGTCGTGCACGAGCAGATCGAGATGAATGTTTTCGTCCTGCGGCTCTTTCCACTCGAGTTTGCCCGCGCTGAACTCGTACATGGGTTTGGCTGGTTCGATGCGGTACGAAATCTCGTAATCGCCCGACGTCTTCTTCTCCGTCCGTCCAGCCGCAGCATCACCGGTTTTGGCCGCCAACTCCGTGTTTTGCATGTGGACAGCCTTCCCAATTCGCTTCGCGCCATCACCTGGGCCACGGATGAGCGGCGCGTCGCGTCGAACCAACGGCTCGATGGCACGCAGTGAAAACGCCAGCGGAATCCCGCTGCAGCCGGTGTACGACCGGCCCGGGGGACGCGCTCACGAACCCGGGGAGCCGGGCAGTTTCCCATTCACGCGCGGGGTGCGCAAAGACATGTACCGCGGACGCTTGTGGACCATGCGGCAATACGCCGGGTTCGCAACGGCCGCCGAATCGAACGCCCGTTACCGGTATTTGCTGGAACGCGGAACGACCGGGCTGTCCGTGGCGTTCGACTTGCCGACGCAACTCGGTTACGATTCGGACGCGCAGCAAGCGCGCGGCGAGGTCGGCAAGGTGGGCGTAGCGATCGACAGCGTGGCGGATATGGAAACGCTGTTCGACGCGATTCCGCTCGATCGAGTGACCGTTTCGATGACGATCAACGCGCCGGCGTCCATCATTCTCTCGATGCTGCTCGCGGTCGCGCGGCGGCGCGGCATCGCGTTCGACAAACTCGGCGGAACGATACAAAACGACGTCCTCAAAGAGTACGTCGCGCGCGGCACGTATATCTACCCGCCCAAGCCGTCGATGCGCCTGGTGACCGACGTGATGGCGTATTGCGCCCGCGAAGTACCGCAGTGGAATACGATCTCGATCTCCGGCTACCACATTCGCGAGGCGGGTTCGACCGCGCTCGAAGAGATCGCGTTCACGCTTTCGAACGGCAAAGCGTATCTGCAAGCGGCGCGCGACGCGGGCATAGATCTCGACACCATCGCACCGCGGCTGTCGTTCTTCTGGAACGCACACAACGACCTGTTCGAAGAGGTTGCCAAGTTTCGCGCGGCGCGCTATCTGTGGGCGCACATCACGCGCGAGGAGTTCGGCTGCAAGGACCCGCGCTCGCACATGCTTCGCTTTCACACGCAAACCGCCGGCTCGACCCTTACGGCGCAGGAGCCGGAGAACAACGTCGTGCGCGTGACGCTGCAGGCGCTTGCGGCAGTGCTCGGCGGCACGCAGTCGCTGCACACGAACGGCAAGGACGAAGCGCTTGCGCTCCCCACAGCCGAAGCGGCGAAACTCGCGCTTCGAACGCAGCAGATCGTCGGTTATGAGAGCGGGGTGGCGGACGTAGTGGACCCGCTCGCGGGCTCGTACTACGTGGAAACGCTGACGAACGAACTCATCGAGCGCGCGCAAACACTCATGCGCGAGGTGGACGAACTGGGCGGCAGCATCGCCGTCATCGAAAGCGGCTGGATGCAGTCTCGCATTGCGGACTCCGCATACGTTGCCCAGCAAGCCATCGAGAGCGGCGAGCAAGTCGTCGTCGGCGTGAACAAGTTTGCCGAACCGGGCAGCGGGCAGGTCACCATTCCGCTGCAGCGAGTCGACGACGCCGTGGAGCACGATCAAGTTGCACGGCTCAATGCGTTCCGCGCGTCGCGCGACGCCTCACTGGTTGCGCAGCGCTTGCAAACCGTACGCCGGGCTGCGAGCGGTACGGAAAACCTCATGCCATGCTTCGTGGACGCCGTCGATGCGGGCGCCACGCTCGGCGAGGTCTGCAACGTGCTGCGCGAGGTTTTCGGGCTCTACCGCGCGCCGGAGGTCGTTGCCTGATGCAGATCGATCATGTCGCGATCGTCGTCAAAGACTTGGAACGCACGATCGATCTGTACGTCAACACGCTCGGTTTTCGTCAAGTCTATCGCGAGACGGTTCCGGATCAGGGCGTCGAAGCCGTCGGTTTGGAGGCGGGCGAGTCGGTCATCGAATTGCTGCGCCCGCTGGACGAATCGTCGCCGATTGCCGCGTATCGCGGGGATGCACAAACCAAACTGCATCACACGGCGTATCGCGTTGCGGATTTGCAGGCGGAACTCGCGCGGCTCAAAGCCGCGGGCATTCGCCTCATCGACGAGCACCCGCGCAAAGGCGCGCACGGAAATTTGATCGCGTTTCTGCATCCCAAGAGTACCGCGGGCGTCCTCATCGAACTCTGCCAGCATGGCTCGTAAGCGCTCGCGCCGCCGCAGTTCGAATCCGGCGCCGTTTTTCATTATTGCGTTCGTCATCGGCGCGCTCGTCGTGTGGGCGCTATATCCGCGCCATCACGCGCAGCGCGTACCCACGCATCGAGCGATAGCAATCGTTACCGCTTCGCCGTTGCCGGCAACGGCTCAGCCCGCGGCGTCACCGGCTGCGACGCAAGAAGCGACGGCAATTCCCACGATAGCACCGTCTCCGGCGGGATCGCCGGCCGCTGGCGTTTCACCGCCGCCCGGCGGCGCGCAAGTCGCGATCATCATCGACGATTGCGGGCAGTGGCTGGATACCGAGCAGCAACTCATTGCGCTGCCGATTCCGATCACGCTCTCCGTGCTTCCGCACGTGCGCTATACGGAGCGCATCGCGCAGGAAGCGGCCGATGCCGGCAAAGGCGTGATGCTGCACATTCCGATGGAACCGATATCGCACGTCTATCCGGGGCCCGGTGAGATCAAGGACGCGATGACCGACGACCAAGTCACGAAACAAACCGAAGACGACGTGGCGCAAGTGCCGCTCGCCAAGGGTGCGAACAATCACGAAGGCAGCGAAGCGAGCGCCGACGACCGCGTCATGAAGGACGTCATCGGCGTGCTCAAAGCGCACGATTTATTTTTCGTGGATTCACGCACGAGCGCGCAAAGCGTGGGCCAGACCGTCGCGCAAGACGAAGGCGTGCCGAATGCCAAGCGTGACGTGTTCCTGGACAATCAGGCCGACGTCGCATACACGGAAACGATGCTGCAGCACGCCGTCGACGTGGCCAAACGCAACGGCTCCGCGATTGCCATCGGCCACCCCAAACCCACGACGCTCGCCGCCATTCGCGATTTCTATCCGAAGATGCAGGCCCAGGGCGTCACGTTCGTGCTGGCGCAAAGCTTGGTGCGCTAAATATTAGGCGCTAGGGCGGCGTCGATCTCCGTTTCGAACGTGCGGTTCCATGGAAGCGTGACGTTCATCGCCGCGATGTGATAGCCGGGATCGACTTGCGCGAGAATCTGCACGCCGCGGTTCCATAACGCCGCGCGGTTGATCTCTGCGATCGGCGCGGCTTGTTCCGGGAGCAAATACGTGTGATCGCTCACGCCTTGCGCGTTGAGCGTCTGATTGAGCTGCGGACGAACGTAGTCGTGAAAGGCGTAGTCGTCCAGGATGCGGTTGAAGGTGAATTCCTTGTGCGCGAGCGCGTCGTACGTGCCGGCGCGCCTGCCGGCGCCCGCGGCAACCGCTTCGGCAATCGCGGTTCCCACCGTGTTCGCGTTCGTGTTCCACGACGAATAGGCGTCGAGTTTCGCGGCTGCACCGCTCTCCAGCAGACGCTCGGCAAACGCCGCCTGATCGGTGAACGTATTTGCGAGAAACGTGAGATCGGCAAACGCAACGCGCACGCCGGCGTTCTCGGTTCGCGTAATGGCGGCCAGCAGCGCGTCGTCTTCGGCGGCCGTCGGGTTCGGCGTGCGCACGTACAGCACGATATCGGGATCGCTCTGTACGCGCTGCGCACCGCACAAGCGAATGAGCGAACCGATTGCCACGTCGATCGGCGCATATTCCAGCGGGTCGTTCACCGATGCACCGGTCGCGCTCGAGTACCGTACTTCCACGCGCGGCGTCCAAAGGACGCTGCGTGCAATGGCTTGCGACACCATCGCCATGCCCAGTTCGTCGGCACCCGGTTCGATTGCCACGCGATCCGTGATTTGCGCCTCTTGCACCGCGGACTTGAGCGCGGCAACGTCTTTCAGGTGCAGCCCCACGGGTCCGGCATCGTCTTGTCCGAGCACCAGATCGTTCACGTCGTTCTGCGCGGTCATCTTTACCGCGAGCAGGTCGACTGCGAGATTGCGCGCACGCGTATCGAGATAGGCTTGCAGCGTCGGCTCGCCGATGAGATCGCGTAGGTGTGCGGCTTTTTCAATCTCGCTCGCAAGTGGCGGATCGTGCAAATTAGCATACTGCTGCAAGTACACCCATGTCGGATATGCGGCAAAGAATTTTGCGGCCGGCCCGAGTGCTGGAACGCCGGTCGGCGCAAGGCGCATGACCGTGCCGAACGCACCGATCCACGCGTCCGGATGCAGACGCCGCAGCGTGCGCAATTCTTGCAATCGGAAATATGCGTCCGCGTAGGTAACGCCGGGCACGCGCGAAGCGACCAATCCCCCGTACGCGAGCATATCCGTGGACACCACGACGCTGCCGGCGCGGCGCGTTTGGCCGGAATTCAACCACGCGATGATCGCGTCGGGCTGACCGAAGGTGAGATAGTTGCCGAGCAGCGTTTGCGGCGGTTCGACGACGCGCGCGCCTGCGATCGCGCCGAGCATCTGCGGCAATTGCCGCGTCACCGGCCGATCGTCCAAGGGCACGAATGCTATCAGGGCAAAAAAAAGCGCCGCGATTTTCACGTCGCGGGCGCTTTTCGCTTCCTTAGACGGTGGCGCCTCGTCCCGTGAGCAGGTTCACGAAGAGCAGCACCACAGCTACTGCGAACAGTATCCAGATCCACCCGGCCAAGAAGTGGAGGATCAAACCGGCGATCCAGATCGCGAACAGAATCACGATCACCGTCCACAAAATTCCCGCGAGAGCAGCCATTCTTTTCTCCTTTCGTCGCGCACCGCATGCGAGCGCTTGACCTTATGCCCGCCCGTGGCTCCTCTTAAGCGTACCCAATTCTAGCTCAAGCTCGCGCGCAGCGAGCCTCCATGCGCTTGCAACAACGCGCGAGCGCCTGCCGCATCAACCGATTTGCGGGCGATCACGACGGCTATTTTCACGCTGCCGTCCGATTGCGCAAGCAACTCGGCTGCGCGCTGCTCCGGAACGCTCGCCAGATGCATGACCAAACGCACCGCCCGCTTGCGTAATTTGTTATTCGTGGCGACGACGTCGACCATGAGATTGTCGTGCACTTTACCGAGCCGCACCATTACCGCGGTCGAGAGCGTGTTCAGCAGGATCTTTTGCGACGTGCCCGCTTTCAGGCGCGTCGAGCCGGTAAGCGGTTCGGGGCCGGTCGAGAGCACGATGCCGAGATCGCACGCTTGCACGAGCGGTGCGCCCGCGCTGTTCGCGACGCCAAGCGTCCATGCACCCACGGATCGCGCCGCGCGTATCGCGCCAAGCACGAACGGCGCTCCGCCGCTCGCACTGATGCCGACGACCGCGTCACCGCTCTTTACGTGATCGCGCATCTCGCGTTCGCCTGCGTCCGCATCGTCTTCGGCGCCTTCGACCGCACGCGTCAGGGCGCCGGCACCCCCGGCGATGTGCGCGCACACGAGTGACGGATCCGTACCGAACGTGGGCGGCATTTCCGACGCGTCCAGAAATCCCAGGCGCCCGCTCGTGCCGGCGCCGACGTAATGCAAACGGCCGCCCGCGCGCAATCGCGAACTGACTTCGGTAACGGCGATCGCGATAAGATCGCTCGCCGACACGACCGCGTCGACCGCGGCACGCTGCTCCGATGCCAGAATGCGCGTAAGATCGGCAACCGGCATTTCGTCCAAACCGGACGTGCGCGGGTTAATCGTTTCGGTTTGCGGTAAGTGTTCGCTCATGCGCCGAGCAGACGCTGCGCTTCGGAGAGCGCGCCCAGGCATGGTTCGGCGGAAAGTTTGGTGACCGGCATCGTGGGATGCTCGTTCAGCAATCGCGTTTCAACCAAATACGTCAGCAAATTATTCGATTGCAGCAATCCGCCCGCGAGCACGATGGGCGCGGACTCGCCGGTCAATCCCGCGCGTTTGATGACGCTCTTTACCAATTCACCGAGCGCGAGCGCCGCTGTTTGCACGATCTTCGTCGCGCTGCGTTCGCCGGCTTGCGCCAAGTCGAGCACGATGCGCGCCGCGGATGCTACCGTTGCAACGGGATTTTCCGCACGATAGACGGCTTGCAGTACACCTTCCAAATCATCCACGTTCAAATGTTTTTCCATGGCGCTCGCGAGTTCGTCGCGCGCAACGCGTCCGTCGTACGAACGCAGCAGGTAGCCGATGGCGGCGGAACCGATGGCGAAGCCCGAACCATCGTCGCCGAGCAGATACCCATATCCGCCGCACCGATAGCCCGCATCGCCGTGCTGCGCGAATGCAATCGAGCCGGTGCCGGCTATCACCACCGTGCCGTCTCCTTGCGGTACCGCCGCGCGCAGCGCGATGTACGCATCGTCGCGCACCTCGATCCGCGCTCCGGCATAGCGCGCGCGCAGCGCGCCTTCGATGGCATCGCGCACTTCGTGCCGAGACGCGCCCGCGGCGCCCACGACGATAGCGTGCGGCATCGCGCCGTCCAGCGTACTTTGCACCGCGTCCGCGATAATCGCCGCGGCCGCTTCGGAACCGAGTACCGACGCGTTCGCACCGTCGCGCACGTCGATACTGCTGATTGTTCCGTCTACTGCGTGCACCGCGGCGGTTTTCGAGCCGCCCGCATCGACGCCGACCGCTATTGACGGCATTCCGCTTCGACCTTTGCCAACAGCGAATGCAAATCGTACGGCGCTATCGCGCCGAGCGGAACGGGCCGCGCTGCGCCGGTCGCACGCGGCACGTTTGCGGCGCGTCCGCGCAGCGTTTCATAGCCGAGCAACGCAAATGCCATCGCCTCTTTCGCGTCACCGTGAACGTTCATGATCTCGGAGCGTTCGACGCGCATGCGCGGCAACCGCTCTTGCAGCTGCGAAATCAGGAATGCGTTGCGCGCGCCGCCGCCGCTGACGAGCACCCGCGCGCCGGGTGGGGCCACGGAATCGATCGCCTGCGCGAGGGTTTGCGCCGTGAGCGCCGCGAGCGTTGCCGCGCCGTCCTCCAGCGTCACGCCGCTCAAGCGGGCCGCGCGTGCCTGCAGAAACTGCGCGCCAAACCGCTCCCGCCCCGTGCTTTTCGGCGGCGGCAGCGCGAAATACGGGTCCGCGAGCATGTCGTCCAGCACCATACGGTCGACGCGGCCCGCGGCGGCCAGCGCGCCGTCACGGTCGAACGCCATGTCTCCGCGCGTGCGCTCGCGCACGAACGCGTCGATGAGCATGTTGCCCGGGCCGCTGTCGAACGCGACGACTCCGTACGGATCGACGCCTTTCGGAAGCGCGGTCAGATTCGCGATGCCGCCGATGTTTACCGCGACGCGATCTTCTTCGTCGCTCGCGAGCAGCAGCGCATCGACGTACGGCACGAGCGGAGCGCCGTGCCCGCCCGCCGCGCAATCGGCGCTGCGGAAGTCGTAGCAGATCGTCGTGCGCAGCCGTTCGCGAAGCACGAACGGATCGCCGAGTTGCAGCGTGACGTGCGCGTCTCCGTCGTGCCACACCGTTTGCCCGTGGCACGCGACGTAATCGAGCGGCATCTCCGAGCGGGCCGATTCCGCGGCTCGCGCGAATGCCGCGCCGAGATCGTGATGCAGCAGCGCGGCGTCTTCCACCGTACCGCTGCGCGGCGGCAGCGATGCGTGCAGGCGCTCCAGCAGGCGATCCTCAAACGGAATCGTGACGAAATTCAGGAGATCGATCGCGTACGTGCGGCGCTGCGGGCGAATGCGCACGAGCGCGGCGTCGACGCCGTCGAGCGACGTTCCGCTCATCAGCCCAATCGCAATCACTGCAGTCCGAGATCCTCGATGAGCGCTTCGCAAAACGCAGCACGCAAGTCGCGCGTGTCGCTGCGCCCGAAGAACACGCTGTTCGTGAGCAGCACGCCGCTGCAATCGCGCTCCGGATCCGCCCAGACGCACGTGCCGACGAATCCCGTATGCCCGAACGTCGACGCAGAAAAATACCGTCCGCATGAATTCTCGTCGCTGGTTTTCAACGCCCAGCCCAAACCGCGGCGCAGCACCGGATCGTACGCCTGCTCGCGCGTTGCTTCGCGCGCCATATCGGCGGAAACGACGCGTGATGCGCGGCCGTTTAGCGGACCTAGGTACTGTTCGGCAAGCCACGCAACGCCGGCTGCATTTCCGAACAAACCGGCGTGGCCGGCGACGCCGCCCATCAAAAACGCTTTTTCGTCGTGCACGACGCCTTGCACGCGTCCGCGCCAGCCGTCGTCTTCGGTTGCCGGAATATCGAGCGCAGTGCGAGACGATGGCCGGTACACCGGTGTGGCGCGCACCTCGCGCATGAGCGCGGAGAGCGATCTGCCGTACACGCGCTGCAGCAATTCGCCGATAGCGATGAAGCCAAGATCGCTGTAGATGACGCGCTCTGCGGGGCGCGCCACGAGATCGCGCTCGATGGCGTACTGCGTGACGTTATGGCCCAGCAGTTGGCGGTAATCCGCGCCCGAGTTCATGCCGGACTCATGCGCGAGCAGCATGCGCAGCGAGATCGGCGCGTGTGCGCCGGCTTTCCATTCGGGAAACCACCGGATGAGCGTTTCATCCAGCGATAGACGCTTGTCTTGCACGGCGCGCACCGCGAGCGTGCTGACGAAGAGTTTGGTAATCGACGCGAGATCGAACGCGGTGTCGACGTACACGGGTCGTGCGCGATCGTCATCGCGCGTGAAGCCGTACGCCGTTTCGAAGACCGGCGCGCCGCGATGTTCGATGCGCGCGACAGCACCGGTAAACTGCTTGCCGGTTGCCTCGCGCAGGACGCGATCGACGCGCTCGAACGAGCGTTCAGCCGCGAGGTGCTGCAACGGCGCTTTCCAGCGGGAATTTTCCTGTGGCGGCGCTGCCGCCGAACAGCACGTCGGAAAGCCCTTCCATGCTGGGCCGATCGTCGCCGTACGTGCAGAGCACGTTGCGCGCACTATCGAACATGAATGCGTCGAACGGTTCGCGCGTACTGATGAGCAGCGTTTCGGGAAATGCGTCCAGAATGGCGCGCACCGCTGCCGCTTGCCCGGCGTACACGTGCGCGCGGCGCATCAACACGATGGGGCGTTTGCCGCGCTCGCGCAGATCGGCGAGCAGTTCTTCGACCTGAGATCCATGCGGGTCGAGCGGCACGCGCAGTTCGGAAACGTGCGCCCCGCCCGCGAGCGAGGGATGCTCGGTGTGCAAGCCCTGCACGCCTTCGTTGGTCGTGCCTTCGAACGAGACGATCATGCTGTTGGCCGGATCCGCATCCGCGCTTCCGCGCAGCACCGTCACCGCGCGCCGTCCGATCTCGCGGCCGACGCCCGCGTACGGCGCGGGAGCATCGAGCGCAAGCGGCGGCTGCAGCCGCGCGCGCAATGCCTGCACGCGTGTGTGTGCCTCTTCCAAACGTGCGTGCGAGAGCCGTCCGCTCTCCACCGCCTTCGCGATGCACTCGATGCTTTCGAGCGCCAGTTGCATGCTGTGACTGATGAGCACGCAATCCGCGCCTGCGAGCAGCGCCTGCACCGCGCCTTCGGTGGAACCGACGCCCTTGGCAATCGCATCCATCTGCATGCAATCGGTGAAGCACACGCCGGTAAAACCGATCTCGTTGCGCAGCACGTCGGTCAAAATCGCGGGAGAGATGGTCGCCGGGCGCTGCGGATCCAAACAGCGCACGATGATGTGCGCGGTCATGAGCGCTTCCGCATCGCGCAGCAGTGTCGCGAACGGCACGAGATCGCGGTTGCGGAACGTTTGCTCGTCCAAATCGATGGCCGGCAAGTCGAGATGCGAATCCACTTCGGTCGATCCGTGGCCGGGAAAATGTTTGAACGTCGGTACGATGCCTTGCGAGCGCAAGCCGTTTGCGAGCGCACCAGCGAAACGGATGACTTGCTGCGGATCGTCGCCGAACGCTCGCGCGCCGATGACGGTGTTCAGGCGCATGAGCATGAGATCGATGACCGGCGCGTAATCGACGTTAACGCCGGCACGCCGCAGATCGAAACCGAGTTGCGCGCCCGCGCGGTACGCGAGATCCGCATCGCCGGCAGCCGCAACCGCCAGCATCGCGGGCAGTTCTTCGACCTTGTCGCGCAGGCGCGCGACGCGCCCGCCTTCCTGATCGATCGCGATCACGGGGCTGGGCAGAATCTCGCGGATGCGATCGGTCAGCGCGCGCGTCTGTTCGAGCGACTCGACGTTGCGTGCGAATAGAATCAAGCCCGCAAGCGGTGTGGTGCGCAGCGTTTGTTCCAGTTGCGTAGAAATCTGCGTGCCGTCGAACCCGACGCATACCACGCCGGCTGCAAGCGTACGAATATCGGTCATGCCAAAAGTGCTCCCGTGGTGCGGTCGAAACGGCGCAAACGCGCATCGTCGAATGCGATGCCTACCTCTTCTCCGGCCGCCGGCAACGGCCGGCTCGCCGCCAAGCGAACGATCACGTCGCCGCGCGGCGTCGCCACGCGCGCAAAACGATCCGCGCCGGTGCTTTCCACGGTGCGAACGCGCCCGCGAAAAGGCGCAGCAGGATCGAGCGTGAGATGTTCGGGACGAATTCCGATGAGGTGCATGTCGCCTTCGATGACATTCATCGGCGGCGATCCCAAAAACCTGGCGACCTGTACGTTGATTGGAAAATCATACACGTCTTGCGGCGCACCGTACTGCACGATACGCCCGTCCATGAGGATTGCCAAGTTGTCAGACATCGACAGCGCTTCGACGTGATCGTGTGTCACGTGAATGGCAGCACCGGGAAACGACGAACGGAATTGCGCGAATTGCGCTCGCACGCGCGCGCGCAGCGGCGGATCCAAATGTGCGAACGGCTCGTCGAGGAGCAGCACGCGCGGATCGCTCAGCACGGCACGCGCGAGTGCTGCGCGCTGACGTTCGCCACCTGATAATCGCGCCGGACGTTCGCGCAAATGCTGCTCGATGGCGAGCGCCGCCGCGACGTCGTGCACGCGCTTCTCGACGTTCGCGCCGCGCATGCCGCGCACGCGCATGGCAAACGCCAGATTTTCGAACACGCTCATCTGCGGGAACAGCGCGTCGTCTTGAAACACGAGCGCGATGCGGCGATCCGGTGGCGGCACCGCGCGCAGATCGCGTCCGTCGAGCGTGAGCGTACCGGAATCGGGATGTTCCAATCCCGCGATGAGGCGCAGCAGCGTCGTTTTGCCGGCACCGCTCGGCCCGAGCACGACGAGCAATTCACCGTCGCCCACGGAGAGTGAAACGCCGCCGAGCGCCGCGCGGCGGCCGCGTGCGTCGCGATACGTTTTGACGAGGTCAGCGGATACGAATGATTTGCGCGACCAGGCGTCCGTTGATGGCGCTGAAGTCGATACTGACGCGGGCTCCCCGCCCGAGATCGGCAAACGAGGCGAATCCTTGGCCACGGAAGATGCTCGTCGTCGGCGTTACGGCGACCGGTACGGCGCCGCGCGGCGTGGCAACGATGATGCTGGCAGCGCCGTAGTCAACGCCGATAATGGTGCCCGAGAGCACCCCATGCGCCCCCTCGGCGGGAGCGGCCGCCGGCGAGGGGCCGCGCCCGTGACCGTGGCCGTGTGCCCACGACGGCGGGTCGGCAAGCGCAAAAGAGCCGCCGGCGGCCAGAAGAACCGCGGCGAGCGCTGCCGTTGCGAGAGTGCGAAAAGAAGCCATGTCGTTACTGTCAACGGGACTGCCCGATGCGGTTGTTCCATTCGCCGCACATCTTTACTCACCATCGTAATAGTCGAGATCCGGCGACGAACGCACCATCCGCAGCCGTTCGCGCGTGGTCCACAAGCCCACTTTGTCCGAATCCGGATAAAAACAGGCTTCCATTCCGAGCGCCTGCTCCTCGATGCCGACCAGCAGAACGAGCGCGGGCTCGCTCGAGTCGTTGCGCAGCTGATGGGCGCCTCGCTCACCCGTCGGAAACGCGATGAAATCACCGGGCTTGCACTGCAGCGTGCCGCTGCGCATGCGCAGGCTCGGCGTGCCTTCGACGACGTAGAAAAATTCTTCCGAACCGACGTGCCAGTGCATCGGGCAGAATGCTTTGCCCGCGGGAAGTTTCGCCAGACGATATCCCAGTTTGCGGGCGCCGATCAGCAAGCCGATTTCGGCGTCTTCGGCTGCGTACAATGCCGGTTCCGGATCGTTGACGTAACGCAGATCGCTGGTGTTGATGCGGTAGATCTCAGGGCCCGCGTGCGCTTCGAGCAGCGCACCGATGGCCTCATCGGCACCCCCGAAGATCGGCTGCCCGTCGCACACGAGCAGCGAATCGAGTTGCAGCGCCCACAAACGCCGCAGCGCGAACGCGAGCAAACGCGAATTCTGCAACTTCTCCTCGGCGAACAGACTCAAACTGCCTGCAGGCGCGCCGATAAGCGCGTCGCCAACGACCGCCGCTTTCGCGGCCGGCAGGTGCAGCGCGAATTCTTCGCTTTTGCCGTGCGGAATGTGGATCGCGTACGCGCCGGGGAAGACTTCTTCGCCGTCTTTCACCGTCTCGATGACGCGTGAGTCGAAGCGTTTGCGCAGCGCCGCGGTGCCGCGTACGTGATCTTCGTTCGTGATGACGATCGTGTGCACGCCGCCCAGCGCCGCAATCGCGTCCATGGTCGAGGGATCCAGCGGAAGCGGATCGACCGCGACGCATCCGTCGCCCCGTTCGAACACGTAACTATTGAAGTTCATCCCGTGGTCCGGCTGCCACGCCGACCACATCCAGGCACCGGGAATGTTCAAACGGGCAAGCATTATTCGAGTTCCTTATAATAGGCGTCCACGGCAGTTTGGGCGTCGATGCCCTTGGCGCGAGCGCGCTCGCTCAGATGGCGCAGCCGCACGACGTGCACGTCGTCGGCCGGCTTGCCGGCCAAGACCAGGCGCAGCGCGATGAGGGTCAGGTCCGGCGTCTTGGGGCCCAGCATCCGGATTCCTTGATAAAATGCCGCGGCACCGGGCGCGCCGGCGGGCTTGCTGAGTAATTCCTTGACCACTTGAGCCTTGGACGGGGCCCCGTCGAGAAGATAGCGGTCCAAGAAATTGAAGTCCATCCCATGAAGTTCGCCGCGTGGGCTGCCCTGCTCTGCGTGCTCGCCGCATCGTCCGGCGCCGCCGCCGCACAGCCCGCCGCGCCGGCAAGCGTTCCACTCACGCAATTGCTGACGCGCATGCGCGCCGTCAACGGCGGTTTATGGGCCGCGCACATGAGCAGCACGTCGCCGCATCTTGTCGACGGCACGCCGACGGTCATGGATACGGAAGCGCAAGGCTTGCAGTACGTGCTCACGCAGTGCAGCGGGCGCGTGTGCCTGGGAACGTATTTCGACGGCGAGCGCTTGTATTCGGTGAACATCAACGACACCGCGCTTCCGCGATCGGCGGCACCCGAATCATACCTGCGCGCGCTGCGCATTCTGGGCACGCTGTATTTTCTCTCACCGCAATTTATCGCCGAAGGTGGACGCATCGACGACGGCGGCGTGGTGATGTTCCAAGGCAAACGCTGCCGCCGTATCTATGTTTCCGAAAAAATCGCCTCGCCGATGCAGGTCTTCGTCGATCCGCAAAGCGGCCTGGTGGCGGGTGCGGCCGACGTGAACGGCGATGCGAGTTACTCGATGCGCGATTACCGGCGCGTGGGTGCGTTCATGCTGCCGTACGAAATCTATCGCAACGGCTCGCCGCTGGAGCCGGGCAGTACGACGCCGATCGGCACGTGTTCCGTGGGCGGTTTCAGCGTGAAATGCTTGATCGACACGGGCAATTCCG
>JBKPMZ010000407.1:0-2499 GCA_046732415.1 Vulcanimicrobiota bacterium
ATGTGTATAAGAGACAGAGACAATCCAGATGGCCAATTGCCGCCGGCGGTTCGCGTCGGCATCTTCTTGAGGCGGCTCATCACCCAAGTATTTCGGCAGAACGACCTGGTCCGTGTCGGGCAGTTTGACTTCGCCGGCGAGCGCATCCACCAATTCCACTTGCGGCGGCTGCGCGCCCGGCGCCTGCTGCAACCGGGCAAAGAACGCGGCATAACCCCAAAAGTCCTCCTGTCGCCAGCGATCGAACGGATGGTTGTGGCATTGAGCGCACTGGATTTGAACGCCCAAAAAAATCCGCGACGTGCTGGCGGCCAACTCCTCGGGCTTCAGGCCCGATGCCGTATAGAACAGCGCGGCGCCGCCGCGATCGGAGCTGCCGGTGGTCGTGAGCAGGTCGGCGACAATATTGTCATAGCGAATGTTTTCTGCGAATCGACGCCGCAGCCAGGCGGTAAATCCTGCCACCTGGTCCGCTCGCTCGGTCTGTGCATCCGCCGGCAGCAACATTTTGGTCCAAACCTGGGCCAAATGCGTGCCGAACCGAGGATTGTCCAACAGACGATTGACCAGCCGCACTCTTTTGTCGGACTGACCATCGGCAAGAAAACCGGAAACTTCGGACGCCGGCGGAATGACCCCGCTGATATCCAAGGACGCCCGCCGCAGGAACTCGCCATCCGTTGTCAGCGGCGCCGGCATGATGCCGGCCTCGGCCAGGCGAGCCTCAAGCAACTGGTCGATGCGGTCAGATACCTGCCCGGGCTCAAGTTCCGGTCCCTCTTGAGCGATCGCCGGATGCAGCAAGGCGCCGCTCAGCGCGAGCAGCCAACCGCACAGCCAACACGGTTTCCGCGCCTTCCGCAGCCATTGCGAGTTCAACATGCCGCCGCCCTCCCGCTGAAAACACGGGCCCGATGAGGTGAACCGCCCCGCCGATATGGATTTTAGCCGCGAAGCTCTGGATAGCACAACGGAATTGCCTAGATTTTTAGGTCGGCCGTCTAATCGCTGGTTTCAGTCGCCCGAGGTCGGCATATTCTCAGAACGATCGGCCCCATCGCGAGCGTGCTGCGTATTCAGAGGGCTGACGCCCCCCGCTCGCCTTTTGCGGCAGCGCTGCGCTCAGCGCGTACCAACTCCGGCGCTGGCTTCCATGTCTCCAACTCGTCCCAAGGCCAGAGGGGACGCGGGATGTTTTGGTAGGGATATTGCCAGAAATCGGAAGGAGCACAGCCGGGAGCGCGCACGACCATGATCTCGCTGGCATGCGGCTGATAGGCAGCGCGAAAGCCGCAAGGACTTTTCGCGACCAGCACGCGCGCGGCAAAAGGATCGAAGCCCGCAGCGCGAAAGAATTCAGGCGCGAAATGGGGCCCGCTGCACGAGGTGAGCAGCAGGTGCACGTTACCAATTCGCAGCACCGCGGAAGGCCCCATGTCGATCGGCAGGTTCTTGGCAAGATGGCCTGAAAGAATGAATTTGGCCTGGAACAGCCGCTCGACGCGGGCGGTAATCTCTAAGGGAAGCGAAAACCGGCAATCACGGACGCCGCCCACCGCGGTCGAAAGTTCGGCGCCGAGACCGGCCTTCTCGGCCGCAGCCACGACCTCGGGCGACACCATGGCCGTCAATGCGGGTCCGGGCCAATCGTGCTTCAGTAGTTCGCGCAATACCCAGGTGCTGTCCCCCGGCGCTCCGGAGGTTGTCGCGTCGGCGCTGTCGCTTAATACGACGAGCCCCTCGCGCCGCTGGTGCGCACGTTGGATGGCTTCTTCCAAGGGAACCAGATCGGGCAGATAATCGCGCCGCCGCCGCCAGACCGACGCAGCGAATTCGCGACACTGCCCATCGGCAAACTCCGCCTCGCCATCGGCGACAATCACCACGCTCGTGCCTAACTCGGGGATGTCGAGCCACGGCTGCACGGTCGCCAAACCAGCCGCCAGCACGCGCGGATCGCTTTCGAGGGCTTGCAGATGTTCGCGAAAGCGGAAGCTGACGCTCTCGGGGTTTTGCGTATTGGCGCGTTCCGCCGGCACGACCAGCGGAAGCTTTTGAAAGGCGGTAACCGGCTTGGCGCCTTCGACCAGAATTCGCCGCAAGACACGTGCGCCGCGCAGACCCGTTTCGAAAACGTCGATATGAGGCGCCGTGTGGAACAAGACGAGCGCATCGGCGCTGGCGACCATTTTGTGCGTGACATTGGCATGCAGGTCGAGCGTCGCCACAATCGGCGTCTGCGGACCGACCACGTCTCGGACCGCCGCCAAGATTTCGCCTTCTACGTCCGGCGCAGTTTCGGCGACCATCGCCCCGTGCAGAGCCAACAACACGGCGTCGACGGGTAGCTGCGCTTGAAGCGATTCAACCAGTTCATCCCGCAGCCAACGAAAGGTGTCGGCGGTCGCCGTGCCGCTGGGCCATGCTGGCAACCTCGCTAATCCGGCCAGTTCCGGGCGTTCGGGCCAGGCGCGCAGCGATTGGATGAAGGCGCCCAAC
>JBKPMZ010000408.1:0-12253 GCA_046732415.1 Vulcanimicrobiota bacterium
GAATAATTGCGACCGCGCCGATGATGACGACGCCGCCGATAAGCATGTTCAGCGTGATTTGCTCGTGCAGAACGATCGCGCCGAGGGCGACCGCGACGATCGGATTCACGTATGCGTAGGTCGAAGACACGCTCGCGGGAAGCGTGCGCACCGCGTACGCGTATGCCGTGTAGCCAACCATCGAGCCCATCACGACGAGCCAGACGAATCCACCGAACGACGACGCGCTGACGTGCGAGAATGCGAAACCGTGAAGCTCACCGCTCAATACCGCGGCGATGCACAACAACGCGCCGCCGGCGATCATTTCCAGCGCCGGAAATAACGGATGCGTGCGATCGCCGTGACCGCGCCGCGCGAGGACGGATCCGAACGCCCAGCAGATCGAACCCAGAATGAGCACGACTGACGTGACGAGCGGTACATGTCCGGACGGCATTCCCACGAGAATCGCCAGGCCCGCGCTGCCGACGATCATTCCGGCGAGCGCCACCGGCGCAATTTTTTTCGAGAAGAGCCCGTCGATGAGCAGCATCCAAATCGGCACGCCCGCGACCAGCAGCGCCGCGAGGCCCGAACCGACATGCTGCTCGCCCCATGACAGCGACCCATTACTGATGAGAAGCAGGAGCACCGCCGTTGTGACCACCGATCGCAGGTCGCTCCAGCGTACGGGCGTGAGGCGTTCCCGCTGCGTCAACCACAGCACGAGCGCCAAGATGCAACCCGCGGCGAGAAAGCGCGCGCCGGCCATGAGCAGCGGCGGCATGGTATGCACGGCCAGGCGGATGGCCAGGTACGTGGAGCCCCACATGATCCACACGGTGAAGAGGGCTAGCCACGACGACGCCATGTTCGTATCATAGGAATTATGGCGACGATTCGTAAAGCATTGCCAGCAAGAACGAACGAATCGTCACGAAAGGACGCATATGGCTGCTGTCGCTCCCCCGGTTGCGCCGACGAATCGCAACGCCGTCACGCTGGACTCCATCGATCGCGCGATCGTCAACGAGTTGCGCGCCGACGGACGCATCAGTACGGAAGAACTTTCGCGACGCGTCTCGCTCTCGCGTCCGGCCGTCGTCGGCCGCATGAAACGCCTGCACGAAGCCGGCGCCATCCGCGGCTACACGGCCATCCCCGACTGGGAGATGCTGGGCTACACGATTCTCGCGTACGTGCAGGTTCGCACGAACCTGAAATGCCGCGACATCGCGCAGCGCATCTTGGGCCTGCAATTGGAAGGCTTGTACGTTGAGGAATGCCATCGTCTGACGGGCGAGTGGGACTTGCTCGCAAAGATTCGCGCGACGTCGTCGTCGGTGATCGAGGCGTTTCTGGACGACCTGAACGATAGCGGCGGCGTACGGGCGACGATGACGATGCTCTCGCTGTCGACGCTATGATGCCAGTGCCGCACGCCTATCGAGCAGATCGGCGTTCTCTGCGACGATACTGCGCAGCTTGCGCGTTTGCGGCGAAGGCACGCAGTGGTCCAGGTACGCATCGAGCGAGCGAACGAACCGCCGCCACCGCAAGTCGTGCGCGCGTGCTTGCGCCGGCAGCGTGAGCGCTCGTACGTAACACCGATGGACGAAGCCGGCCGCGCGCAGTAGTTGGCGGTCGCCTTGCGCCGCTTGGGAAATCGCGATGGCCATTTCCAGGCACGATTCGGCAACTTCGCCGGGAAGATCCAGAACGTTCATGTGGTTTGCCGTTGTTTCAAGAAAGTCACAAAGGGGCTGAAGCAGATGACGAACACGCCTGCAGCAAGCAACGCGTCGGCGTAAGCGAGAACCGTCGACTGTGCCGTCACGAGCTGCATGAGCTGCGCAACCGAATGCTGATGCGAGCGCACGAACGCAGCGATGTCCGGACGGTCAGCCGCTACGGTAGCCGAAAGGATCGCTTGGTGAAATTGCTCGCGCCGATCGGCCATGGTAACGACGGCCGCCGCGGCAATGGAACCGCCGAGTTGAAACGCGAGAACGACCAGCGCGCTGGCTTTCGGGCCTTCCTTTGGTACGGCGCGCAGCGTTGCCACGAGCAGCGGCGAGTAGATGAACGCGATGCCCGTGCCGCTGAACAGCTGCGGCAGCGCCATTGCGAAGAAGTTCGATTGCGAGGTCATCTCGTGCGCAAGCCATATCGTGCCGATACCGTGCACGAGCAGTCCGCCGCCGATGAGCCAGCGCAGATCGACCCTCGGATTGTTCGTGAGCCGGCCAATCGGAAACGTGAGAAAGACGAGCGGAAGCGCGCGCAACCCCATCAGCATCCCCGCTTGCGTTTCGGTGAAGCCGAGCTGCGTGACCGTGAACTGCGGCAGCAGCAGCGCGCCGCCGAAAATGCCGACGGCGTTCGCGACGATCGTGAGACATGCGACGGCCACGGCGCGATGCCGCAGTACGCGTAAGTCGACGATCGGGGCAGGCGTGGAGAGTTCCCACCACGCGAACGCCGCCGCTCCCGCGAGCGCAAACATCGAACCGGCGACGATGCGCCCATCAGAAAACCAGTCATATTGCTGTCCCTGATCCAAGACGTATTGCAGGCACCCAATCGTGACAACGAGCAGTGTCAACCCCACCGCGTCCACGGGCTCGCGCACCGGTTTGGCATTATCTCGCAGGTACAGCCACAACAGTGCCGCCGCAATTGCACCCGGCACAATGTTCACGTCGAAGATCCAAGCCCAGGACATGTTGTCGGTTATGAGGCCGCCAACCGTGGGCCCGACCGACGGCCCGAGGACCGTTGCGAAAGCGAAGATCGATTGGCTAAGACCGAGCTCTTTGGGGCCGAAGGTGTCGCGCAAAATCATTTGCGACGTCGAAAGCAAACCGCCGCCGAACGCGCCCTGCACGATGCGGAATGCAATCAGCGCATCCAGCGAGGTCGCCATTCCGCACAAGACGGATGCGGCGGTGAAGCCGAGGACGGATGCCAGGAAATAGTTCTTGCGGCCGAAGTGGCGCTGCAGCCACGGCGTGATCGGAATGACGACGACGTTCGCAACCACGTAGGCGGTGACGACCCACGTGGCTTCGTCGATGGTCGCACCGAGATTGCCTTGAATCGTCGGCAGTGACACGTTGACGATCGTCATGTCGATCATCTGCAGCAACGCCGCGAGCATGACGCCGGTCACGACGAGCACGCGGCGCGTGCCGTGTTCGACGAGTGAATCGTTGTGCGCCGGCGGCGCCGCGCGCGAAGCGACAGCATCAAATACAGCCCGCCGCGCGCGGGGGCGTCCAAGAGTCAACACGTTTGCAGAAACTTCCTAAGTGGTGGGGCTCTGTGCTAGAATAACCAGCAACTTATCCTATTACTAGCCACTCGTTTATCCTAGCACTGTGACTGCCATGAATGGTTCGACCGTCCAACGCCAAGAGCTGGCTGATTTTTTGCGCACGCGGCGCGCTCGTCTGCGCCCAAGCGATGCCGGATTACTGAATGGAACGCGCCGCCGCACGCCGGGGTTGCGCCGCGAAGAAGTTGCGCTGCTCGCAAATATCGGCGTGACGTGGTACACGCGTTTGGAACAAGGCGCGCCGATCAACGTCTCGCCGGCGGTGCTCGCGAATATCGCGGATGCATTGCAACTTACCGCGCACGAACGCGAGCATCTGTTCTTGCTCGCCGGCCATCGCACCGCGGAACCGACCGCCGCGGAAACCGAGCACGTGAGCGAGGTGATGCAGCGCGTGCTCGACGCGCTCGATCCGAATCCGGCGATTATTCGCGGACGGCGCTACGACGTGCTCGCGTGGAATCGCGCGGCATGCGCCATATTCGGCGATTTCAGCAAGAAAGACGTGTGGCATCGCAACACGGTGTGGCGCATCTTCATGGATCCGCAGGCGCGCGCGTGTATGCCGCGCTCGCACGAGGCCGTCTCGAAAGTCGTCGCGCAATTTCGCGCGGTCGCTGCGAAGTATCTGAATGATCCGAGCTTTCAAGAGCTCATCGACGTACTGCTCGCGGGCAGCGCGGATTTCCGGCGCTTATGGTCGCAGCACGACGTGCGCGGTACGACGGATGGCCTCAAGCATCTGTATCATCCCGACCTGGGCGAGCTGCGGCTCGAGTACACGACGCTAACCGTGCCGGGATATCCCGATATGCACTTGGTCGCGTACACGACCGCGAAAGGCTCGGAAGAAGAGCGCAAACTGCGCGAACTGCTCGAGCGCGTGCGGGAAATGGCTCCGGCGTAAGGTCAAGGACCGCCTCCTTCGCAGAGGGAAGCGAGCAGGGTGCACGAGCATCCGCCCGCCCTGGCACCGATACCCCTGAAGAACCGGCGCGTCTGGCGCGATCTGGCGAAGATTCTCTCGACCATCTTCAACCCGTTCCTCACCGCGCTCGCGCTCTTCATCATTCTCTCGCACATCCGCGCGCGAACCACGGAAGAGTTCTGGTGGATGCTCTTCCTCTCGACGATCTTCACGTCGATTGCGCCGATGCTCTTCATCTTCTGGTTGTACGCGACCGATCGCATTTCCGATCTCGACATGTCGGTGCGCGAGGAGCGCGAAAAAGTCTTCGGCGTGTTCGTGGTGTTCTATTTGCTGGGCACCGTGACGCTGTGGCTGACGCACTCGTCGAAACTGCTGATCGCGACGATGGCGGGCTACTCGCTCTCCACCATCGTCGTGCAGTACATCACGCGCTACTGGAAGATCAGCACGCATGCCCTCGGCATTACGGCGCCGCTCGTCGCATTGTGTCTGCTGTACGGGCGGCAGCCGCTGCCATTTCTGGTGCTCATCCCGATGGTGTGCTGGGCACGCGTGTACCTGAAGGCGCACACCATCGGGCAAGTGATTGCGGGCGCGGCGCTCGCGACGGCCAGCGTTGGCCTGTTCTTCTGGATCTTTCACGTGCGCACGCTCGCGTGGTAGCGCGCTAGCGAGGCGCCGCGACAGGCGTTCCGCGATAGCAGCCGATGGTATACGGAAATTCGTCGGTCGCGTGGTAGTGATACATCATCACGGTCTTTCCGTCCCACGTAATCGCGTGCGTGTGCCCATGACACTCGTCCAAATCGGCGTCGGTTAAACGCTCGCCGCCCTCACCGCGCGGACCGTAGATGCCGAAGCCGTCGAGCGCGTATCCGACGAGCGCCGAATGTCCGCTGCCGCTGTCGTTACTGCACGGGCTCAAGCGATGGTAGTGATACATGCCGCTCTGCTGCGGATGTCCGGCGCATGCGTCTTGAGTCTCGTGCGCATTTGCGTCGTTGCCTTGCGCATCGAACGCGTTGAAGAACACCGCGCCCGTGAGCATGACGCCGACTGCGCCCATACCCACGCACGACGGCGTTTGCGCGACGGCGGGATTCGCCGGAAGCGAGAGCAAGATGCTTTGCGCGCTAATTGCATTGGGATTGGGACCGTATGCATACGCCGGATCGGTGCTCGCAATCGGAAACGTGCCGGTCGCGTGCGAGGGCAATCCGTTGCCGCTGATCGTGCGCGTATTTCCGCTGACCGTAATAGAAAGCTGCGACGGCCACGACGCGCTGCCTTGTACGGCGATCTTCTTCGCCGGATCGTACGTGCCGTCGCCGTTCAGCCATGGCAGCGACGTCGTGGTCGCGGGACCGCCGGTCATGAGCATCCCGGAGCACAGGTACACGCCGCCGGTTGCGGGCGCGCTCGCGTACTTACCATCACCGAGCGGAAGACTCGTACTCGTGGCTGCGGGTGTCGCCGTCGCGGTCGTAGACGGAATAGTGGGCGTGGACGATGCGGCCGCGCCGCCGCAGCCGCTCAGAATTGCCGCGCTCACAAGAAGCGCGCGCTGTATGAATGCTTTCATGTACAACCTCCGCGCTCAGCATGGCGGGGCGGTTTTGCAGCAATCTGTGGCGGCTCACAGACGCATCACAGCATCCGGCCGATACCTTAGGCGTATGGTGAAGTCCGCGCTAGCCCTTGCCGCCGTGCTGCTGGTTTTGGCAGCGGCGGCAGTCTACGCACTGGCGCAGCAAGAGAATCAGATCATCGGTTCGGTTGCCGCGCAGGCACGGTCGGCTTCGCCCGCATTGCCGAACGGCGACGTGATCGCTGCGTTGCAGCGGCCGGGTGTGCGCGTCGACATCGTGGACGGTTTCATGCCGCCGGGAGCGCCTCCGCGTCCCGGCATGCCGCCGCCGCGTTTCGGCATGCTGCTGCACGTGCTCGGCGTCGTACCGCAGCACGTGCCGAATGGCGATCGCACGATCGTCGTACGCCCGGATGAAGCATTCGTCGCGCGTTTCGTAGGCACGGCCGCGCTCGTGCTGTGCGCAGTGTTCGCGATCTCGCTCGTGCTGCTGCGCGGCGCCGCAAAACAGGCGGAGCGCGCCGCGTTGTTGCCGCTCGTGCAAACCACGGCGGCGCTGGAGGCGCTCGCGGAGGGTGATTTTACGCCGCACGCGATCGCAACGGGTGAGCGCGCCGACCTGAGCGCACTCGCGCAAGCGTATACGCGCGCATCGCGCCGTGTTGCGCTCGCCATCGCCGAAGAGGCGGAAGCCCGCGCACACATGCGTGCGTTCATCGGCGATGCGGGGCACGAATTGCGCACGCCGATTACGATTGTCAGCGCGTATCTCGACGTGCTCGCGCAGCCGGGCGCCGATCCGCAGGCCTTCGCAAAAATTACGGGCGGCATGCGCGCGGAGATCAAACGCATGCGGCGGCTGGTGGAAAATTTGCTTTCGCTCACGCGCATGGAACAAGACGCGCATGCCGTTCAGACGGTGAACGCCGCGGCCGTGGCGGGCGAAGTGGTCGAGCGTTTTTCGCGCATCGCCGGATCGCGCCAGATTTCACTTGACGCGCCGCACGGTGCGCCGGTCGTTGCCGACGCACGCGATTTGGACGACGCGCTGAGCAATCTGGTGGAGAACGCACTCAAATACGGCAACGCATCGGACGTGCGCGTTGCGGTGCGAAGTGGCGGCGATCGCGTATGGATCGACGTCGAAGACGCCGGCCCCGGCATCGACGAGCGCGATCGCGCTCGTCTGTTCGATCGGTTTTTTCGCGGTGCGAACGCGGGCGGCGTCGACGGTTCGGGGCTGGGCCTTGCGATCGCGAAACTCGGCGTGGAGCGCTGCGGCGGCGCCCTTCGGTACGAACCGCTGCAGCCGGGATCGCGCTTTCAAATCGAATTGCCGGCGGTGAGCGCATGATGGATCCGCGCGTGCTCGTGATCGACGACGAGCGTTCGATGCGCGAAGTGCTCGAAATGGGACTTGCGTCGAACGGGTTTTCCGTGCGCACGGCCTCCGAGGCGAAGAGCGCGCTAACGCTGCTGGAAGAGTGGGAGCCCGAAGCGATCGTGCTCGACGTCATGATGCCGTACGTCGACGGTATCTCCCTCATTCCGCTCATTCGCCGGCGAAGTGAAGCGCCGATCATCATGCTCAGCGCGAAGGTGGAGCTCGACGCGAAGGTTGCCAGCCTCGCGCGCGGTGCGGACGATTATCTCGCCAAACCGTTCGAACTGGCGGAACTCGTCGCGCGCATTCATTCACGCTTGCGCCGGCCGCAGCTCTCCAAGCGCGAAGTGCTGCAATTTGCCGATCTGTCGATGGACATGGCGACGCGCATGGCGGCGCGCGCCGGAAAACGCATCGCGCTCTCGACGCGCGAATTCGATCTGCTCGCGACGCTGCTGCGCCAGCCGGGCCGCGTCTTCACCCGCGAACAACTCATCGACCTGGCGTGGGGCGAGGACGCCGAAGTGGCACCGAACGCGGTAGAAACGTACATCTCGTACTTGCGCGGCAAGATCGAAGGTGACGGACTACCCCGGCTGATCCACACGATCCGCGGTGTCGGCTACTCCGTCCGTTCTGAGTCGTGAGGTAGACCTAGCCCCGGCAGCGCTGCTGCAATGGGCCATAAGTCGCGTCTTTGCGGCAGGCAATAGGGTACACCCCACGCGAATCTCGGTAGTAGCTCGCGCCCGGGTGTGGGCCCAGTTTGCAGACGATTGCGCTTGCCTGCTTATCAGGCTATGCTTAGGCCTCAGGGGAAGAAAGGGTAGGCACGCCAGGGTGAGCACGCAGCTGTTTCTGCGTGGTGACTTCGACGTTTGGCGGCGGGACGAGTTGCGCGCGAGTCTCGAGGCCGTCGACGTTTCGGGCGACGTAACCATCGACATGACCGGCGTAACGATGTTAGACGCCGGTTCTGCCGCGCAGCTCATCGCGCTCAAGCATCGCATGCGAGCACGCAATCCTCGCGCGCGTCTGCTACTTCATAACGCCCCACGCATCGTCAAACGCGTGCTCGACTTGTGCGGCGCTTCCGAATTATTCGTTTACACGGGCAACCGGTAACTCGACCCACACGTGGTTGCCGTATCCCGGCACGTGTTCGACGCTCATGGACGTACTGAGTTGCCGCACGATGAACAGCCCGCGTCCGGACTCGCTCAGAACGTCCTCGGGTAATTTTCCGGGCGGTGTAAACGCGGGTCCGCGATCCAGCACGTGCAGCAGCGCGGATCCGGCCGACCACTCCACGTCGATGTCGATCGCACCGGGCGCGTGGCGCACCACGTTTCCGATCAGTTCTCCGAAAACGAGCTCCGCGATCTCAATGGACACCGCATCGCCGTTCTGGCGCCGCAAATAGGCGACGAACTCGCCGCGTGCGTCCTGCGCCGCTTTCGCGTTCTCCGCGTCGAACGACCAGCGCATTCCCGGCTCGAACGAGACCGTGAGAATCGCAACGTCGTCGGACACGGCCTTACCGAGGCATGATTCCTCGATAAAGCGCGCCGGACGGTGCGAATGCAGCACCGCTTCCTGCGAGACGACGTCTCGCAGCTGCTTCTCTCCGCCCAGGACGTCGTGTCGCGATTCGGTAAGGCCGTCGGTATACAGCACCAGCATGCGCGCATCCGTGAGATCGGCCGCGCGCGAAACCGACGGCTCCGTTTCACGCCGCAAACCGATCGGTAAACCTTCCGCGTGCAATTCTTCGATGCCGTCCTCGCGCCGCAGCAGCGGCGCGGGATGTCCGGCGTTGGCGTAGGTGATGCTGCGGTGATCCCGTGCGATGAATCCCAGGAATGCAGTTACGATGACATCGGGATAACGCCGTGCAAGCACGGTTTCGACTTTATCCAAAATACGTGCGGGATCGCGTTCGTACGATGGCGCTATTGCAAGGAGATTACGCACCTTGCCCATGATGACGGCTGCTTCCGCGCCGCGGCCCGTGACGTCGCCGGCCGTGATAACGGTCGTGCCGTCTTCCAACTGAAACGCGTCGTACCAATCGCCGCCGACTTGCGCTTCGGTTGCGCTCGGCAGATAGACCGCGTCGAATGAAAGGCCTTCGACCGCCGGCAGCGAGGGCGGCAGCAGTGAGTCTTGCAGCGTCTCGGACATGCGGCGTTCGCGTTCGAACACGTCGGCATTTTCGAGCGCGACGGACGCGTGGCGGCCGATCTCCACGAGTATTTCCAGGTCGTCCGGCTTGAAACTGCGGCCGCCTTTGGTGTAGTAGACCACGATGGCGCCGTGCACTTTGCCGCGCGAGTGCAGCGGTACGGTGACCAGGCCTTCCGGCCGCAGCGCCGCGATCTCGTCGGCGAGATACGGCCAGACCGTCGCTTCGATCGTTCCCGGCGCGAGGTGCGTTCCGGAGCGGGGTTTGCGAGCGCGCAGCGATTGCACGAAGCGCTTTTCGGCTTCGGGGTGCAGCGCCCGTACGCCGACGAGCGAACGAGCGATGTCGTCGAGATCGGGATCGCGGTGCGCCGCGCCCACGACCCGAGCCGCACGGTCTTCTTCCAAGCGGAAGACGCCCGCCATGTCGCCGATCTCGGACACGATGATTTGCGTGAGATTTCCGAACGCAGCAATGGTGTCGAACGACTCGTACGCCGCTTGCGCGGCACGGCCGATGAACTGCAAGCGCCGCCGCGCCGCTTGTTCCTCACTGAGCGCATGCATGGTATGAACACGCGCGGATGCACGCTGCGCGAGCATTTTGAGCACGCTGACGTCGGCGGCGGTGAATTGCCGTCGCGATTCCGCGGAGTACATGATGATGCCGCCAAACACTTCGCCGTCATGCGCGAGCGGTGCGACGATCGCAGAATACAGCCGCATATCGCGCATGAGCCGCAGATGGCTCTCGTCGCGCGCCGCCTGCTGCAGCATCTCGTCCGAAATCGAAGCAAACAGCATGGGTTCGCCCGCGTGCAGCATGACGTCCAAGCCCGAGTCTTCACCGACGGGGTATCGCTCGAGGAACTGCTCGATGTACCGTACGCGTTCGGGATCGCGGTGCGAAATCGAGCAGACGCGGTATTTCGCCTCCGGATCGGCAAGCACCACGAAACACCAATCGGCAAAACGCGGCACCGCGATGCGCGCAAACTGCGAGCACACCTCGTCGATACTGACCGCAGCGGCGATGGTGTCGGAGGCGTCGGTGAGAAAGCCCAAGTTTTCGGTCGCGCGTTTCTGCGTGTCGATGTCGGTGGACGTGCCGATCCAGAACGCGAGCCGTCCGTCCACGTCGAGCACCGGCTGCGCGCGAGAAAGAAACCAGCGGTAGGTATCGTCGGCCGCGCGGCGCAGGCGGAATTCCGTTTCGAACGGCTTGCCGGACGCGAGTGCTTCGTTCCACTCGCGGAAAATGCGATCGAGGTCTTCGGGGTGGACGAGCGAGGCGAACCGGCTGGCGTACGTGACTTCGTCGGACAGGCCCGCATACGCAAGCATCTCGCGATTCAAAAATAGGACCTGACCGTCGTGGCCTACCAGCCAGACGAAGTTGGGAATAGCGTCCGCCAGAACGCGAAAGGTGGCTTCGTTAGCCTCCAGCGCCTTCGCGAGCGAATTCAGTTGAAGTTCCGACACCTTCACTCCCGGGTGCAGCACAACAATCGGGATGCAAATCTCCGATAAGTGTATCTAGGTTTCCCCTGAATCGTTCCAAGTTACCGCTCGTCATGCAGAGAGTCGAGCCGCTTCCCGGCACGATCGCGAGCTCGCGAACGAGATCCGCGGCACGCTGCGCGTGCATCCGTGCGGGGTCGACGATGGCAACCCGCGACCCAAGCACTGCCCGGAAATGCGATTCGAGCAGCGGATAATGCGTGCATGCCAGAACCACGGCATCCGCCGCGTCGGGCAATTGCGCGCAAACGGCGGCCACCGCGCCACGCGTTTCGGCACCCTCCAATTTTCCGGACTCCACCAGCGGCACGAGCGCGGGCGCAGCAATCTCGGTAACGCGCGTATCGGGCGTGCGTTCGCCGATGGCTTCGGCGTAGGCGCCGCTGCGCGCGGTCGCGGCGGTCGCAATAACGCCGACGTTGCGATATCCCGCGAGTTGCACGGCGATTGCCGCGGATTCGATGAGATCGAGAATCGGCGCGTCGGACTGCGGCCAGCCCAGTTCGGAAGCGGTCGCGCACGACGTATTGCACGCCATGATGATCGCCTTCACGCCCGCGGCGTTGAGGCGGTTCACGTTGCGTTCCGTGAGTTGCAGCAACTCGCCCGGAGTGCGATCGCCGTACGGTACGTTCGCCTGATCCGCAAAGTACAGCAAGTCGTGCGCCGGCAGCAATTCGCGCAGACGGCGCAGCACCGTCAGGCCGCCGAGACCGGAATCGAAAACGCCCAGCATTACTGTCCGCTCGTCGTTGAAGCGGGCGGCGCCGTCCCCGCGTAATCTTCGATGCCGTCGGCGATGGCTTGAGCCATACGCTGCTGCCACTGCGGATCGCCGAGCAGCGCGCGATCGTCGGGATTGGAATCGAACGCCGCTTCGATGAGCGTTGCCGGCATATTCGCGTGGTGCACGACGTACAGTTTATCTTTGACGATGCCGTCGTTCTTCACGTTGACTCCCGAAGCGATGCGTTTGTCGATGGCTTGCGCGAGCGCCAGATCGATCGGTTTGTAATAGTACACCGTCGCGCCGTGCGGGCCGGAGTTGATGTACGCGTTGAGATGGATGCTGACGAACACGCGAGCGCCGCGCGTATTTGCCACGTCGTCGCGCGCCTGCAGTTCTTCTGCCGCCGAGTCGTTGGGCGCATATACGTCGCGATCGTCGTTTCGCGTGAGCATGACCTGCCAGCCGCGCGCGACGAGAATCTGCTGCAAGCGTTTGGAGATTTGCAGCGTCACGATTTTTTCGACCATGCCGCCGTGAATGCTGCCGGCGTCGCTGCCGCCATGGCCGGGATCGATCACGATGAGCCGCGGATTGGT
>JBKPMZ010000409.1:0-1190 GCA_046732415.1 Vulcanimicrobiota bacterium
GAGCAAAATAAAGGCGAATCGTCAGCACTGCCTGGGTCGCAGCGTACTCGGCCCGCATGCGAAATGCGTGAGTGACGTAGGCGGGCAGGTTAGCCAACTCGCTCTCCACGATGATCCGACCGACGGGATTGCTGAACTGCCGGAGCCGGGCTCGAGCTATGGCGAACGTCGCTTCGTCGGGCAGTTGCATATGCCGCGCAATTTGCTCCGCCATCGCGCTATCGTTCATCTCGGTGCGGAAGAAATCAATGTGCGCGGCGATGGCGATTGCGGCTTCCGGACCGGGACCAAGACAGCCGTAATCAAAACTCGGACGCAGCTGTTGCGGCCACGAATCGTCCGGCAGCTCGTTTGGCGCCGAACGCGGCGTCTCAGCGTTCCACGCAGAGCGCACTTGGCTGATTACGTCGGCCACTCGCGAGGTGAAACTAGAAATCGTTTCCGCGGGATCAAACGGCCGCGGATGTGCGGCTAAGAGTTCTACCAATCGTTGCCGGCGCCACTCCGAACGTCCGTCCGGGTGCGGCTCCGGAGGGTTGGACGAAAGCGCGATGTACTCGGAGTAGAAACCCTTGAGCGCGGAATCCACAAGTTCGGTCAGGCTTTTGCACTCGCACAGCGGCTCGAATTGAGCAAGAAAGTAATCATGAAACTCTGTGCGCAAGCTCTGAGCAAACGATTCCGCCTGGATGTATTCGCGTTGAACCGCTGCACGCAAGTGCTCGATGGCGCTGATCGGCGCCCCAGGCAACCTGGCGAATCCGCGGATCTCATCAAGGCATCTGGCCCGGCAAGCAGATGTAAGCAGGTAGCTTACGATCAGCCCTTCCCCCTGCAATGCCATCTCGGCCATTCGCAGTGCACGACTGAGCTCTCGCGCCGCTGCGGCGAACTCTCCGTAAGAAGCGTGGAAGCGCGTTTGAAACGAGCGAATCCGCGTGATATGGCGGAAGAACAGATCGAGCGACGTATCTTCGGCAAAATGCTCCGGCCCTCGTGGCCGTCGAAAGCGAAAACGGCCCAGCGACAGTCCCAAGTTCGCGGTTTCGAGCGCCCGCCGATTGTGTTCGAGAAGATTGCGGACCTCGTTTCGAACCTCGCCTTGCGGCAGCCAGTACGGCAGGTCTACTTTGTCGGCCAACTCGCGCGTCTCAAATTCTTCAAACTCCGCGACTTCAATGGGCTGTAGG
>JBKPMZ010000410.1:0-3245 GCA_046732415.1 Vulcanimicrobiota bacterium
GCGCAAGCACGCGCAGCGCAAAATATACCTGTTCTTCCTGTTCCGCGCTGCCTTCACCGTATGCGGCCGCGCCAATTTGCAGTTCGTGCGCACGCGGACGAAACGGCGTCGGATCGATGCCTCGCGCGCGATCGTGCCAATCGGCAGCGGCTTTGCCGAAACGGCGCACGAACGGACCGTGCGGAAGTTTCGCCAATTCCTCTAAACGCTGCACGCCGAGCAGATGCAGCCGTTCGACGGTGCGCGGATCCAGTTCCAGCACTTCCAGCGGCAGCGCGCCGATGATGCCGTCGGACGCGTACGTGCAAGCGCGAGACACAAATTTATTAGGCCCCGCAGCCACGCGCACCGGCAGTTCGAATCCGGCGAGCGCGCGGTGCGTGCGTTCAATCCACTGCTCCGCCGTGCCGTCGATGCCGCGCATCTCCAAATACGCGGTGCCTTCGCCGCTGTCGTCGACCAGCGGCGTTACGGCATCGAGCGCATCGAGCATATCGTGCCACACGACGCGCGTGCGAGCCGCATCATGCACGAAGACCGCTGCGCTGCCGCCCGTCGCAGCGGCGGCCTGCAATACCGTTTGCCCCGGACGCGCGCCTAATGCGTGCGCTGCCGTATCGCACTCGATGACGCGACCGCGATCGCGCTTGTCGACGAGTATTGCCGGCCGATCATGCGGTAGTCGACGCACGTCGTCTCTGCGTGCCACACACAGGCGAAATGCGGGCACGTGAACGCAGAGCAGCATGGCTGATCCTTTCATCGATGATGTGCAAATGCGCCGTGGCACCCGGAGCGCTGCGCCGCGCTTTGAGCACGTGCGCGGAAACGTGGTAGCCGGCCAGTTCGCAGAGCACGCCCGCCTCGCCAGACCACACGACGCGATCGATGGCGCAGCGCACGCGCGTCGACGCGAAATACGCCAGTTCCACGTTCGCGTGCACGCCGAGCGCGAAGAGCACCGCGCCGGCTTTTTGCGCAAGACCGCCCAAGCGCGACCACACCGTCGCACGCAGTTGTGCCACGGGCATCGCAACCGCCGTGAAGGCGCGCGAACGCAGCAGAATATCGGTGCAGCGGGCGATTTCGAGCATCGACTGCGCGCGCACGATCAGTACGCGATCGAGCTGCACGCCCGCGCGCTCCAAATCCGGCGGATACAGACTGCCGTCATCGACGATCGCTGCCAAGCCGCGCTGCGTCGCTTCCGCCAGTATGCCGGCCAGCAGCGCGGTGCGCCCCGAACTCGGCGGCCCTTCCAGACTCGCAATGGTTCCGCGCGGAAATCCGCCGCCCAGTACCTCGTCGAGTTCCGAATATCCAGTACGCAGGGCGTCGCCGCGGGCAGCCACGATGCGGCCCCCGGCCCGCACGTCCAGCCCCGCTTTCAGGGTCGCAAAAGTCGGCTGTTGAGCGGGTGCGGTATCCATGGGAGCACGATCCTAATCGAACATACGTTCGATGTCAAGGCGTCCCGCCGCACTCCGCCCGTGCGCTGAGTGCTCGTCCTGGGATGCATGCCAAACGGGCACTATGTGCGTCGTGGGGCGTTCCAACGCGCGCGGGTTTTCACTCGTGGAAATGGTTGTTGCAGTAGCCATTGCCGTAGTGCTGGGCTGGCTGCTTTTTCATGCCCTGGGACAGGCGCTGCTCGCGGGGCGCCTGCAAGCCGTGCGGGACGCCGAACAGGGCAGCATCGGGCAACTCACCGATCATCTCACGAACGAAGAAGACGACGCCTGGGCCATTTACGTACCGCCTGCGGACGTTTTCGGTCTCTCGAACGGCGATGGACACGAAGTCGACTTCTTCACCCGCGACGGCAAAGCGCAATCGTACTTTTGGGCCTACGAGTACGATGCCGGAACACAAACCGTCTACCGCTATCGCTTCAGTTCGCCGGGCGGCACGCCCACAAAGGATACTTCGTACGGCGGCATCGTCAAGTTCTACGCGCATACGTATCCGGTGACCGCGCTGCAAGATAGCAGCACGCCGGTCTATTCGACCTTATACAACGGTGCGACGCTGCGCAGTGGTATCGTGCATTTTTATCCGACGATGCCGTGGATTGCGGGCGGCAACAACATCACGTACGTGCATTTTGAAGGCGCGACGATCAAGCAAGACCTGGAACTCGTTACGCAAACCGCACCGAGCGGCTTTACGATCGTCTTGAGTTACACGCCATCACCCTCGCCGGCGCCGACGGTGCAGCCGACGCCGGTGGTTTGGCCGGTCGCGATACAATTTGCAGCGCCCGGAACCAAAATTGCGCCGCCATCTGGAAGCCAAGCGATGAACGCGCGGCGATATGGCATCGCTGCGGCGCTCAATGCGCTGCTTGGTGGCGGCATTGCGCAGGCGCAAGTCATTCCGCGCGGCGGATGCAGGCTCGATTGCCCGACACCGGGTCCTCGGCCCACGATAAATCGCACGCCTACGCCTGCGCCGACGCTGCCTCCGACCTCACCGCCGATATTTTTCTCGCCCACACCGCAGCCAACGCCGACGCCGCCGCCTGCGTCGCCAACGCCTATCCCATCTCCAACGGCGACGCCAACCCCGGTGTCGATGACGCCGGCGCCGGGAAGCGGCTGTTCAGCGGTTGCCTACGCGGATGCAAATATGAGCCAGCCGCTGCCGGCAAACACAACGAATCCGTACACGGGCGAACAACTAGCTATCGGTCCAGACGGTTGCTATAAAGCCGCCGGAGATAACACGGGAACGAGCGCGGCATTCACCGTCCACGAAGACAATTATTACGGCTCCTTTTTTGATGGCTCGGCGTCATGCGGCGCACATTTAATCCCCAGCGGTTGGATTCAGCCAGATGGGGCGCCTTCGGCGAAGGGGCCCACGGCGTCGCAGGCATTTACCGGGGTTTCGCCCACGAACGGAATTTGCGGAATTACGTTTCAGGACGGACGCGGGCAGCCGGTCTTGGGATATGCCGAAGTCACGTATCCGAACAAGATGTACGCGCAAGTCAATCTCGTATACAGCGGCTGGACGTACGATTGTGCCGACGAAACGAACGGGCACTGCTGGAACGGTGGCTGGGTTGGTACAGGCGGCGGTACGACATACACCGAGTACCTAAGTACGGATCAGGGCGCTACCTGGAGCGTCGTCGCGAAGTGCTCGTCGTCGACAACTTGCGCGTATCCGGCACAATTTGTTGACAGTGAAACCTCGTGCACGCAAGACATGCCGGGTGGGCCGTGTGGTCCGAGTAGGAC
>JBKPMZ010000411.1:0-10350 GCA_046732415.1 Vulcanimicrobiota bacterium
GCCAGCGCCAGCGTGAGCGCTTTGGGACGCGCCACCGGTATGCCGGGGCGAATACGGGCGCCGATATAGCCGAACACCGCCAGGGCCGCGAGAATCTCCAGAGAGCCAAGGCGCATCGCGGCCGTGAAATTCATGGCGCGGGCTCGTGGGTCTCGACCGCCATTTCGGTCTTGCCGAACGCGACGCGGTCGCCGGGACGCAGCGTACGCAGCTGCACGCGCTCACCGTTGACGAACGTGCCGTTCGTCGAACCGCTGTCGCGCACGACGACCTGATTGCCCTGCAGTTCCAACGTCGCGTGATTGCGCGAAACGCTCGGATCGACCAGGAAAATATCGCACTCGGTGTTGCGTCCTACGCGCATGTCGCGCGTGATCGCGAAGCGCGCATCGCTCGGCATGCCCTTAATCATGCGCAGCACCAGCACTTCACCGTCGCCGCCTCCGGCGTCGCCGTCGAGGACGTCGATCTCGATTGCGCCCAATACCGTGCCGTCATCTTCACGAAGTTCAACGCTCGCCGGGGTATCGAACGTGATGCCCACGCGCTGCGCTACCTCTTGCAGCAGCGCCGCCCACTCTTCTTCCAGGTACGCGCGGTGCGGCAGCAAACGCTGGTAATCAGAGGGATGAACGTACACCGCGTAGCCCGACGGCGCCGCCATTGCGCCGTTATCCGCGGATTGCGTTCGCGCTTCCATCGTGGCGACGAGTTTGCGCGCAATCTGCGCCGGTTCGACGTCGCTCGGAAACATGTTCGCGAACGCGCGCTCGATGAATCCCGCGCAAGCCTCTTCGATGCGTGCGAACCAGCTCATACGCGCATTACATCCGGCGTTCCAAGCGCGCCACGAAGAAACCGTCGCGGCCGGCGATGCCGGGTGGAATCAGCAAGTCGCCCGCCGCCGTCTGGAAATCGCCCAGGTGCGCGGGAATGAGGCCGCGCTGCACGTTGTGCGTACGAATGAACCACTCAATCACGTCGATCGTCTCCCGTGTATCAACGGAACAGACGGCGTACACGATTGCGCCTCCCTCGTGCAAATGCGGTGTGAGCGCCTCCAGCAGCGCGCGTTGTGTAAGCGCCAAGCGTTCGCCGTCGTCGGGCCGCTTCCGCCAGCGCGCCTCGGGATGCCGGCCGATGACGCCGATGCCCGAGCACGGCGCGTCGACCAAGATGCGATCGAAGCGCTGCTGCAAGATCGGCGCCGTGGCATCGCCCACGATGAGTGCGATGGCAAGACCCGCTTGCTGCGCGCGGCGTTCGAGCTCGGCGGCTTTGCGCGCGTCGCGTTCGATGCAGACGATGCTGCCTTCGCCTTCCATGCGCGCCGCGCTTTGCAACGCTTTGCTGCCGCGACCGCTGCAGGCGTCCGCGACTGCTTCGCCGGGCTGCGCGTTCAGCACGTCGGCAACCAGCGCGGATGCCTCGCTTTGCACCCACCACCTGCCGTTTGCGTCACGTTCCGCGCAGCGTGCCAGCGCACCATCGGAAACCAGCACCGCGTCGAGCGCAAGCGATGAGATCGCGGCCTGCGCGCCGTTGCCTTGAAACCACGCTGCGATCTCGTCGCGTTTTGCGCGCGCGCGGTTGACGACGACGGCACTTTGCGCCGGCGCGTTGCACGCATCCAATATTTGCGCGAGGTCGTCGCCGCCGAACGCTTCACGCAAGCGGCGCACGAGCCACGTGGGGTACGAAAACGCCGCGCCGAGGTAATCGTCTTCGTCGGCGAAATCTTCGCGCTGCGGCCCGGCTGGATTGTCGCGAAGAAATCCGCGCAGCACGGCGTTAACTAAACCCGCGGTTCCGCGATGCCCGTAGATTTTCGCGAGATTCACCCATTGGCTGACAGCCGCGTGCGGCTGCGCGGAGGTGAAGCGCAGTTCGAAGATCGCCATGCGCGCGATTTCGTGTATGACGGGCGGGAGCGGTTTCGCGCGTTCGCCGATGTACGGCTGCAAGTACCAGTCCAGCGTGCGGCGCATTTTGGTCGCGCCAAACGCCAGCATCGTGGCAAATGCGCGATCGCGCGCGTCCAAGTTTGCCTTGCGCAAGCGATAGTCGAGTGCTTCTTGCGCGCCGCGCCCGGAATTCTGCGGGGGAAACACGTCGCGAACGACCTGCAGCGCGACGTCTCTAGCGCTCATGAGATCCTTGAATGGATTGCGCAAACGACGCGCCGCTCTGCGGACCGCGATTCGGTGCCACCAGTTCGAGAATATCGACCGTGCCGTCGGCGCAGCGCACCGCGAGCGCATCGCCAGTCGTGCCGGCGATCTCGCCGGCGGTCAGCGGAGCGATGTTCGGCATACCCGCGCGCGCGCGCAGCACTTTCACCGCGAGTCCGGCGAGCGTCGCACGCGCGCCGGGTACGGGCGCGTACGCGCGCACCATATCGACGATGTGCTGCGCGGGACAGTTCCAGTCAATCGCGAGATCGTCTTTGCGAATCGGATGCGTCACCGATGGCGTACCGCTTTGCGGACGGTGCGGAATGTGCCCGCTGCGCGCGAGATCGAGAGCGTGCGAAAGCGCGTGCGCGCCGAACGCCGCCAAGCGATCGTGGAGTTCGCCGTAGCGTTCGTCGGCGGCGATGGGTGTGCGCTCCTGAAGCACGATGTCCCCCGTATCCATGCCGGCGTCCATGAGCATGATCGTCACGCCCGTCTCGCGATCGCCGCTGCGCAGCGCCGTCTGAATCGGCGTCGCACCGCGGTATTTCGGCAGCAAACTCGGATGCACGTTGAACGAGCCCAGCCGCGGCACGTCGAGCAGCGCTTGCGGGAGAATGCGCCCGTACGAAGCAAGCACGAACAGATCGTAGTCTTGCGCGCGGCATTCTTGCGCGAACGCGCGAAGCGACTGTGGTTCCAGCACGGGAATGCCGAGATCCAGCGCGGCGGTCTTTACCGGTGTCGCACGCAATTTGTGCCCGCGGCCAGCGGGGCGGTCGGGCTGCGTCACCACTGCATGCAATTGCGTTCGCTGCGCAGTCGTGCGAAGGGCCGGAACCGCAAACTCGCTGGTTCCAAAAAACAGCGTATTCAGAACCTAATACGCTTCCGCCGCTGCGGCCTGCGCGATCTCTTCCTCTTCTTCGTTGCGCGGGATACGTACGTTCTTCGCCTTGTCGATATAAAGCACGCCGTTGAGATGGTCGATCTCGTGCTGCAGCGCTTGCGCGAACGTGCCTTTGCCCTCTAAGCGAATCTTGTTTCCGTGGCGATCGTATCCGCTGACCGCGACATGGTTGAATCTCGTCATCTCGCCGACATAGCCGGGCACTGAAAGGCAGCCCTCGGTCATTTCGACTTCTTCTTCTTGCAGATCGATTTTCGGGTTGATGACCGTGTACGCGCCGCCTTCGGGATGCTCGTCGTCCACGCCGACGTCCATGACGAACAGGCGCTTGGAGACATTGACCTGCGGCGCGGCAAGGCCCACGCCCGGCGCCGCATACATCGTTTCGAACATGTCGTCGATGAGCTGCTGAAAAAGCGGATCGTGCAGTTCCTTGAGATCGACTTTTTTCGCAACCTTACGGAGCGTCGGGTGTCCGTCGGTGATAATCGGGCGAACGTAGGGCATGGCCGTACTATTTTATCGCAGGCTGTCTAGGACGCCTGTAGCCGCAGCGGCAGCGAGCAGCTCGGCTTCACGCTCGGGCACCATACCGGCCTTGAGCGCGCCGGGCCGCTTCTCCGCGCTGCGCGCCCACGCGAGCGTGTCGCGCACGGTGTGCGCAATCGGCCTGGCATGCAGTCCGGCCTGCGCGGCACGCGACGAATCTGCCGATGCGATGCTGCCGTATTCGCTCGCCGCGGGAATCCAGAGGGGTAATTCGCTCCACGGACGCACGTCGTGCTGTCCCAAAAACTCGTCGGAAAGCGGAACGGCGAGCGCGTCTTCAGGCGCCGCCGCGCTCATGCACGCTTCGCACAAATCGCGAAACGTTACGGCCCCCGCCGGCGTGACGACGTTGAACGTTCCGTCGATGCCGTCTTCAACGGCGCTCACCACGAATTGCGCCAGGTCCCGCGCATCGATATATTGCAGCCGGCTTTGCGGCAGCGGCGTAATGACTTCACCGCCCTCGTCGAACCGCACGGGCCAGTACGTGAAACGGTCCGTCGGATCGAACGGGCCCGCGACCAGCCCCGGACGCAGTACCGTCACGCGTTCGCCGAAATGGCGCCGCACCGTTTGCTCACAGAGTGCTTTGAGCGCACCATAGCGTTCTTCATCGAATTCGGCGGGGTTTGCATCTTGCGGCAGTTCCAGCAACGGCGCGTTTTCATCCGGCCCTTGCGTGCGTGCGTGATCGTATACCGAGATCGTCGATATGAAGACGTAGCGCTTTGCGCGCCCGCCGAAATATCGCGCGGAAATCTCCGCGACGTTCGGCGTATAGCACGACGTATCGATCACCGCGTCCCATATGCGGCCGTCCAAGCGCGGCAAATCGGTTGCACGATCGCCATGCACCTGTTCGAGATCGTCGTGCACGCCCGGGTTGCTGCCGCGATTGAACAGCGTGACGTGATGACCGCCTTGCGCGAACGCTTGGGCGATGTGCCGCCCGACGAACCGCGTACCGCCGATGATCAATACGTTCATAATTGCCTACAAGATGTAACTGCTCAGGTCGGCGTTCGTCACGACGTCCTGAAGCTTGGTGCGCACGTACTGCTCGTCGACCACGACCGCGCCGTTTTCTTCCGGTGCTCCATAACTCACGTCGTCGAGCAGTTTCTCCAGCACGGTGTGCAGACGCCGCGCTCCGATGTTTTCACTGCGCTCGTTCACTTCCATCGCGAATTGCGCGATCTGGTTGATGCCGTCGGGACGGAACTCGAGCGTAACGCCTTCCGTTGCGAGCAGCGCCTTGTACTGCTCGGTGAGCGCGTTCTTCGGCTGTGTCAAAATCGTTCTGAAGTCTTCCGCGGTGAGCGACTCGAGCTCGACACGAATCGGAAAACGCCCCTGCAACTCGGGGATAAGGTCCGACGGCTTGCTCATGTGAAACGCGCCGGCCGCGATGAACAGGATGTGGTCGGTTTTCACTGTGCCGTATTTCGTATTTACGCTACTGCCCTCCACGATGGGCAGAATGTCGCGCTGCACGCCTTCACGTGAAACGTCGGGACCACGTGAGCCTTCGCGGCCCGCAACCTTGTCGATCTCGTCGATGAAGATGATCCCGTTCTCACCCGCGCGGCGCAGCGCTTCTCGCTTGACCGCGTCCATGTCGATGAGCTTCGCGGCTTCTTCCTGTTCGAAAATGCGGCGCGCTTCTTGCACGGTTACCCTTTTGCGGATGCGCTTTTTCGGCAGCATGCCGCCGAGCATCTCGCCGAGATCGCCGCCGGCGCCGCCTTGGTCGAAACCGCCGCCGATGACGCCAATCGGGATGCTGGGTGCTTCTTCCACTTCGATCTCGACCAAACGCACGTCGTAAAACCCGCGCTCGACGTCGGCACGCGCTTGTTCGCGCACCTTCGCCGCATCGGGGTTCGGGGGCGGTGGCGGCGGCTGCTGAGGCGGGGCCTGCTGCTGATTGGAACCGCCGAAAATCGAGCCGAGCGAGGCAACGAACGGATTCTGCTGCCATTGCGGCGGCTGCGGCGCACGCGTTTCCGGGTGCAGCAGATCGATGACGCGGTCGACGGCCATGCGCGCGGCAACGTCTTTGACTTCCTCGCGCCGCTCTTCTGTAACCATGCGCACCGCATGTTCGACGAGATCGCGCACCATCGATTCGACGTCGCGCCCGACGTACCCGACCTCGGTGTACTTGGTCGCTTCAACTTTTACGAACGGAGCGCCCGCGAGCGCCGCCAAACGCCGCGCAATCTCGGTTTTGCCGACGCCGGTCGGCCCGATCATCAAAATATTTTTCGGTATGATCTCCGGGCGCAAATCTTCGCGCACGCGCTCGCGGCGGTAGCGGTTTCGCAGCGCGATGGCGACTGCACGTTTGGCCGCTGCCTGTCCCACGATGTACTTGTCCAGTTCCGCGACGATTGCGCGCGGCGTGAGTTCGATCGTTTGTGTGGCCGTCATAGCGTTTCCACCACGATGCTGTCGTTGGTGTAGATGCAGATCTCCGAAGCAATCTCCAGGCCCTTGCGCGCGATTTCCTCCGCACTCATGCCGGTATTGCGCATTAACGCCGCTGCGGCCGCTTGAGCGTAGGGGCCGCCGCTGCCGATAGCAGCCAATCCCTCGTCGGGTTCGATCACGTCGCCATTACCGCTGAGCACGAGTAGATGTTCCGCGTTTCCGACGATCATCAGCGCTTCCAGTTTGCGCAGCGCGCGGTCTTGCCGCCAGTCTTTGGCCAGTTCTACCGACGCGCGCACGATGTCTTTGTACTCGTTGAATTTGCCTTCGAATTTTTCGAGCAGCGTCATACCGTCGGCCGCAGAGCCCGCAAACCCCGCAATCGCTTTGCCGCCGGCGACGCGCCGAACTTTGCGCGCACCGTGCTTCATGATCGTCTTGTCGAACGTCACCTGGCCGTCGCCCGCGACCGCGAGTTTTCCGTCGCGACGAATCGCCAGAATGGTGGTGGATCGAATTCTCATCTCGCTGGACCTGTACCCTAGTGAGGAGGCGTAGGTTGCAGAAGGTGCGTGTCACGCACCCCGGAAACCTCGCGTTGCCTATGCAAAGGAGGGTGTGTGCATGCTCAAATCGCTGCTTTTCGCCGCCGCGCTTCTGACTCAAGTCGCACCGGCGCAGCCGATCGGCCGGGGGCCAGGATTTCCGCCGATGGGGCCGGCGCCGGTCGAACCGTCGAGCGGTATACGCGTGACGGGCAATGGTTTTGCCAGTGCGCCGGCTTCGCAAGCGACGGTGACGCTGCACGTGTCGACGCGCAACAATGCGCTGATGCTGAACTCGCAGACGCTGCAGCCCATCGCCGACGCACTAGTAAAAGCGGGCGCCGACCGTTCGACGGTCACCCTGCCGCCGTATCTGGTCGGACAAGCGCACACGAACAACGCTGAAATTACCGCGGTCGTGCATCACCCCACGCCGCAGATGCTGCAGCAAGGCATGCTCGTCATTGCCAACGCGTTTGCGTCAATGCCCGACGTCTTGCTCAACGCTGCCGACGTCATGCTGCAGGCTGACGACTGCAAGACACTGCAGCAGAATGCGGAAGCGAACGCCATTGCAAACGCGCACTCGAACGCGGCATTCCTCGCCAAGCAGATCGATGGAAAATTGGGACCGGTCATGTCGGTGGACGTCGTCGCCGGCGGCATGCTCGGCGCTGAAGGCTCGTGCACGTTCCGCTACTCGATCGGTCCGTTCGGCCCGTCGTTTCCGCAGTCGTCACCTGCGGATATGCTCACCGTAAAAGTCTACAGCACCGTCACGGTGCATTACGCGATCAAGCACTAAATACGAGAAGGGACGCGGTACGACCGCGTCCCTTACGCCCTCAACCCGGGGACGAGTGTCAGTACGTTTGCGTAACCACCGGCGACATCGTGATGTCGGCTTGGCCGTTCGCGCCGGCGATCGCCGGCGTTTGCGAGGTATTTCCGGGCGGCCCGGCCTCGAACGCCGGATAGTCGTATCCAACCGCCGCAACGAGTATCGTATCTCCACTTGCCATACTCGGCTGGGGACAGTTGGTGGTGCACGAGCCGAGGTTGTTCGGAAGCGTATAATTCACCGTGCCCGTACCGGTGAGAGGGCCCACCGTAAAGAACGCGCCGCTTGTCGCGTCCACGATGAAAACCTCGGTCTCCGTCACGCCGCTCGGTACGTTCACCGTGCCCGTGCCGCCGCCGTCGCCGTTCGCATTGCTCGTGAACGTCGCGGATATCGGTCCGAGCGCCGCGGTCGAATTTAGCGAGGCGCTGGCTTTATACGTGATCGGAGACGCATTGGTTGCCGCCACGTCCACGTTCAAGTTATACGTTCCGGCAACCGGCGCCATTTCGAAGACGGTGAATCCGGGTGAATACCCCGCAAAGCCAACCGGATACGTGCCGTTGTTGAAGAACGGCACCGCCGGCGGACCGACGACGTAGTCCATCGGATCCCCGGAGAAAAACGGCAGCGGCTGGGTCGGATCGCCGATGCCGTTCGCGACCAGCATCGACGTCGAGTTGGCGTAGATCGACGACTCGAATCCGTTGCCGCCCGAGCTGTTCGGCACGCCGATGTAGTACGCGCCGGTGCTCGACGTATTTTGATCCGAGTTGAACGGACCAAAGCCGTACGAGAAGACGCCGGTGAACGTACCGAGCGTGGAGTTTACCAGTCCCGTGTTGTCGAGCGGAACCTGCGGCGATCCGCTGATCTGCGCTTTGCCCTCGTCGACGTTTCCCGGTCCGTACGCGCCGGGCGTACCGGCCGGAATCAGCATACCCGCCGGCATGGTGAGTGTCGGTTTGTCGGCAAGCACCGCGGAGGCGCCGCTCGCCTGACGAAGCGTGGCGACGACGTTCAAACCGACGGTGCCGTCTTGTCCGATGTTCGCGGTACCGACCGCGAGCTGCAGTTTGTTGGTCGCCAGCGGCGCTTGCGAAACCGACGGCAGTTGCGATCCGCCGTTCGTCGCGCACGCCGCCAGCAGCGCACCAATGAGTGTCAGGCCGCAGGCCTGTAATGCGTATTTGATTGCTTTCACGTTACAGCCTCGCCTTGATGTAGAAGAAGAATGTGCGGCCGATGTTGTTCGGAATCGTTACATACGTGCCGTTCGATTTGATGAACGACCCGTATTGCGGCCATGCTCCCGGATAGTCGATGAAGTTGGTCGGGTTTGTCGAGAATCCGCTGAGCGGTCCCGCGATGCCGTTTGCAATCGGTTGATAGCGGCTGCTGAATACGGCGCCGCTATAGACCTGATCGAAGAGATTCTCAACGTCGAATCCGTAGGTCAGGTGGCTGTTTTGCGGTGCGTACTCGAGCGTGAGACCGAGGAACGCATTGGGCGGCGTAAGCTTTCCGCCGGGAGACGCGGCTTCCGCGTTTCCGCGGCATCCAACTTCAACCGGTTTGAACACGCTGCCCGGATTCATCGGATCCACGAAACACGCCGGACCCGCCGGGGCGCTTGCCGCGACGGCGTTCGTATTCGGAATATTGAACGGAACGCCGTTGACGAACGCCGCCGTCAAGAGACCTTGTCCCGTTGGATACCCGATGTTGTACGTGTAGCGCGGATTGACGCGCCAGCCGTTGTGCGTTTGATACGAGAGCGCAAGCGTCGCTTGGAACGGTGAGAGGAACCCGACGCGATACACGTTCCCCAGCGCGACCGATGCCGGTTCGATGGAGGGATAGAAGTCCTCCGAACTGCTCAGCGGAATAACGCTGGAAAACTCGTTGATGTACGTTGCCGTGAGCTGACCGCTCAGTCCATACGGCACTTGTTTGGTCAGGTTGAAGTCGACGCCCGTCGCATGCTCTTTACCGCTGTTCGTGAGCACCGGCGGACCGAAGAGAATCGACCCGTTCACGATTTCCGGCAGTCCGTTCGGACCGAGCAGCGGCGATGCTTCCGAAGCGATGGTGTCGTGCTGATTGCGATACCACGGTGAAATACTCAACGCCATGCCGCCGAGCAGACCGTTTCCGGTGAACTCGTGCTGATAGGTGAACTCGTAGTTGTCGGACGTCGTCGGCCGCGCCGTTTGATAGGCGATACCGTCGAAGTTTTGATTGATCCAATAGAGCTGCTCGCCGAAGTTCCGGCACGGAACCGCAAGGTTTGCTGGGCCGGTTTGTCCTGCCGCCGCGCCTTGCGCTGTCCCGGCGAGCCCGCACGAACTGGTGCCGGCTCCGAACGGCTCGTATGTCGGAATCATGCCGTACGGACCGATGTACGCACCCGGATCTACCTCGCCGAACGCGAAATCGCCGATCGGCACGAACTGCACGGCACGGCGATACGTCAGGCGTAGTGAATCATTCGTGCCGAGCCGGTAGTTGATGCCGAACAGCGGCTGCGGCACTTTCGGATGCACCGCATTGTTCTCGAACGAAAACGTCGCTTTTGCGTCGCACTTCCATCCGTCGGCGGCGTCGAACGTCGTAGGCGGAGTCCACGTCAACGGCAAGTACGTCGTCGTGCAGTACGTGGGGTCGATGCCCGGCGTCGGCATGTCGTAGTTCGCCATGTCCAAACGTACACCGAGTTGCACGTTCAATCGATCGTTCGGAGTCCACTTGTCGCTCACGTACAACGAGTAGTCGTTGCGATTCACGGTACCGACCTGATCGAATTGCGGGAATTTTAGTTGCGTTGCGTTCGCGTACGGCCCTTGGTACGCCCAGCCGCACGGCAATCCGACGTTCGCCGGGCAATTCGGATCGTTC
>JBKPMZ010000412.1:0-1830 GCA_046732415.1 Vulcanimicrobiota bacterium
GGCTTTGGAACGCTCACCAGCGAGCAACTCATCACGCTTGCCAGCATGCACATCGACGCGGACTATATCAAGCGCGTGCACGAGCACGGCTTCAATCACATCACGCTCGATCAGCTCATCGAACTGCGGTCCAGCGGAATAATCAAATGAACGCGATCAGCAAGGGCGCGGCACTTCTCGCCGCACTGGTGCTGCTCTTCGGGTGGGCACCCGCCCAAGCCGGCACGATTACCGGCACGTGGAGCGCGCACCGTACCTCGCGCGGCATAGAACTGAACCTCACGTCCGACGCGGACGTCCACACGATGCATTGGGAAGAAACGCTGCATCTCGACGGCGCGCCATCGAGTGCGAACTTCACCTTGCGCCGCGAAGCCGGGACGATTGCATTCACCGGAATACTGGGGAATGGCACGGGAAGCGGCCAGTTCACCTTTACGCCGAACGACGCGTTCGTTTCGGGACTGTCCAGTCGAGGTCTTCGCTACGACAATGACCACGAGCTGTTGTCGGCCGCAGGTGTGGATTTGACGCTCGCATATATCGACGCGGTACGCGGTGACGGGTTCCCGAATCTGCCGATGGGCGATCTGCTCGCGTTTCGAGCGCTTGGCGTAACGACGGCGTCGATCTCCGAACTGCGCTCGTTGTTCGGGCCGATTTCCGCTGAAAACGTGATCGCCACGACGGCGCTGCACGTGACGCGTTCGTACGTGGACGAACTGCGCGGCATGCACATCGGCACCATCACGCCGGAACGTGCGATAACGTTCAAATCACTGCACATTACCAAAAGTTACGTCGACGACTTGGCGGATCTAGGCTATCGCGGAATGAAACCGGACGACATCATTGCCTTTAAATCGCTCCACATCGATCGCGCCTACCTGCAGCACCTGGCCGCACACGGCCTGAAGAACCTCTCCCCCCAGCAAGTCATCGAGATGAAAGCGTCGGGACTCTAAAAAACGGGTATACCGTTGCTAGACTCAGACCAATGCAGGCGCCCCGGAGATTCCGGGGCGTTTGTATTTTTGCGTTCGTCAGGCGCGTTCGGAGGACTGTTACGACCACAAAAAAGGAACGTCAGTACGACGCGCATACTTCCCAAGTGCCCAAGGAGGGTCCGGTATATGGGTGTAACCGCCCGGTTGCCCTTTGGCTGCCGCACGGCGTTGGTGCCTGCAATAACCTCCGTGCTTGCTGTATGCTTCGCGCTCGGGACGATCGCGCTCGCCGCGCCCACGGAGCAAACGACGTATTCGTTTTATCAGGACGCGACCATAACGAGTGCAGTGGGTACATTTCCTATTCAGCACTCGGGACAATTCTTTGTACGAGACGATAGTGCCGGCCGGGTGCTTTCATGCGCTGCGAGTTCCGACAAACCGCAGGCTGTGTTTCACCGACGTCGCGACGTAACGTCGGTAGCCGGTACCGGCACATTGTGTGGCTTTGCCGTGCCTGCCAAACTCACGATCATCGGGCCTACGCCGCGTTTCTCGGAAGATGAAGTTTCAACGTATCGCGTACGCGGAGCATCGGCGGCTCACCAGGTAGTTGTTGCATCAGAAGAAGCCGGCGTTGGACCTTCAGCACTCCAACGAGTGGACGGCGTTGCGTTTATTCCCGGGCGCTTCGATCAGCATGTTCGATTTGAGATTCGAATGAAAGATCGCGTGGTGCAGTCGCTCGTCGTGACAATGCGCTACTGCGGCAACGAACCGCTAAACGATGGTTTTACGCTTACAGACGGGCGTATGAGCGCGCCCGCGTTAGATTCAGACGGTATGCTCGTCCTCATCGAGGCGGCGTTGCCGATAGATAACG